>JAAYOA010000042.1 GCA_012520525.1 Clostridiaceae bacterium | reverse complement strand
GCGGTTTACTACTAATCCTATTGCTGTTATTTGGTCAAGGACCAGATGCGGCCGTTAAGATGTTCACCGATACTGCCGATTGGCGTTTGTCCCAAAGAATCCCGCCGCCGAATGTCTATTTTGATGAACATTATCTCTGTACTGTCGCAGCAGGGGGACATCCTTTCTTAGTGAAGCCTATTCGCTATGGTGAGCGACACGGTCACCGCGTCATCGTCAATCGTCAATTAGCCACAGCTAATGCCTTTGAAGATTTATTAGCAGAACGTTTGCCTCGTTTTCACCGTCGGATCAGAGCTTTTTATGATGCGTGGGGCTATCCCATTGCCCGGCATATTCGCAGGCCGTGGCTGGCTGATCTGGTCTATCTGGTTATGAAACCGGCAGAGTGGTTATTTATACTAATTTTGTATTGTTTTGATGTAGATCCGGAGACACGCATTGCTATGCAGTATCTGCCACAACGTAAAAGAATTAATTTTGATGAGACCATATCTGAATCGCATTCCAATCTATGACTTGATTCCCGTCATACCTCTCATATCTCAGCTATAAAATCGCTAGGTGGTTGATGGCGCAGGTTTAATGTGGTTCCCAAGCGATCTTCCATAGATAATAATTTGAGCAAAACTAAATTTAAATCGACCTTAGATAGACGGGCGATCTGTTCATCGGTGTAGCCGTCTCGCAGCATTGAGATCACGTCGTCATCATCTAGCAGGAGATGGGCGGCAAAGAGGTTGGCTTCCCTCTCGGCTTGGGTGGTGATGTCCAACAATGTAAACTCCTGCCATATTTTTTGTTCGCGGAGCAGTGCTTTGTGCAACTGATCGTGTCCGATTTCGTGGGCAATGACAAGGCGCTCTTGGTGTTCATCTAAATCATCTTTTACAAAAATGCAGCGCTTGCGTTTAATAACGGCATACATACCCAGCAAGGTGTCAAAGGGGCGGTAATAGATCGTAATGCCCATTTTATGACATAATTGCTGAGGGTCATTCGTTTCGTGAATACGCACTAGCTGAGCAGCTTTCTTTTTTATGAATTCATTAGGTAACATAGAATCCGCTTATTTTTCTTTTTTATCGCTGTCATCTCGATAACGCTTTGGGGTGTACTTTGTATTTTCTTTCTTGGCGTCCCAGTACGCCTGTTGGATCGCCTGCATTGCCTCATCTCGATCTATTTCACTCATCTCTCCTCCAGCGAAGAGACCGATCACTTGGTCGATCAGTTCTCGGGCTTCGCGACGACCTTTCGAGCCATATTTCTCCTCTGCAGAAAAAACAAAATCATCGCCTACGGTCAAAAGATAATTGATATTAAGACCGTAGTAGTCGGCGAGACGTTCCATAATTTGTCGATTTTGTGGTGTAGATTCGTTTAATTCATAGCTCTTATATGTGCGCAGGGAAACGCCGACGCCTGCGGCCGCAACGGCCTGAGATACGCCGCGCTCTTCACGCGCTTTTCTTAATTTATCCCCTAATGTCATGTTTATCTCCTGTCTGGGTCGGATGGGACTATAGTTAAAACTTTCCTGCTGATCCATTAGATTTTCAATGAAAAATCTGTCTTGCACCAATTCACAGTTGACAGTGCATAAATAATGCACTATCATTGCACCACGTAGAGAAGGTGCGAAACTGTTGCACTAATGGTACAAAAAGTGCAAGTTATTGTCAAGTCAGAGGTGACACAGTTCAGTTGAAAGACAGGGGAAGGACAGATTATGAAAAGGACGATTCTCCATATTGATATGAACAGTTTCTATGCATCGGTAGAGTTGATTGATCATCCAGAATGGCGCGGCAGACCCCTTGCAGTAGGTGGCTCCCAAGAAGATCGTCACGGTATTGTTTTAGCAAAATCGGAAGAGGCTAAGAAATGTGGCGTCAAGACTGGCGAGGCTCTATGGGAGGCGAGACAAAAGTGTCCGGATATTTTAATCGTGCCACCTAATTATGAGAAATATATTTACTATTCCCGTCGCAGTCGTGAGATCTATAACCAGTATACGAGTCAGGTGGAATCTTTCGGTCTGGATGAGTGTTGGTTGGATGTGACGGGCAGTACCCATCTGTTAGGTGACGGCATTGATATAGCCGATCGACTGCGACGGCATGTCAAGCAGGATTTAAATCTGACGGCATCGGTTGGTGTGAGTTTTAATAAGGTGTTTGCTAAGCTCGGCAGTGACCTGAAGAAGCCGGACGCTACGACGGTGATTGCGCCAGATGAATTTCGTGAGATTGTTTGGCCGCTGCCGGTTGACATGATGATTGGGATCGGTCGGGCCACCCGGCGACGGTTACAGCGTTTTAATATATATACCCTTGGACAATTAGCCGCCTGTGACCCAGAATTTTTGCGCAATTTACTCGGTATTAATGGCATTTATCTCTGGCATTTTGCTAACGGCAGAGATTATGCTCCGGTATTAGAAGTTGGCGAGGCGTTGCCGATCAAGAGCGTCGGTAACGGCGTCACCTGTAGAGCTGACTTGCATAACGAGCGAGAAGTTCAAGGTATTATGCAGGAATTAGCGCAGGAAGTATCGCGGCGACTTTTTGAATATGAATTGTGCGCCAGGGGGATTCAAGTCACAATAAAAACGAACGACTTGTACACCCGTCAGCATCAATCTCCGTTGCCATTTCCGACGCAATCCAGTCGGCGTCTATGTCACGTCGCGATGGAGTTGTTTCGTGCTAATTTTAGCTGGTACTGTCAACAAGTTCGCGCCTTGACTATTAGAGCAATTGCCTTGATATCCGCCCGGGTGCCGCGTCAACAGTCTTATCTGCAGGAGTATAGACGTCACGATCATTTTGAACGTTTAGATCGGGCGATTTATGAATTAAACTGCCGTTATGGTAAACACACTGTCTGTTATGCCGGTCAGACTTTGAATACAAAGATGCCCAGGATACGATCGGAAGTGGTCACTTTGCCGACTGGTCGGCTGTAGCAGATCGGTTAAACGGAGAACACACCTGCTACATAAATGAGTAAGCAAACATAAAGACACAAATTAAGCAAATAATCATTAACTCGCTGAAATCTACCAGAGGCTGCTTTTATAAAATTAGAATGACCTCTTTGTACCGCTTAAGTTGCTCCTGTGGAAATAGAAACGAGAAGAGGGGGATTAACAAAGGTAGTTTGTAGGTTCTATTGATCGATGAATACATGATAAAATGGCGGGTATGTGGTGTTGCCAGTAGAGGTAGTGCATAGGAATGTTGTTGCCAATAGATGTTATAGTTGGCGATGAAGATATTTGGGCACTATGTCTATGGGCGGTTAAATCAACAGAAATGCTCTGAGGAGTTTACACTTCTCTATTGATATACAAGGAGATACTTATGCAAAATTGGACTGTAAATGAAATTTATCATGGTTTTAGACTGGAACGACGGGAGACCGTAGCGGAGACCGACAGTGAAGCGCTGCTCTTTCGCCATGAGAAGAATGGTGCTCGTCTCTTAGCTTTAATTAATGATGATGACAATAAAGTATTTGGGATTGGCTTTCGCACACCACCCTTAGATTCGACAGGAGCAGCTCATATCGTGGAACACTGTGTACTGTCAGGTTCTCGGCGCTATAAGACCAAAGAACCGTTTATGGATATGTTGAAAGGATCGCTGCAGACATTTCTTAACGCGATGACTTTCCCGGATAAAACGATTTATCCCGTCGCATCGCGCAACACCAAAGACTTCTATAATCTGATGGATCTCTATTTAGATGCCGTTTTTTATCCTGCCATATATGATGAACCAAAGATATTTCAACAGGAAGGTTGGCACTATGAAGTAGTACCGATCAATCCGTCTGAACAGGAAATGGATCAGGACGAATCACGTTTGACTCTTTCGGGCGTTGTCTATAATGAGATGAAAGGCGTCTATTCTGATCCCAGTTCGGTTTTATTGGCAGAGACGATGGCAGGACTGTATCCTGATACAGCTTATGGCTTCGAGTCCGGTGGTCATCCGGCGGTAATCCCTGATTTAACAGAAGAGGCGTTTCTCGCTTTTCATCGCCACTATTATCATCCTTCAAACAGCTATCTGTTTATTTATGGAGACGTTGATTTAGCAGATCGTCTCTCCTATATAGATGCCGAATATCTAAGTAATTTTGAGGCCTTAGAAGTCGAATCTGAATTGAAAGTCCAAGCGCCGTTTGTAAAACCTCAGAAGCGGACAGCTGCCTATAGCCTGCCAAGCGGAGATGATCCGACCGGTAAACATTACGCATCTTGGTCGGTGTGCGTAGAGCCTAATTTGCCAATGTTGGAACAAATGAGGCTGGAATTGCTCTGCGATGTTTTGTTTGAAAATGCAGCCAGTCGAATTCGCGAGCGCATTTTAAAGGAGGGGTTGGCTGAAGATGTCGTTTCATTTGCCGAGTCTCTTTATCAATCATTTTTTGGTGTCGGCATGATCAATGCAAGTGCCGCTGGGGTGGCTGCTTTTGACGAAATCGTTGTGGGTGAGCTGACTCAAATTGCCAAGGAAGGTGTCGATCGCAAACAGCTTGAAGCTGCACTGAATCGTTTGGAGTTCTCTCTCAGGGAGTGCGAGGGCGCTACAACTCGAGGTGTACGTTATTTTATCCAGTCGCTGGAAACTTGGTTATACGACCAAGATCCCTTGGCTGCACTGCGGTTTAACGAACCTATTCATCAACTGCGCGAGGAGTTGGTTGGAGATGCTTATGAAAAAGCCCTACGCAAATATTTCATAGACAACCCTCACCGCTTGGTTGTGGATTGTTATCCCGAAATTGGGTTAAATGAAAAAAAGGAAACTGCTTTGATGGAGCGGTTAGAGGCTCACCGTCGCACTTTGACGGATGAAGAATTTGCGGACTTAATTGCTCAACAGAAGGTTTTTAAAGAGTGGCAGCAGACACCAGATTCAAAAGAAGATCTGGCGACTATTCCTAAACTATCCCTCTCTGATGTAGATCGAGATATCTTAAAGTTTGACAGTGTAGGGACTCAATTAGCAGGACGGCCTGTGATCACTGTACCGATGTTTACTGGTGGGACGGTATATGCGGAGATTTGCTTTGGTTTGAATAGCCTTTCTCTGACGGAGTTGACAGATGCTCGTCTTTATACGGCTTTATTAACAAATTTGGCCACGGAAAAGTACAGTTACCAGGATCTGGAGAGTGAAATTTATCTGCAGAGCGGCGGCATTAGTGTAGGCGTTAACCAATATAATAAATTAGATACCGAAGACCCTCATCTTTACATGGTTGTCGGCATCAAGGCCTTGGTTGACCAATGGCCCAAGTCAGTTGCCCTTTTGCAGGAAATATTAGAGACTACTCGGTTTGATGATTTGGATCGGATAAAAGAAGAACTAGTGCGTCTGCGCGCCCGCTATGAGTTACAAATATCGTCGGCAGGGCATGTCTATGCAATGCAGCGTTCCCAGGCGTATCTTTTGCCGGGAGGCGTGGTTTCAGATGCCCTGTCGGGCTTGGCTTTTTATGATCAACTTTGTAGTTATCTTAACCGCTGGGATGATGTCGGCTCTACGTTGGCGAAGCGGTTGGCAAAATTGGGAGAGCGGTTAATTAATCGTCACGATATGTTTATTGGTTTGACAGCGGCATCAGAAGATTTACCGACAATTATTCAGCAGTTAGAACCATTGGTAAAGAGTTGGCCGATTCAATCCTACGAACAAAGGTTAGAAGTTGCTCCCCTTGGTATTCGCAATGAAGGATTCGGTACAGCATCTCAAGTGCAATATGTGGCTCAGACGTTCGACTTTGCCGATGCTGGGATCGAATATGACGGCAGCATGCATGTGGCTGCGTCCTTGTTGTCACTGGACTATATGCATAATCAGGTGCGTGCCCAAGGTGGTGCATACGGGGCGGGACTGATCGTATCCGATTTGGGATATATTAGCAGTTATTCATATAGAGATCCTCACTTAGAGCGCACGCTTTCGATCTACGGCGAGGCTGGAAATTATTTGTCGCAATTGGCCAAAGAAATAGATCAACAGACCTTAGAAGTGGCGATTATTGGTTCGATGTCCAAGTTTAATCCCCCTTTAACAGCTCAAAAAACTGGAAGATTGGCTTTGCGTATGTATATATCGGGCAAGGGAAAAGAATATTTTGTCACATATATGAATCAGGCTTTGGCAACAACGAGCGAAGACTTGGCACGTTTTGGTCAAATACTCCAAGAAGGATTCGGTAATCAGAAGGCCTTTTCTGTCATTGGGAATCAGAATTTAATCAATGAAAGTTCTATTTTTGACAACAAGTTTTCTGTTCATGCCCAAGGACTTAAGGTGCTCAGCTGAGAGAATTGATAGCCGACTTTGTAGTTTTGTAATTTATTTATAAAAAGCGCTGAGGCAGTGCAGTGAATGAACATGTCTCAGCGCTATGTTAATTAGGTTGTAATAAGGTGGTGACGATCAGCTAGATGACTGTTGATGTTCTCGAAATGATCCTTTATTATTCCTGAATTCAGGTTGTGCTGACGTCTTTTAATAGGGCATCCTGAACTACATCAAATCCAATGCGGTCAATCATTAGGGCGAATCGCTCCTTAGGTTTGCCATTCTCTTGGTAGAATTGCAGTGCATTTTCGATGATCTCAAAGAGGGCTTCTTCCCGTTCGATCATAGCATCCAGAGGACGACCGATGTTGATCGCTTTGCCCCAACGACCTCCGATGTAAATTTTATAACCGCGCGTAGCTTCTTCTACAGCATCAAAGGGGCAGGCAGGGATGCAGAGTCCACAATTGATGCATTTTTCTAAGTCGATAGTAAAATCATTCGGCGGCACATGGCAGGCATCGACTGGGCAGGTATTGATCACTTGACATACTTTACAATGCCGACATATTTCGGGCAGGGGTCTAGGTATGAGTTGTCCGACGATGCCAATGTCGTTTAAACTGGGCTTGGCACAGCTGTTAGGACAGCCACCCACGGCAATCTTAAATTTATGGGGCAATTGGAAGTCTTTTTTTCCTTCATAGAATAGCTCGTGGAGTTGTTCCGATAGTTCAAAGGTATCAATTAACCCATATTGACAGGTTGTACCTTTACAAGATACAACGGGGCGTACTTTTGCTCCGGTACCGCCGATCTCCAGATTGTTATCTTTCAAGTAAGCTTCTAATTCATCGAGTTTCTCGTAGGGGACGCCCTGTATCTCCAACGTCAGGCGCACAGTCATCGTGATCTCGCCAGAACCAAATTTTTCAGCTGCTGCAGCAATACAAGCCATCTCTTGCTGAGTGATCTTTCCGTTTCTAGTGATAACACGGACATTGAAGTGGCGACCGGTACGTTTGTCGATTAGGCAGCCTTTTGCTTTGACTCGTTTAATATCAGCAGGTTTCAATTTACCTGGGCTGGGGGGAGTTGAAAACTCGGCTTGAGCTTGTTCTGTCATTTTTTCTCTCCTTTTCTACAAAGAATATTGCAAAATATATTAAAACTATTCGGTATGTATGTTAATTTAGTATCAAAGCCAATTTGTCAGCTCGATTCAGTTGTTTGATTTCCCATTCACGTCGTGAGGCGGTGCTGCGGTCGGCAGCAGACTCAAGATAGACAAGTGTGACTGGTCGCCTAGACTGTGTATATTTTGCTCCTACACCGGCGTTGTGTTCAGTCAATCTTCGTTTGGGATCTGTGGTTATACCAGTATAGAGTGTGTCATCGGCGCAAAGTAATATATAGATGTACCAAGGGGAAGGTATATGCTCCAATATATTATAATTTATTGGTACAATATCTAGTAACAAAAATAAACTCCTTTTTTCAAAAATTTGTGAAAAAATGCTAACATATAATATTCCTATAATGCATATATGATTTTGATATACTTATTCTTAGTTTCAAGTGTATCACTTGTACGGTTAAAAGATTTATATAGATTCGTGGAGGTAAATAATGAAAATTTCAACAAAAGGGCGCTATGCAGTCCGGGTTATGCTTGACATGGCGGTACATACCGAGTCAGAGTACATGCCCCTCCGCTTAGTTGCTTCACGACAGGACATTTCCGAGAAATATATGGAGGCCATAGCGGGTATGCTGGTCAAGGATAATCTTTTATATAGTGTCCGTGGGAAAGGTGGCGGGTATAAATTAGCCCGTGATCCCAAAGACTATACAATTTTAGAGATTATTGAATCTGTCGAAGGACCGCTTGCCCCTGTAGTTTGTCTTATGCCCGAGGCAGAAGCGTGCGATCGAGAGGGTGAGTGTTTTGCTTTACCTCTTTGGAAAGGATTGTACGAGGAGATTAAAACTTATCTTAGCAATGTAACGTTGGAGGATTTAGTAGAACGCAAACTAGATGGTTCCCTTGAACTGGATAAAACCACTAAATTTGATCTTTAATTTTTATTGTTATTTAAAATTTAAATTTTTAGTTCAAGTTTAAATTAAGAGTCAATTATCCTATTGCAAAAGGAATTTATTACATGCGCTGTGCGGGAATACGGTTAGATACTCAAATAGAACGTCAAACCTGCTGCGATCATGGAATAAGTTCCTTTTTGTATATTGAAAGCATCTTCTTTAAGTTAAATTTGCGGTATAAAAATACTTAACAACAGGCTAACTGCCAAGGCTGGGATCAGGTTTGCGATCCTAATTTTAGTCTTGAAACAAAAATTCACGCCGATGCAGAGGACTAGGATTGAACCGACAAAAGATAAGTTTTCAATCATAAGGTCCGTCAACAAAGGGTCGATGACGACAGCTAAGGCAGTTAGTGAACCCTGATATAATCCGACAGATAGCGCCGAAAATAACACCCCGAGACCTAAAGATGAAGCAAAGATCAGGGCGACAACGCTGTCGAGGATTGTTTTAGCAAATAGGAGAGTGGGGTCTTGAAGCAGACCATCTTGCAGGGAACCTAAGATCGCCATCGCGCCCGTGCAAAATAGGATCGTTGCTCCAGAGAAGCCCTCGGCAAAGGTGGAGAGACTTCTGTCTTGCCAGCGTTTTTTAACGACCGTCTCTATACGGTTGCTGAAGCGTTCGATTAACGCTTCGATGCCCAGCCATTCGCCAATAACCACTCCAATTATTAAACTCAGCATCATATGTAGAAGGTGCTGAGAAACTAACTTGCCACCTTTAATGACCAAAATTCCGGGCAAGATGCCAGCCAATCCTGTTAACATTATGATAATGCCTAGAATAAGCATGATTTGATCGGTCATGCTTTTATTAGTTTTGCTACGCAATCCCAAGCCGACACCGCCGCCGACGATTATGCCGATCATATTTACAATGGTTCCTAGACCGCTCACTGTTGTCACCTATGAATTTTTAGTTTTCTTCGATAGAAGCGACTTGCATTTGTTGTTCACCTCGTTCGACAGCAATTAAACCTGTACGCACTAATTCCAAGATGCCATAGGGTTCAAGCATGCGCTGAAATGCCTCAAGTTTTGTATCATCACCGCTGATTTCGATGGTCAAGGTAATCGGGGAGATATCCACAATGTGACCGCGGAAGACGTCCACAATCTGACCGATTTCCGCTCGCGTGGCTGCAGTTGCGCTGACTTTAACAAAGATAAGTTGGCGCGATATATAGGTTGAAGGTGTGAGGTGTTTAGCAGAGATCACATCAGGAATTTTGTATAATAACTTGAGTACTTGTTTGACTTTTTCCTCTTCAATAGATGTGATAATCGTCAAACGGGAGACTGTCGGGTCGTGAGTTGTGCCTGATGCAACGCTGTCTATGTTATAACCCCGTCGCGAGAAAATATTGGTGACACGGGTCAAAACGCCGGCTTTGTTTTCCACGAGAACAGATATTGTATGAGCCATAGTACACCTCTTTCTTAAACATACAAGCTGATCTATAAATTAACATATAGCTGTATTTATGCTAAAAACAATCAACCCTCCATTTAAATGGTGAGTTGATTATTTTTCGTAGTATCTTTACTATTCTAATGTATTTTTCGCTATTTGGTCGAATTTTTGAAAAAATATACAAATAAATTATTTTTTCTCGTTCTGTAAAGTGGTCAAAATTTCCTTTAAAAGATCTATTTCGGTTTCTTCGGGCTCTTCTTCCTCTTCTTCTTTCTCTTTTATAGCCAAGTTGCGCAACTTATTGAGACCTTTGATAACCAAGAAAACGCAGAGAGCGATGAGCAAGAAGCTCACGATGGCATTAATTAGATTGCCGTAGGCAAGAACGTTAGGTGTACCGTCGGGACCGGTACTTAAGACGACACCAAGCTTTTTGAAGTCAACACCTGATGTGAGTAGCCCAAGAAGAGGCATGATGATATCTTCAACGAGGGAGGTGACGATAGCTGTAAATGCTCCACCGATGACAATACCGACTGCCATGTCAATGACGTTGCCGCGCATAATAAATTCTTTAAACTCTTTAATCATTTTAAACCTCTTTTTGGTCGCGTGATGACGACCTTCCTTTACGATAAAAAAACTGAACACAAGTTAAGTGCCGGTCAGACCGGCACTTAACTCTACTTGTTTTATCAATATTCTATCACTGTGACAAGTTCTTTTGTTCTCTCACTCAGGGAATCTTCGTCTGTACTTAAGAGAACATTCACAATAAAGGGGTGATCTTTCAAAAATTCACTAAGGTTTTCAAAGAATTTTTCCAAGTTTTCATAGCTGTCATCTTGAGCAACTTTAAAAATACTATCGATGTAAAGGTGGGTAATATCATAATCTTTAGCGCTAATGCCGGCAATGAAACTAAGTAAATTATCAAAACCGCTAATGGGATATTCAGAAACATCAATCAGACGAATCTGATATTTAACATAACGGTCTAAACGTCTACCACGCTCGATGCAGACAACATTTTGAGCGTGGTCTACAGCATGTTCGTTGAGGTCGTCGACCATGCGGCTAGTTTTACCGCTGCCTTTCTTACCAATGATCAAATTAATCATAAGCTGACACTCCTTGTTTATTGGTTTTTACATGATCTTATGTCGTACCCATGTATTGTTTAATTAATTTTTATTGTAGCTTAAACGCTGGTCAAAATAAATAGTGATACAACCTTGCAAAAGTCTCGCGATGTGCTACCATATAGTACGTACTTAATTGATAAAAGTGAATTATCTTTGTCGAAAGAGTGGGCTCGCCCGCTCTTTCGTTTTTAAAAATTTAATTTAAAGCAATAACAGGAGAATAAACATGGCAAAACAACATCCTATTGCCGCCAAGGCGGAAGCAATTTGTCGGGAAGCGATCGAGGCTCAAGACGTTGATTTGTTGGAAACCGTCTATAAGAAGGAACAGAACCGTTGGTTTCTAAGGTTTATAATTGATAAAAAAGGTGGCGTGAGTATGGATGACTGTGTTGCTGTGACCGAGGCAATAAACCCTCTAGTAGATGAACAGCTCGAGGTGCGCCAACCATATACGATGGAAGTGTCTTCGCCTGGGCTGGATCGACCTTTGACCGAAGCAGCTGACTATCACCGCCACATGGGCGAGTGGGTAGATGTGTCACTTTACCAAAGCCGTGATGGTGAAAAACGCTTTACCGGTGTGCTGAAAGACTATGCATCTGACGGTACTCTAACCATTGAATCGGAAGCAGGCGACGAATTGATTTTTGCAAAAAAAGAATTGGCTAAAGTTAACCGATCAGTCAGGTTTTAGCAGTAGGTAGAAAAATATACCCTTCAATATATTGGGAGGTCTGGTCTAGATGCTTCTAAGGAAATGGATATAATAAGAATATTTTAGTTTCAGCGCAGAACGTGAATGAATTGAAAATAGAGTAAATGCCTTGTGACAAAATATATTTATAAGGAGTAATACCATGAATGGTGATTTAATAACGTCAATTAAACTGCTCGAAAAGGAACGTGGGCTTGACAGTGAAATTGTTTTTACCGCCATTGAGGAGGCGCTTGTCTCCGCTTATAAGAGAGAATTTGATGCCAAGAATAGCGAAGATGTGCGTGCCGAAGTGGATCGGGAAACGGGTGAAATGCATGTTTTTTACACCAAAGAAGTTGTAGAAGATGTACTAGATCCGAATACCGAAATCACATTGTCAGACGCTCAAACATTGTCACCGGATTTTGAACTAGGTGATGTCCTTGAATTCGAGCTACCACCGCAAAACTTTGGTCGTTTGGCTGCCCAAACAGCAAAGAGTGTGATTATGCAAAAGCTGGCAGGCGCCGAAAAAGAGCGCATCCAAGAAGAATTTAGTAGCCGCATCGGTGAGCTCTGTACCGGCATTGTCCAGAGTCGAGATCGCCGTGAAGTCTATGTCGATATTGGTCGTGTCGAGGCCGTACTGCCCCAACGTGAACAGGTAAAAGGTGAACGCTATAACTTTAATCAGCGTATGCGGTTTTATATCTTGCGTGTGGACGAGCGCCGAGGACATCCTGTAGTTGCGGTTTCCCGCAGTCATCCTAATTTGGTGCGCAAACTGTTTGAACAAGAAGTTCCAGAGATTGCCGACGGTACTGTGGAAATCGCTGCGATCGCTCGCGATGCCGGTTCTCGCACCAAAATTGCTGTGGCGAGTCGCGATCCTGACGTAGATCCCATGGGTGCCTGCGTCGGTCAGCGAGGAATGCGCGTCCAAGCTGTTATGGGTGAGTTAGGTAACGAAAAAATAGATATAATCGAATGGGATCCGGTTTTGGAGCAATATATATCCAATGCATTAAGTCCAGCGAAGGTGATTCGAGTTGATGTGCACGAGGATGAAGAGATGGCTGTAGTCATTGTGCCGGATCATCAATTGTCATTGGCGATTGGCAGGGAAGGACAAAATGTCCGACTGGCTGCGAGATTGACGGGGTGGCGCATTGATATAAAGAGTGAAAGTCAGTATCAAGAGACCCTTGAAAGTGTCTTTATGAACAAGCTAAATGCAGTTGCTGATGACTTGAGCGCCCATTACCCTGAACAGGCAGATGTGCCAATTGATCTCTTTGCAGAGGAGTCTGTTCTAGGAGATGTTAGCAGTTCTACAGATCGGGATTTTGAAGGCTTTGATGAGCAAGAACTCATTTCGCATGAGAATGATTACGATATGACAGATCCGCAAGCGGCAATGGCGGCAATCCTTAGTGCCGCGGAAGCGACCGCTGATTTAGAAGAACCCAATCAAATGCCGATATCTGAAATGACTCAGGGCGACACTGTCATTCAGCCGGAGACCAATATTGCTGATATTCCAGATGAAATTGAAACGCCTAAACAAAGTACTGTATCCGAGGGCGAGGACGATGAAACCGCCGATATACCGGATGAGTTTTAAATAAATGGGTCTATAAAGTAGATTAGTTGATATTATTGGCAAACTAATGAGGAAAAATGTATTCAATTAAATTATTATGGTAAAGTAACGGAGGTACGCCATGGCTAAACACGTGCCGCAAAGGATGTGTATCGCCTGTCGTCAAATGATGCCAAAGCAGACTCTGATCCGCGTTGTTGCTGGACCTGAGGGGGGGCTTCGCCTAGATGAGCGAGGGAAATTGCCTGGTCGAGGAGCCTACATTTGCAAAAAACAGGACTGCCTAAATAAGGCCATTGGAGAACGACGTATCGAACAACATCTCAAGCAGCGGTTTTTGCAGTCAGAGGTTAACGCCCTTGAAAAAGAAATGAAAAAATTGATCGAGCGAGAGACTAGTCCCGCAGCACCACCCAAAGACATAATCGGTCGGGATGCTGCTGGCAGAACCGTGCGGGTGATTAAACGGGCAGCAGAGAAAAAACAAAAACATGGACAATCTAAGTGAGGCATGTATGTTCTCCGAAAATAAAAAATTGTATGGGTTGCTTGGTTTGAGCCGTAGGGCGGGAAAGTTAATCTTGGGTATGGACGCGGTCCTTGACGCCATCCGGCGTCGCCAGGTTACACTGCTGATACTGGCAACCGATGCAGCTCCTGGCAGCAAACGTCGAGCGGAGACGACTGCCAGCAAATATGGTGTTCCATGGTGTCAATTTGGTACGCGTCAGCGGTTCGGTGAATTATTTAGCAGACGCGCCTGTGCAATCCTTGCTTTGACCGATGCAGGTTTTGCGGCAGCGGTACAAACCGCATTGACAAAGGATGAACTCAAGACAGAGTAGACCGAGTTGATGACGGAATTTGGTCTGATGTTTGTACATAGCCAAGATTACTAAATAGATGTATACTATTACAAATTGTGCTTTTTTACATCTAAAGCATATAATGATTTAATAATTAAATACCGAAAATAGTAAATATCAATCAGATTTAACTGAGACGTGATATAGATAAAATAATATTTAGATAACGTTTAGATAGAGATGACTAACGTTTAGATAGAGATGACTAGGGAAGATTGTGGAGGAATTATCTCAGACATGACGAAAAATGTAAGTTCTGAACCGAATGCAGAAAAAAAACAGGATCAAGCCAACCCTCAAGGGGATGCGCTGGACGGATCAGCCGCTGCATCAGCAACCGCTGATGGACTCCATCACGAACAGGCTGATGACGTCTCCGTCGTAAAAATGAAGGGTGTATCCGGTAAGACCATTACCGGTACAGTCAGAGTTGTTAAGGCGAGCAGAAAAGATGCATCGGACAAGGGCCGCAAAGATCAGGTGAGCGAATCAGCGCCAGCACAGTCTGAAGATAAAGTTGCTGGAGAAGCTGCTGTGCCTTCAGAAAAAGCCAAATTTGAAGGTGCGTTGAAGAAGGCGAGCAGCCCAACAAATTCCTCGCGCCAACCACATCAGGATGATTATCGTCCCAATGTACACCCATCTGTACCGTTGACTGCAACCAATCCAGATGTTAAGCGACCGGGTAAAGTGGGTAATATTTTTGACCAGAGGCGACGAGCGCAGGAACAGGAAAAAGCTGTTTCGAGCGATGAGAAAAGTGTACGATCAGGTGCTGATCGTAAAAAATCAACTCCAGATGCACCTAAACAACGTCCGACGACTAACGCTAAGGCGTCAGTTGACCGTCCAACGCGGGCAAAAAGTCAGACAAAAGAATCAGTCAAAGCTGCACCCCGTGTATCCAAGAAACAGGATCGACCGGATGATTATCGACCTAATACCCATCCAGCAGTTCCACTGACAGCCGATCGCCCCAAGGTCAAGCGTCCCGGAAAAGTGGGAAATATATTTGACAATGCCGACAAAGATGCGGCGAAGAGTTCACTGGCAGCAACTGCGGAAATGCATGCTCAAAAGATGGCGGAAAAGAAAAAACGCAGCGAGCAGCGCCGTTCGCGTCCACGTAAGGAAGACAGAGATAAGCGGTTCCAGAGTAAACCGGCAAGCCGAGTTACTAATGCAGAGCCCTTTCCAGATAAAGATAAAGACGAAGAAGAACCTAAATTCCAAAGCAAACCACGCAGACGGAAACGCAGCAACGTTCCTCAAATGGATATGTTCGCCACTGGTCGCAATAATAATCGCAATTTTGGACGTCGCAAAAATAATGATAATCGCCGTGACTATGAAGACGGCAGTACTCATAGACGGCAGCGCCCACGTCGCGACAACCGACCTGAGGATGTCTTGGATACACGACATCGCCGTTCCAAGAACCGTCAGCGACAGGAATCTAAAGCTCAAACACCCCGTGCGGTCTTGACCCACGTCTCTTTACCAGAGCAAATTACGGTAAAAGAGTTTGCTGAAGCGATCAAAAAGACAACCGCTGAAGTCATCAAAGAGTTGATGAAAAATGGTGTCATGGCAACCATTAACCAGGTTATCGATTATGAAACTGCGTCGATCATTGCGGGCGAATTTAATATCGAAACAGATAAATTAGTTGAAGTCACTGAAGAGGATATTCTCTTTGATGACTCCGAAGATGATGCAGCGGATCTTGTGCCGAGACCACCGGTTGTCGTCGTCATGGGTCACGTCGACCACGGTAAGACGTCACTCCTTGACTATTATCGTGAGTCCTCCGTTGCGTCCGGCGAGGCGGGAGGAATCACTCAACACATTGGTGCTTATATGGTTAACATCAATGACCGCAAGATCACATTCCTAGATACCCCAGGTCACGAGGCCTTTACGACCATGCGTGCCCGCGGTGCTTTAGTCACGGACATTGCGATTTTAGTCGTTGCTGCTGACGATGGTGTCATGCCACAGACTATTGAGGCGATTAACCATGCTAAGGCTGCGAAGACACAGATTATTGTAGCAATTAACAAAATTGATAAACCCGATACCAATGTAGAGAGGGTTAAACAAGAGTTGACCCAATATGAGCTCGTTCCCGAAGAGTGGGGAGGCGACACCATAATGGTGCCCGTATCTGCAAAGACTGGCGAAGGTATGGATGAACTTCTTGAGATGGTACTGCTGACAGCTGATGTGCTTGAACTCAAAGCTAATCCTGATCGTCAAGCAAAAGGCACGATTATCGAAGCTAAACTTGATAAACATAGAGGTGCTGTGGCCACCTTACTGGTTCAGCGAGGTACACTGCATGCCGGTGAGACCATTGTTACGGGAACGATTGTTGGTAATATTCGTGCAATGACTGATGCCACTGGCAAACAGCGCAAAACTGCCGGTCCGTCGGTTCCTGTCGAAATCATTGGTTTGTCCGAAGTCCCTGATGCAGGTGAACTCTTTTATGCCGTCGCCGACGAACGTATGGCCCGTCAATTGGCGGAAAAACGTCGCGTAAAACAGCGTGAAGAAGAGTTGAAAAAGTCCTCGCGCATGTCTCTCGATACTCTGTACAACAAGATGGCAGAAGGTGAAGTCAAAGATCTTAACTTGATTGTCAAGGCCGATGTTCAGGGGTCGGTGGAAGCCGTTACACAGTCACTGGAGCGCCTTTCCAATGATGAGGTCAATGTGCGTGTGATTCATGGTGCCGTCGGTGCAGTTACAGAGAGTGATTTGCGCTTGGCTGAGGTCAGTGATGCCATTATTATTGGCTTTAACGTACGCCCGGCAACCAATGTCAGCGATCTAGCAAAAGAAGCTGGTATAGATATCCGTCTGTACAGCGTTATTTACAATGCCATCGAAGACGTTGAAGCAGCCATGAAGGGTATGCTTGAACCTGAATATGAAGAAGTCGCAATTGGTACGATTGAATTGCGAGAAGTATTTAAAATTTCATCGGTTGGCACTGTTGGTGGCGGTTATGTGGTGAGCGGCAAGTTGACCCGTTCTGCCCATGTCCGTGTTGTTCGCGACGGAATCGTCGTCGCCGAGGATGAAGTGGCGTCTCTCCGTCGCTTTAAAGACGATGTCCGAGAAGTTGCCCAGGGTTATGAGTGTGGTATTACGCTCTCCCGCTTCCACGACTTGAAAGTCGGCGATGTGATCGAAGCATTTGAAATGAGAGAAATTGAACGAGATTAACTTGAGCACATAGAAGTGTGAATTAATGGTAAAGAAGCATTCTGCTGATCGGCTCTCCCGATTATCGGGATGCTTTTTATCGTATATGAGAAATGAGGTAAACAATGGCGCGACAGCGTGCTTTACGAGTAGGGGACGAAATTAAGAGAGTTTTATCCCAGGTTATTTTACGGGATATGAAAGATCCGCGAATCCCGCCTTTTACGGCAGTTACCGAGGTTGAGATGTCCAACGACTTATCGGTGGCAACCTGTTATGTTAGTGTGTTGGGCTCTGATCGACAGCAGCAAGAGTGTATTGCTGCACTGCAAAAGGCGGCAGGATTTTTGAAGCGTCAGATTATGGATCAAATAAGGTTGCGGATCGCCCCCGAGTTGCGGTTTACGTTGGACAGTTCTGTAGAAGACGGTATGCGTATGGATCGTTTGATTGATGAAGTAATGGGACGGGTTCCTGTTTCTAAGAACACACAAGGAGAACCCGATGCGGATGGTGCAACGAGTGACCTGGCTAGAGAGGAAGTTGACGGGGAGGCTGCCGACACATGATAGACCTACATAATCCAACAGCTGCTACGGCGGAGCTTGAGGCACAGATTAAATCTGATCTTGTTGCGACTGAAGCTATCTTTAAAGAACAGATAAAATGTCTTTATGAGACCGCTTTGGATGATGGTCTTGTAGTGATCTATCCTCACGTCCGTGCCGATGGCGATGCTTTGGGCGCATGTATTGGTTTTGCTCTAATTTTAAAGGCAGCAGGTTTTGACGTGATCATTTTGAGTGAAGAACCTATTGCTGAAAAATTTTCGTATTTATCCGACATGGCGGTGGGATTGTTCTATCCTGTTCCGGAGTCAATCCAAGTGCAGGTGGATCACCAAAATGGAATTTCTGAACAATACGCTAGCACTTCCGAGACAACGTGGAAAATTTCTGTAGCGACGGCGAATGAATCGGAGCTTGCCTCGACAGAGGAAACCAAAGTTGATTCATCCCAAGCTATGTCTGAATCTTTGTCGCATTTAAATTCTATTTTAAAGCGACAAGTCGTTGGAATTGCCTTAGACTCACCGGGAGCGGATCGTTTGGGCAGAAGGGAAAATATGTTTGAATACGCCCCTCGACGATTCATCATTGACCACCATCCTGCCGAACGACAGCTAGATCAATATTACGCCAAACGAACGACAGCTAGCGCAGTCTGTGAAATGATCGTGGATTTTGTGCCGCTATTAGAGAAAATTGCTGGCAAATCTTTGGTTACGCCTGAGATTGCAACCTGCCTATTGACAGGTATTTTAACCGACACAGGTCGGTTCTCTTATACTAATACAACATCACACACGCTAGAATCTGCTGCTGCAATGCTTAGAGCAGGTGCTCAAATTCGGGAACTAACGGCTCATCTGTTTGACACTATGAGTCCGGCAAGGATGCAGCTGATTGGATTAATGGCTCAACGCCTTACTTATTATGCGGGTGGCAAATTGGCTGTCTCTTATTTTGAACAGAATGACTTTGACACCTGTGGTGCCGTTGAAACTGATACCGATGGTCTTGTCGGTATGTTGCGCGAGGTGGCCGGTGTCGATGTGTCGTTGCTCTTGCAGGTCACAGACACAGGTGATTTGCGATGCAGCTTGCGCAGCAGTGACCGTTTTAATGTCGGTCAATATGCTGAAACAATGGGGGGAGGCGGCCATCGGGCAGCCGCAGGTTTTACATTATTTGAGATGTCGCTAGAACAAGGTCTCCGCCAGTTAACGGAACATTTGACTCAACAATTAGAAGAGTTGAGACTTGACTGAATAAATCTTAGGCTGACGGTGTCGACACGGAGGACAAAATTGTGGCATTATTTTCATCTCATTCGATGGGCGGCGTACTAAATATAAATAAGGCGATGTCCTGGACATCGTTTGATGTCGTCGCTGTTGTCCGCAAACTTGTTGGTGTGCGTCGCGTGGGGCATTGTGGCACATTGGATCCCTTTGCCACGGGGGTTTTACCTGTCTTTATCGGACGGGCTACAGGCTTAGTCCGTTACACAGAAAACTATGACAAACGTTATCGTGTCACTTATGCCATCGGAAGAGAAACGGAAACTGAAGATTTAACAGGTGAAGTAATCGGGGGTAGAACACCAAAGGACTTTGAGATCGCCTATCTAAAGAGTCACGATTGGGCGATGCTGCGTCAGGCAGTGGCTACAATGGAAGGTCAACAAGATCAAGTTCCCCCGATGTATTCGGCGGTAAAAGTTGCAGGTAAGCGCCTATATGAATATGCTCGGCGCGGCGAGACGGTCGAGCGGCCGATACGCCGTATAGAAGTATATAGCGCAAATTTTGTTTCTGCGGAAGTTGTTCCTGGACCGGCTCCGGTGCGTATGACTATTGATGTTCACTGCTCCAAAGGTACATATATCCGGACTTTAGGGAGTGACTTGGGTAGGCGATTAGGGTTTGGTGCCTACGCAGTTTCGTTAATACGTACGGCTTGTGGTCCGTATAATATATCAGACAGTATCGATTTATCGGAATTAGAAGACTGGATACAGCAACAGCCGGTGGGTTTTTTGTTCGATAAGGTGACTCAGTCAGAGCAACCTATGGATTCACCTTTGTTGTCTCCAGAAAGTGCGATTCATGACTTAACTGTGATAAAATTGAACGCATATGAATCGCGCCGCTTATTGCAGGGGCAAGTTTTACGTTTGCCCCATGGGCGAGTTCCGGGTGAATTAGGCAGACGGTATCGCGCAGTTGGTACCCATGGGTTTTTGGGCGTTGCGAAATGTAAAGATATATCGACAGACGGGATCACCGTTGCAGCAGAAAGGATGTTAGCCAATCTTGACGACTATCAATCGTGATTTTGATCATTTAGGCGACTACTCATTCGATGTTTTGCCTTGTAATATTTTGAACGAAGATGTGAAAGGTGTGGGTCCGCAGGAAGGTTTTGGCGGGGTTGCCCTCGGCTTTTTTGACGGTGTTCACATAGGTCATAAGGAGTTGCTGCGCACATTAGTATATATGTGTACTTTGCGCGGTTATGAACCGGCAGTTTTTACAATGGATCGCTATCCTAAATTTCTCAGAGGTGAGAACAGCGAATCATTGTTTGATGGTCTGATTCAAGACACTCGTTGGAAACTGGAAGTTCTCTTTGAGTTAGGTATAGAACGCACTTACATCCAACAGTTTGACGATGCCTTTTCCCAGGTGACCCCAGAAGATTTTTTAAATAAAATATTATATGACAAGCTAAAAGCAAGACTAGTTGTCGTCGGCCATGATTTTAGATTTGGTCACAAAGCTGCCGGCGATGTAGCTCTTTTAGAAAAATGGGGCAAAGAGCGAGGCGTCGAAGTCATAGTTATTGATCCTTTGTTCAGTAACGGAGAATTGGTATCTAGTACGATTATACGTAAAGCTTTGAAAGAAGGGGATCTACAGAAAGTAACCCGCCTACTCGGCACCGAGTATTCGATTTCTGGTCCCGTCGTGCCGGGCAATGCTCAAGGGCGCACTGTAGGTATGCCAACGGCCAATGTGCGAATACCTGCTAATTTGCTGGTCCCGCCATACGGTGTATATGTGACGCGCACGCGAATTGGGGGCAAGACATATAACTCGGTGACCAACATAGGGACCCGTCCAACTGTCAACCAAGATGAGAGTGATGTCTTGATGGAGACGGTGATCTTTGACTATGACTGTAATCTTTACGGCATAGATATTAACGTTAGTTTCTTGCATTTCCTTCGTCCCGAACGTTCTTTCAATAGTTTCTTAACGCTGACCAATCAAATGAGCAAGGATATGCAGACTGCTCGAACCTGGTTAGATTCATATGAGCAATTGTGGAAAATTGCCGATCAAGAAGGCATTACTACATGGGTACTGCCATCGGATCGTTTTCACAGCAATGTGATTAACGTTTGTCTAAGTTCTCCCGCTGATCCTTGTAATTCTGCTGCCCACGCATTTTTGGGTCGCATACTGTCGTCGTGCACCCGGGAGTATCCGACTAAAACAGCCTTAACCAAACGTCTTGACGAGTTATTTGGTGCTGAGCTTGACGTCAGCAATCGCCGCGAAGGCGATTGGCAAACGATAATTTTTAGAGCATCTACGGTCAATCGTGGCATGGACGACTCTAAGCCCTTCCATAGCCTGGTCGATTTGGTTGCCCAAATGTTGTTAGATCCTCCTTTGGAAGAAGATGGGTTTCTAGTTGAGGAAATAGTAGAACGGGAACGACTTAATTTCTTGAGTGACTGGAATACTTATATATCTGATTATAAAAATTATGTGTCTCTGAGAACGCGGGACTTACTTTGCGGTGATCAACTCCACGGGACCTGTATGATTGGTTCGATTGATTGTATCGCTTCCCTGTCATCCACAGAGTTAACTCGAATTTGGCGCAATTGGCTCAAGACTGCTCAAATTAGAGTCTTTGTCGCAGGGAGAATGGATACAGACTTAAAAAATAAAGTAAGTAATATGTGGCAGGAAGTGTCATATAATGGTGGTCGTATCCGGCGTTTAGCGGGACGGGAACCGAGTCCCTTCCTACCCGGTCAACCCATTAAGGTTATTGAAAAAGCACCCTTAGAGATGTCGCGAATCGGCTTAATGTATTCAGGGCTGCCGCCATACACGTCCTATCGGGTGGGCGAGATTGATGTTTTGAGTAATATGTTGGCTGCAGCTGCCCATTCCCTTTTAAATGATATTGTGCGACTGCATCCAGAAGCAGTGCATAATATTTCCTGCCGTACCTTCCCCTTCCTATCGTGTCTTTACATAGATGCCATAGTGACACCGGGGAAAGAGGACGAAGTACTTAGAGCTGTGGATCGACAACTGAAGAAGATAGTCACCGGTAGTTACCGAGAGGGTTTGTTTACAAGTTCCCTTGAAATCATTAAAAATCAGTTGATATCTATTTCTGACGAGATGGAAAATATGCTCAGTTTCCGGCGTAACCAAATAACTTCGGGTCGCAACATAGATATTGATGGCGCCCTGGCGTTAATTCGACAGATTACACCTGAGCAAATTCATGAATTGGCATCTCGCTTAAAAAGGCAGGTAACATATGTACTTGTGCCAGAAAAAGAGGCTGATACATTGTATAAAGGACAAATCATTAATTCTGCGCCCAATAAAAAGGCAAAACTTTAATATCTTCCGGTAAGAGGTGATCTGCTTGATCAAGGTAAAGAACTTTATAAGAAGTGATAAAAGAGATCGTCTATCAGGTTCGCTGATGCATACATATCAACATATCAGCGGACTTTCGGTGACGGTCATTCCTAAACCCCGTTTTTCACGTAAATTTGCCGGTGTTGTCGTGCCTTATGGTTCGGTACACACTCAGTTTCGCGATGTCAAACACCCCCATGAAATTATAGAAGTTCCTCCTGGCACGGCTCACTTCTTGGAGCACTGTCTTTTTAGCGGTAAAACGACCCAGTCAGGTGAATTGATCCGTCGCTTTGCAGCCCTTGGGGTTGAAGCTGATGCCTACACAGACTATGGTCACACAATGTTTTATGTTCTCGGCACCGATCACTTTGGTGAAGCATGCAAACTCTTGTTGTCTACTTTGATCGAACCGACAATTGGAGACTGCGACCTTGATTTACAGAGGGAAGTTGTACAATCAGAATTGAATTATTTGCAATCGGACTCCCAGTATCTGGGTTATGAACGCTTGATGAAAAATATGTTTAAGAATCACAGCTGTCGTTACAATGTCAACGGCACGCTCGACAGCATTGGTTTGATTACAAAGGATCACTTAGCAGCAGTACATCGTAACTTTTACACACCCCGAGGATTTTCGATTGTTTTAGCGGGTGGTTTTGATGAACCATTTGTTGAAAGTTTTTTGGAGTTGATTAACGATTTCGTACCTAATAACAATCGAGAGCCACTAGGTGAATATATAAGCCCGGTGGAACCCCGCGGTACTTCACGTTTCACCGATTCAATCGTGGCGCCCCATTTGCAGGACTCGTATATTTTAGGGTTTAAGGATCCCAAAGTAAATGGATCGTCCCACATTAGCGGAGCTAATTTGATGATTCGCCGGATTGCTGGACAGCTTTTGTTAGATGTAATAGTTGGCAAAACAACTTTCTTATATGAAGAACTGTACAATCTAGGTGCAGTTAACGAAAGATTTCATTACAGCTATCATCTGGAAAATGACTGTTCATATGTCTTAGTCGGTGGGGTGTGCCAGGAGCCAGATCGAGCTGCTGAAGTTGTCTATAACCGTATCATTGATACGCTGCGCGGTGGCAAACTGGATGAAGACCAGTTCCAAATGAAAAAGCGTGTTGCCATGGGAAGTTTTATCCGTTCCATGGATAACATTATGACGGTTGGTATGAATGCAGCTATTTGTCGCTTAAATAATATCGATCTATTTGATTATTCATCGGCATTCACTCGCATCGATTTATCTGATACGATTGAGCACATGAATTTTATGCTGGATTCGGAAGCGGCCACGCGAGTTATTGTAAATTAATTCTCCGCCGAGCTGCGACTATTTTGTCGCCGAACGGATGCACACATTTTCAAAAGGAGATTTACTCTATGAATGCAGACTTTATCGTTCATTTTCCAGGGCTAGGCATCCACGATCTTGAGGTCAACAGAGTTGCCTTTAGATTGTTTGGTTTTGATATCTATTGGTATGGCTTGCTCATTGCTATAGCCATTGTTCTGTGTCTTTTTTTAGCCAGTAAGGAAGCTCCCAAATTTGGGCTTAAGAGTGATCATGCCGTGGATGCAATGATCATAATTGTGCCTTTTATGATTATCTTTGCGAGACTTTACTATGTGATTTTTGAGTGGCACCGTTACGCTGATAATTGGTTGAAAATTTTTGATACCAGAGATGGAGGTTTAGCCTTTTATGGAGGTGTTATTGGCGGCATAATAGCGCTTATTGTTATGGCTAAATGGCGACGGTATAAAGTGGGTAATGTTCTTGATTTTTTTGTCGTATATGTTCCTTTGGGACAAGCGATCGGTCGATGGGGAAATTTTTTCAATCAAGAAGCATTTGGTAATAATACCGATTTACCATGGGGAATGATAAGCAATGGAACCATGCGCTATTTAAGTACTGTTGATATGCCAGGCATCAATCCTTTAGCGCCTGTTCATCCGACATTCTTTTATGAGTTCGTTGCTAATATGATGATCTTCTTGATTCTTCATCGTATCCGTCGGCAATCTAATATTAAAGGTGAAACAGTGGCGTGGTATCTGGTGCTATATGGAGCAGTGAGATTCTTTGTGGAGAGCATCCGAACTGATCCGTTAATAATTCCGAACACAACAATTCGTGTATCTATGTTATTGTCGGCACTTATGGTGCTTGCTGGACTGACCTTTTTGGCGGTCATCCAGAGACGCTATAGATTGGCTCTAGCGGCAGGTGAATTAATTGAGGATGCTGCGGAAGAGTCCGAAGATGCTGTGGAAGACGCGGATGATGCTGTAGAAGACACGGATGCTGTTGCGAAAGACACCGACGCTGCTATAGAAGACACGGACGCTTTTGTGGTTGATACCACCAACGCAGTTGTGGAAGAGTCCGAGGATGCTGTGGAAGAGTCTGAGGATGCAGTGGAAGAACCCGAGGATGCTGTAAAAGAAGTGCCAAAATCAGAAAACAGCACCACAAGCGAGGTCTATGATGGGTCGAAGTAGTGTACGTGCCGGTGGCTATAATAGTTTTTGGCGACAGCTTGATTACTGGTTGCTTGTGCCGGTGTTATGTATTTGCACAATAGGTCTTTTTACACTTAATAAAGTACTCCGGAATAATTTTCCCTCCGGTTATCCCCGCAACATCATAATCCAGGTTGTTTCAGTTCTGATCGGCTTAGTATTGCTTTTTATCATTGTTCGCATGGGAGTGGATTTCTTGCCTAAGATCGGCTGGATCATGTATGGTGTGGCCATTGTTTTGCAGGCGTTGTTGCCTATCTTTGGCGATAAAGACATTGCCGCAGTGACGGGTTCTAATAGTTGGTTGGAGATTCCCGTCATAGGTTCGATTCAACCCTCAGAATTTAGCAAAGTAGCTTTAGCTATACTTGTGCCGATAATTTTACAAAAAATTAAAATTCGAGACTATTCGTATTTGAAAGGGTTTGGCTTAATACTTTTGTTAACGGCCCCCCATTTCTTATTAATTCTTGGTTATCAAAATGACTTTGGAACGGCTCTAGTGCTTGTGATTTTGTTGGCAGCTATGATTTTTGTTTGGGGTATCCGCATTCGCTATGTCATTTTAATACTTTCTCTGTTCATAATTGCCTTTCCCTTTGCCTGGCTGTTTTATTTTGAAGACTTTCAAAAAATTCGTTTTCTATCTTTCCTTTATCCCGGATTTGATCCCCAGGCGTCCTACAATGTAGATCAGGCGAAAAAGGCAATCGCTTTAGGTGGATTGACAGGTAACCGCACCGGTGAGTTTATTTCGGTACCGGTTCAGGAGTCAGATTTTATTTTTTCCGCAGTGGCGGAAATGATGGGATTTGTGGGAGCGGCAGCCCTAATTATTTTGATATTTATCTATCTAATTCGCGGGCTTTATATCGCTTCCAATGCAATGTCTCCCCAGGAGCAGTATATGGCGACAGGTATTTCTACAGTGTTTGCTTTTCATTCGGTGGAAAATATCGGTATGTGTATGGGTCTCTTTCCGGTGACGGGTATACCGTTGCCTTTTGTCAGTCAGGGGGGATCAGCCATGGTAGCTAATTTTATTTCTTTGGCAGTGTTAATAACAATTTCCAGTCATCGACGACGACGAACATGAGATCGGAACAGGAATGATCTCTGATTCCATATTATTGTTGCTCAAAGCACTTGTGACATTTTGGTCTCAGGTGCTTTTTTTGTTACGTGATTATGACAAATATTACAGAATTATTGCATTTTTAAGGTGGGCAGTATTGAAATTAAGCGATATTCTCGATAGAATACAGTGAAGTGGTGCAAAATGGAGTAAAAGGGTACTATAATGGTGAATAGTGGAGGGAGATAACCCAATGGCTCGCTATGTACATACAACTGATGCCAAAGGCAGAATTTTTATTCCCGCTAGACTGCGCGAAAGTCTGGGCGGTGTTGTGTATGTCACCAAATCCCTCGACAAAGGATATCTGACACTCTATACCACAGACCAATTTGAATCAGTTAGAGAACAACTCAACCAACTGTCCGGTACTGATCCTGTGGCGCGCATTTTGCGTCGAGAAATCATCGGCGAAGCCTTGCGCTGTACATTGGACAGTCAAGGACGTATCAGTATTAGTAATGATCTCTGGTCATATATAAACGTAAAGCCGAGTGACGAAGTCTGTGTCATTGATATGTTTGACAGTTTACAGATCTGCGGTAAGGCGTTCTACGATGAACAAGTGGCAAGTGAACCGACCATAGATGAATTAGATTTGAGTGCCTATGATGTTAAAGGCATCCTCTAATTTTTCCCATATCCCAGTCCTTTTTGAAGAAGTTTTACAGGGCTTAAATATTAAAGATGATGGTACCTACGTTGATTGCACAATGGGAGGTGCCGGTCATTCCGTCGGCATTTTAAAACAATTAGGTCCACACGGGCTCTTGCTTGCGATTGACCAGGATGATGACGCCCTGGTCGCTGGTGGTCAGCGGTTAAAGACCTGTGATAGTCCGGCCAAATATCGCTTGTTAAAAGGTAATTTTCGTGAGATCGGTAAGCTTTTGGAGAGTCAATCGATCACTAAAGTCGACGGAGTCTTAGCGGATCTCGGTGTATCCTCCCACCAGTTAGATAAAAGGGAGAGGGGATTTTCATACAATCAAGATGGTCCCTTGGATATGAGGATGGATCAAAGTAGCTCTGTTACAGCTGCTGATTTGGTCAACTTTAAGAGCACCGCAGAATTGATGCAGATTTTCTCGGAATACGGCGAAGAACGATATAGTCGTAGAATAGCCGAAGCGATTGTACGACGTCGAGAGAGCGCTCCTTTTGAAAGAACAGGGGATTTGAGTGAAGTGATCCGACGAGCGATGCCTGCTAAGGCGCGGCGGGAAGACCAACATCCTGCCAGACGAGTTTTTCAAGCTCTACGCATAGCTGTCAATGGGGAACTGTCAAGTTTGACGGCTTTGTTAGATCAGATGCCGGATCTGTTGAACATAGGCGGAAGGCTAGCCATCATAAGCTTTCATTCTTTGGAAGATCGGCTGGTCAAGCATCGCTTCCAAAAGTGGGAAAACCCCTGTGATTGTCCTCCTGGGCTACCTTGTGTATGTGGATTAAAACCATTAGGACAGAGGGTCGGACCGAGGCGGGGTTACACTGCTTCTTCGTTGGAAGCTAATACCAATCCCCGGGCTCGCAGTGCCCGTCTACGCATCTTTGAGCGTGGTGCAAATGATAATGACTGAGAAACCGCGAAGAACGGTAATTAATGGAGATGAATGCAAGTGGAACAAGGAAATCTTGCTGTTAAATACAAATCGACCCAGCGGAAAGCCGTCGATCCACAAATCACATTACTTTTGTACGGCAAATATCGCCGTACGAATGCCCGTTTGTCTTTAAAATCAGAAACAATTAAAAGAACAACAGACATAGTGCAACATAATTCTGATCAAGTGACCACGGAATCATCGACACAACCATATAAAATAAGACCTAATAAATCTGTATCTGGTTTTCGCCGGTGGTGGCTACGCATGTCCCGCAGACATACGCGTTCATTTATTTTTGCCATCGCTATAATTTTCATTGTGACGTTATTGTGCGGCATACTTTTACTTAATCAATCCCGCGTTGTTAAGTTAAGTTTTGCCAACGCTGAAATAGAAAATCAGATTGAGAATTTAACAATCTCTAATACTCAACAGCGGAGTGAACTGCTAAAACGTACCGATCTTGTCAAAGTACGTGAAAGGGCATATGAGCTGGGGTTGATTGAACCCGGTGAGCAGCAAGTGCGCTATGTTGAAGTACCACAGCATGATGAATTGATTATCTTTCCGGGGGGTGAAGAGAAGTGATGCGTCGTCCCTGGAATAATGAATCTGCATCCCGTTCTACCGGATCGGTGGGACGGGATCATTCCCGTGTAGGAACAATCGTCATCGGTATACTCATTTTTTTGTTTGCTTTAATCATTGTCGTGCGACTGGTCAATGTGCAGTTGATCCAGCATGGTGAAACGGCTCGAGCGGCAGCAGCTTTGCACTACCAAGATATGGCTCAATATCCGGAACGTGGCGAAATTATAGCGGCTAATGGAACTAAACTTGCTGTTACAACGTATGTCTATACGATTGGTCTGACTCCACGGGATTTGGAGTCGGCTATTTCTAAGGATGTTACCAAAGATGATATTGTCACCCAAATAGCAGATATCTTGTCTATGCCTAGGGAAGAGGTGGCGGAAGCTGCAGCTCAAGAAGACGAGACATATGTTTTTTTAAAGAAAGAAGTGCCCCGAGAAACCTATGAAGAATTAAGAGCCTATTTGAGAAAATATCAAATCGGTGGTGTCTCTGTAGATACCGATATGAAACGGTATTATCCCCAGCCCGACTTAGCGCCGGAAGTGATCGGTTTTACGAATAGACGTAACCGTAATATCGAAGGTGTTATTGGCTTGGAAAATTATTACAATGAAGTTCTAGCGGGGACACCGGGTTTTCGATACGGTGAAGTGGACAATTACAGCAAGTCCATGTTGTATTTTTCTGAAGGAATGATGCAACAGGCGCAGCCTGGCAACAACATTATTTTACACTTAAATCCAGAAATTCAACAAACTTTGGAAAATGAACTGGAGTCGATCTGCCGCATCCATAACAATACAAAGGGTGCAGCAGGTATTGTTATGAATATAAAGACAGGTGCCATATTAGCGATGGGGCAAACTGGCTCATTTGATCCAAATAATCCTATGGACGTGCCCCAGGGACTGTCCGATGAGGAAGTGGAGGATTGGGATCCTGCCAACAATGAAGATCAGACTGATTTGTTGACATCGAAAATTTGGTTAAATCGCAATGTTTCACAACCTTATGAGCCAGGTTCAACTTATAAAGCTCTGACTGTTTCCGTGGCGTTGGAAGAGAAAGCAGTTTCCGAGACAGAACTATTCAGCGATGCGCCAATTGAAGTTGAAGGTTGGGAAGAATATCCTGTCCGTTGTTCAATTTATCCCGCCAACCACGGAGAAGAGACAATGGAACAGGGGTTGTGGCATTCCTGTAATCCGGTTATGGTTCAAATTGCTCAACGCATAGGGGTAGAAACCTATTATAACTATGTTCAGGCTTTTGGTCACCGCGGACTGACCGGCATAGATTTACCCGCCGAAACCGTCGGATTGATCCACGAGGATCCCAGTACGGTTGACTTGGCCATCTGGTCATTCGGTGAACAATCCACGGTGACACCGATTCAGTTGTTGAATTCTTTTGCCGCTCTAGGGAACGGTGGCATTTTAATGCGACCTCAGCTTGTCGATTACATGACTGATCGCGACGGCAATGTGGTTCAGGATGTGCAGCCTGAAGTTATTCGCCGAGTGATTTCGGAGAAAACATCTGACAAAATCATGTCATATATGCGCGGGGTTGTAACCGAAGGCACAGCTCACTTGGCGGAGGTACACGGTTATCAGCCGGCGGGAAAAACGAGTACATCAAGTCACGGCGATGAGGATGAGTTCGTAGTTGTTTCTTTTTGTGGTATCGCTCCATTTAATAATCCGGAAATTGCAACGCTGATTATTTTGTATGAACCCATACCCATTACAACATCGCAACCCGCCCAATATGTCTATTCTAGAGTGACAGAAAAAGCCCTGCGGACAATGGGACTGAAACCAAATTATGACGACAGGGATTACCAAGAATTATTTGCGGGAAGAATTATGCAGCCATATGAAGGAACCTCGCTCTATGATGCTCAGGTTAACGCCGTTTCAAATGACTTCTGGATAGAAGTGAACGAGGGTGCGGACTTTAGTCCTTGGAGCAAGGATGAAGTTGTTTATCAATATCCTGAAGCGCGTAAATATATGACGGGACGCGGTTTTGTCTATTTGTCGACGGATCCCAATCAAAAAGATTTAGAACAGGTAGAAGTGCCAAAATTTACAGGTTTGACGATGGGAGAATGTCTTGATTTAGCGGAACAGGCTCGATTGAATATCAATTTTGAGGGCGGCGATCCGCGCAGTTTTGTGAAAAAACAAAGTGTCGAAGCAGGTCAAATGGTCTCCAAATATACCATTATCGAACTCACTTTTGGGTACTGAGAAGGGAGGTCGAAATGAAACTTAAAACTTTATTAGAAGGCCTACCGGTCGTCTCCTGTACCGGCGATCAGTCAGTCGAGATAACCAATATAACTTATGACTCTCGGAAAGTGCGGACAGGATCATTGTTTGTCTGTATAGACGGTTATAATCAAGATGCTCATGCCTACATTCCAATGGCAGTACAACAAGGTGCAGCAGCCATTGTTGTGCAAAAGCCTGTCGAGAATTTGCCGGCAGGTGTCTATGCATTGGTGCGTGTATATGATAGTCGCCGCGCTCTGGCTGCGCTTAGCGCTGCTTTTTTTGGACATCCCTCAAAGTCGATGAATCTCATTGCTCTGACAGGGACCAGCGGCAAACGCACGTTGGGATATTTGTTGCACCACTTTTGTATTCGTAATTCTATAAACTGTGGTTTTCTAAATGGTATGCGCATCTTTACCGGCAACCGCATTTATGCAGGTTCAAGAAATCATCCTGGACCTCCGGAGGTACAAGGCACACTCAAGGCTTGGCAGGAAGCCGATGTTAAGCTCGGAGTTCTGCCTGTCAGTCAACAAGATATTCAACTAGAAAGAACTACTGAAACCCAATTTAAAATCGGTCTTGTTCTCAATTCAAATCATGCCCTGACTGATCGGGAATTAGAGTTTTATGATCGTTGTTCTATCCTAATTATCAATCAGGACGACATGACTTCTCATTTACTTAAAGCTAAAGCAAGACAGCCTCGGCAAATCACTTTTGGCATTGTAGGTGAAGCAGATGTTCGGGCTAGGAATGTCCACATCGGTCGCCAAGGAGATAAGGTGGGTACTTATTTTAAAGTGGAAAGTAAATTCTTTGAACCGCTTGATGTATTTATACCACTACCAGGACACTTTAATGTCTATAATGCTCTAGCCTTAATCACCTGTCTTTGGCAGTTGGGACATAATCCTGCGACTGTAGCAGCGGAATTACCTTATCTTGTGGCACAGGGACGTACCCATCCCGTTTATAACGATTTAGAATTACAGGTATATATCGACGTCGCCTGGCAACCGCGCCAGTTGGAAAGCCTATTAATGGCCCTACGCCCATATTGTAGGCGGCGCATGATTGTGGTTTTAGGAACAGCCGGAAATCGCAGTCGGACGACTCGAGTCGCATTAGGAAAGATTTGTGGCGAGTTGGCAGATTTAACTATTCTTACAGCAACGAGCTCCCGGGGCGAATATCCTGCTGCCATCACATCGGACTTGGCGAAAGGGGTTGCCTACACGACTTGTGAATATGAAATTTTTACAGAGCGGGCGGAGGGCATTGCCAGAGCCATTACTATAGCGGCGCCGGGTGATATGATCTTATTGATTGGCAAGGGTGAACAGAATTTCGAAGTCTCTTCCCAAGAGACCAAGACCATTTCAGATCTAATTGTGGCCCGACAAGTGATCGATAATTTGGAGTCTCAGCGTAGAGATCAAGCGGCGACAGATGGGCAATTAGATGGGCAACAGGTTAAACGACAAAAGCAAACGTTAACAGCTGTTAAAGACGGGGAAGGAGGGATCTAAGTTGAAAAAATATTCGTTAGAAACACTCAGATCTGTCTTGGCTGCACCGTTTATAAATCTTCCAGAGGGAAAGTCCGACTGGTGTCCTCGTGATATTTTAATAAATGCAATTTCTACAGATACGAGAGATCTCAAACCGGGATCCCTATTTGTTCCACTTATAGGAGAGCGGTTTGACGGGCATGACTACTTGGCCACGGCAGAGGCTCGTGGAGCTGTTGCAGTATTGAGCCAATACTCCGAAGCAGTTAAAAAGCAGCAACTGACCGTGCCTGTCATTTTAGTTGATGACACATTGAATGGGTATAGGCGATTGGCAGCTTGGTATCGCAATCAACTGGCTGGACAAGTTATTGCGGTGAGTGGAAGTGTCGGAAAAACCAGTACAAGGGACATGATCGTCGCTGCACTAGGCAGGATGTTAAAGGTCGAACATACAAGAGCCAATCTCAATAATGAAATCGGACTTTCAGGGACTATTTTAGCGACCTCGGAAGAGTCAGATGCATTGGTTGTGGAAGCGGGCATAGATGGTCCAAATCAAATGAATCGCTTGGCGGAGGTGGCTCAACCGAACATTGCAGTGCTAACGATGATAGGTCGCACTCACATTGCTCAATTTAAGACGGTAGAAGGTATAACCGAAGAAAAATGTAAGTTAATGAATTTTGTCAAAACTGGGGGTTGGGCACTCCTAAATGGCGATGATCCTCAACTTTGTCGTTTTCTGACCACTTGGGAAAAGTCCAATGATTTACATTTGGGGCTGGTCTGTTTGGGGGATACAATCGATCAATCACTGGTGGGTTCACTGCACGACTGCTCTGTGACTGTGTTGCGAGGGGCGGCGTTGGATCAGACTGCAGTGGGTACAACGTTTGATGTTTACTTACACCAAGACGGGGATCAAAAAGGGAAAAAGTTAGGTCGCGTTAGGTTGACGACACCGGGAGTTCATCACGTGTGCAATGCCTTATTTGGTCTATTCTGTGGTCATATTTTAGGGCTTGATTTTGCCGATACCGCAGCCGGGCTGATGGATTATAAAGCGACTGGTAGTAGACAGCGCATTGTTAAATCTAACTCGGTGACAGTTGTCGACGACAGTTACAATGCCAGTGAAGAATCGATGTCAGCTGGATTTAACCTAGTGTCAACTTTAGCAGAAAACACAGGGGGACGTTTTATTGCAGCTCTTGGTGGAATTAACGAACTCGGTGATTACAGTGCTGAAATTCATTACCGCATTGGCACAGAACTTTATGCCCACCATCCGGCGGCTATTTTTTTGTTAGGTGATGCGACGGCAGAGTTGGCTGCTGGTTACAGAGCTGCGGCGGCTCGGGCTGAGGGAGGGAATCAACTGAACGAGGACGATCAACACTCGAAGCAATCAGAATCTCTTCAATTCTTTACGGATGTCCATGCGCTCAGCGAGGCAATTAAACCTATTTTAAAGCCCGGTGATGTATTATTCGTAAAGGGCTCCCATAGTTTTGGTATGGAATTTATCAGTGAAGATGTGATATCTTTTCTAAATACCGATTTTGCAGGTGTGGACAATTTTTCTAAAAATGAGGATGTAGATCCAATTTCTGCACATCGAATTGAGCAGGAGCATTAAAGGGAGTTTAGCTATGGAGATATTTATGAATCCTATACAGTTGATGAAGCGGCTCGCTGGCGATCTTCTAGGCGTGACAATTCTAACGATTGTGATCGGTTGGTTTTTGTTGCCCTATTTGAAACGACGCAAAGCAAGTCAAAGTGAACGACTGGATGGTCCTCAGTCACACTTAAAAAAAGAAGGCACACCTACGTTTGGAGGTCTGTTTTTTGTTCCTTCTATCATGATCTGTGGTATAGCTGACGCTCTGATTTGGAAAACAAATAGTTTACTGATGCCCATTCTATATGTGGTTTGCATTGCCATTGTGGGCTTTATGGATGATTACATAAAAGTTCTAGTCAACAAAGAAGGTTTAAGTCCTAAACAAAAATCTCTGCCTATTCTAATATTGGCAGCCCTTTTTGTGTGTTGGTATTTGTTTGTAAATCCCTTTGAACCAGTGATATTAATACCGTTTGGCGGTGGTATTGTGCCGGTTCGTGGGATTGGTAAACTCTTCTATGGCATATTTTTAATTGTTTATTTGTATGCGGTTTCTAATGCTGTTAATTTGACCGACGGTGTGGATGGATTGCTGTCCACAGTATCTTTACCTGTGGGCATCACCCTTGTAGTTACCGCCATCACTGTGGGAAAAGCATTGCAGCCGTTGTATCAAGAGACGGCTGTGTTAGGCATATTTTTACTGGGGGCGTGTATCGGTTTTCTTCTCTATAATAGACATCCGGCTAAAGTGTTCATGGGAGACACCGGCTCCCTGGCAATTGGTGCCCTGATTGCTGTTACTGCCATGCTGCAAGGTGTACCATGGCTGCTCTTGTTGGCAGGCATTGTCTATGTAGCCGAAGCAGGGTCTGTCATTATACAGACTACTTATTTTCGGCGAACAGGTGGCAAACGTATTTTTCGTATGAGTCCAATTCACCATCACTTTGAGTTGGGGGGATGGAGTGAAGGTAAAGTTGTGGGTGTGTTTTCACTTGTGTCACTGGTCGGCTGTCTGTTGGGATTGCTGACTATTTTGCCATTTTTACATTAACGGAGGTCGGCGGAGTTGTTCAACAGAGAACGTCAAAAACAGAAGTCAAGTCCTTGGTCATTGTTATCGTCCTATGGTCACGTTGACACGGGCATATTAATTATCTTGGTCATTATGATTTGTTTTGGTCTAGTTATGTTGTTTAGTGCGAGCATGACTCTGGCCTTGCAGATGGATAAAACTAATGCTTGGTACTACGTAGGGCGTCAACTGATTTTTTCCCTGCTTGGCTGTGTGACGATTTGGCTATTGACGCGACGGGATTTACGCCGATTCGCTAGCAAACACACGATGGTAACCCTTTATATTTTTATTACAGTGTTATTGATCTTAGTTCTTATTCCCCATATTGGTGTTAATATTAACAATCAAAGACGCTGGTTGCCGCTATTTTTCGACATGACTTTCCAACCGTCAGAAGTGGCAAAACTGGGCGTAGTTTTTTGTTCGGCGTGTTACTATCCCCTGTTAAATCGCGCTCGCCGCGCAGGTAAAATAAAAGCAGAAACGCCAGTGAAGCAGGTGTTCTTAGACTTTTGGTATGATATGGGGCGTCCCATTGTCGCCGTAGGAATATGGTGTTTTTTAATTTTGCAGCAGTCCCATTTTTCGGCGGCTTTGATTATTGCCTGTGAATTGATGATTGTATTTATTGCTGCGGGTATTCAACGCAGCTCTTGGCAAGTATTTTTTCTCATCTTTGGTGCATTAATTTTATTGGTCGCTCTTATCATCCTTTTCGCTGGTCCGGCTATTGTCGAATCAATGCAGGATAGCCGCCGCATGGCTCATATCATTAATCGTTTTCAATCATTCAAGGGTGAAATTAATGACACATCGTATCAGCCTATGCAAGCCCTTATTGCCATCGGTTCCGGCGGCTTGAGTGGGGTAGGTCTGGGTATGGGTGTGCAAAAATATAATTATTTGCCAGAGGCTCACAACGATTATGTTTTTGCTATCATTTGTGAAGAATTAGGCTTCATCGGCGCTCTATTAGTTTTATCGCTATTTTTAGTATATTTTTGGCGGGGCTCGACGATTGCTCGTAGGGCGACGAATCAGTATGGACGCATCGTTGCCAATGGATTTGCGACATTGATTACCTTGCAAGCCCTTTTGAGTATGGCTGTGAATCTATATATTATTCCAGCGACGGGGGTGTCGTTGCCGTTTTTTAGTTACGGAGGCACGTCAAATTTATTCTTTATGATCGGCATCGGTTTGTTGTTAAATGTTTCAAAGTTTGGTACAGCTCCACCTCTGGCAGTCCAACAGGCAGTGCTGGAATCACAGACAGGAGGTCAAGGGGCATGAGCAAAAAGGGAAAGTCTGTTATTTTTTCGGGCGGTGGCACGAGTGGTCATATCAACCCGGCAATTGCTATTGCCCAGAGATTGAGGTTAGAAGTTCCGGAGACGGAGATCGCTTTTTTAGGCACTGCAAATAGCCTTGAAAGTAAAATTGTGCCGCGGGCGGGTTTTGCGTTTTACCCGATAAAGGCAAAGGGCTTTCCTCACCGGCCGGGTAAAGACCTGTGGTTAGCTTACCGCGAATATAAAACAGGGGTCGGTCAGTCTTTGGCTTTGATGGATCAATTAAAACCGGACGTGGTTGTAGGAACAGGTGGATATGTCTGTGGACCTGTTTTGAGTGCAGCGAAGAAACGGGGGATTCCCCATCTGATCCACGAACAAAATGCCTATCCCGGTCGAAATAACCGTTTTATGGCTCGAGGAGCAGATGTCGTCTGTATCAGTTATGAGCAGACGCGCCGTTTTTTCAAGCGAGCTCATAAAGTTGTTTTAACTGGCAACCCTGTACGGGAGGTTTTTTACAATCTTGATCGAGCGACTGCTAGGCGTCAGTTAGGGATGGATGAAAATGAGTTTATCATTTTAGCAACAGGAGGTAGTTTGGGTGCCCGTCGCATCAACCAGGCGGTCGTTGAATTTATCAAAATGAATCCTGATTTGCCGGCTCGGGTAATTTTAGCCTGTGGCGAACGCATGGTAGATGAGACGATGGAATTGGCTCAGGCTGTAGAACCAGGCAAATTGCACATTGAACCGTATTTGTATGATATGCAACTTTATATGGCTGCGGCAAATCAGGATTCATTTTGATAAATTCAACGACCGCCTGGTTGATGCGACGGGCACCCAAACTACCTCCTGTTGCTAAAATG
>JAAYOA010000041.1 GCA_012520525.1 Clostridiaceae bacterium | reverse complement strand
TAATGTGACCTTTGAAGATGTACATTTAAAGCAGATCATGATATACGCGGACAAGAAAATTCTACAAAATGATGCAGACCTAGAGGGTAGTTCATCTATCGAACCTTTCATTTATCCTGCCACTAATAACTTAACTTTTTCATATCGTGTCAGGGATTAAAAGCTGAGTGAAGTCCAAAGAGAGTCCATCATCTATCTGCTATCTGCACTCAAACTTAATTTTCGAAGTTTATTTTTAAAATTTTTATAAAAAATTATTTTGTGTCAAAAGACACGTCTTTTTCACAAGTAGTTAGGTTACACTAACATTAATTAACCATCACTTTACTAGGGGAAAAATTATGGAAAGAATAGAAAAAGGAAAAGTATTGAAGGCGGAAGATCTCCTGCCGATGAAAGCAGGACACACAATTTCCAAAGCTATTGATGATCATTTTGTTTTGTTCTCGCTGGCAGAAGATACAGATATCAGTCCGGAGACTTATTTAGAAGATAAAAGTTATTTTGTATTTAAGGGCGAGGCGGATGTAGTAGGTCAGCACTTAAAACAAGGTGATTTTATTGTCATAAAAAGTGAAACGTTGTTGGGGATTGAAACAACTGGCGGCGCATATATTTTAGAAGGTACCTGGAAAGGAGACGAGGATATGAAACTCGAAAAGGGCGTTGTATTATCACTAAAGGATCAAGTCGAAATTGTTGAAGGTGGAATTGCCAATATGGATATCGCAAAGCGAGAGGGAATGAAGTTTGCTTTGCTCGCCTTTGATAAGGGTCAAGGACTGACACCCCATTCTGCACCTGGTGACGCCCTTGTCATCGCACTAGAAGGTCGTGCCCGTTTGACTATGGGTGATGTGGTTGCAGAAGTTGAAGCAGGCGATCAATTCGTCTTTGAAAGAAATATACCCCACGGCGTCGAAGCCCTGACACCCTTTAAGATGGCGCTGCTGATGGTGGTTTGAGCCGCAGGATGCCTTCTGCGGGTACAATTAGCTGAGCGATAAAAATCGGGAAAGGACAAGTGTTGATATGCGTCCAACCCTTTATTTACTCCAACGGGGATCGCAGAATCCCCGTTGTTACTTTTGCATAATTACTCATTTTGCAGCAAATTTTCGCAATTATATTGACGAATGCTCCGGACGTTGGTAGAATAACTTAAATTTCATAAATTTATATGCGTTAAATGCGGTGAAGAAGAGGAGTACAATTTGAATCGACTGCCAGAGAGTGAGCGGTGGGTGTGAGTTCACAGTTGATCGATTGGAACGTAGCTTTGGAGCACTTGGCTGAAAGGGTGATGCGAGTAGGCAAAAGCGGTTTTCCTCCGTTACAGGGAAGCGGTATCGGTGCGATGCACCCGTATCGACAGAGTGCAGGCTTAGCCTGAATTCAGGTGGTAACACGGATTATTTTCGCCCTGAACCAAGAGAGGTTCGGGGCTTTTTTAATAGCTGATTGGTGAACCGAACGCATATAACGTTCAAACTAGACAGAGAGGTGCGACATGGAAATAAGTGGTGCGGATTTATTTTTAAAGGCTCTTCGGGAAGAAGGCGTCGATACGCTGTTTGCTTATCCGGGCGCAACGGCAATTGATTTATTTAACGTATTGTATGATGCAGATGACATCAGGCTCGTGCTGCCACGTCATGAACAGGCCCTTGTCCATGCGGCGGACGGATATGCCCGCAGTACAGGGAAAGTTGGTGTCTGCTTGGTTACTAGTGGTCCCGGCGCGACGAACATGGTTACGGGGATTGCCACCGCAAACTTTGATAGTGTGCCCTTGGTCTGTTTCGCAGGTCAAGTTCCCCTCAGTCTAATTGGCAACGATGCCTTTCAAGAGATTGATATTGTCGGTATAACTCGCAATATTTGCAAATTTGCTATCACTGTGCGTGATCGCAAAGACCTGGGACGCATAATCAAAGAAGCATTCTATATCGCTTCATCGGGCAAGCCAGGTCCCGTTGTGATTGATGTACCCAAAGATATTCAGGTTGCCATGGGATCAGCAGATTATCCTGAAACCGTTAATATTAGAGGTTATAAGCCCAACGAGAAAGTACACCGAGGTCAGTTGAAAAAAGCTGTGGAAGCCTTGAATTCGGCGGAACGCCCCGTATTTTTGCTTGGTGGTGGCGTCAATATTGCTCATGCCCGCAGGGAAATGACCCAATTGGCAGAATTGGTCAATGTACCCGTTGTTACAACGATGATGGGTAAAGGTGCTATACCCACCAATCACCCTCTTTATATCGGCAACTTGGGGATTCACGGAAATTATGCCTCCAACCACGCAATTGCCGATGCGGATCTAATATTTTCTATCGGCTGTCGCTTTAATGATCGCATTACCGGCAAACTCAGTAAGTTTGCTGTAAATACGACTATTGTTCATATCGACATTGATCCCGCTTCTATTTCCCGCAATATCGTCGTGGATATTCCCATTGTGGGAGATGCCAAGAATGCTATCAATCAGATGTTAGAGATCTGTCAGTCCCGTGAGCGAACTGAGTGGGTTGAACGTATTCAAAAGTGGAAAGAAGATTATCCTATTCATATGTTGAAGTATAGTGGTGTGACGCCTGAGAAAATAATGATGTCCATCAATCGACAGTTTGACGATGTAATCTTGACGACCGATGTAGGTCAAAACCAACTTTGGGCTTCTCAGTACTGTGAGTTAGATATCCACCGTCAATTGATTACATCGGGAGGTCTAGGCACGATGGGCTACGGTTTCCCGGCAGCTATCGGAGCCCAAATCGGTCACTTAGACCGCCAGGTAGTTAGTATCAACGGCGATGGCGGATTCCAGATGAATATGCAAGAGCTGGCAACAGCTGCACTTTTAGGCTTGCCTATAACAATCTGTGTTTTAAATAACGGCTACCTGGGCAATGTGCGCCAATGGCAGCAAATGTTTTACGGCAATCGCTACTCCATGACCTGTCTCATGCGCAACGAAAATTGTCCGCTGCAGTGTTCGGGACCTAATGAAGCCTGTCCCACACAGTATGTTCCTGACTTTTTAGGAGTAGCTAAGAGTTATGGTGTACAGGCTCTCCGCGTTACGGAAGAAGCAGAGATTGACGACGCCATTCGTATGGGCAAGGAGAATCGCACAGGTCCTACTTTGATTGAGTTTGTGATTGACAGAGAAGCGAATGTCTTACCGATGGTCCCTCCAGGCGAGGCTCTAGACGACATGATTTTGGAATAATGAGGTGAGTATAATGGACGCAATGAAACAACGCTGGGTCTCCCTGTTTGTCGAAAACGACATTGGTGTTTTGGCCAAAATTTCTGGACTTTTTTCGTCGAAACTTTATAACTTAGACAGCCTGACCGTCGGTGTCACCGAAGATCCTACGATTTCTCGCATGACCATCGGATTGACCAGTGACGACAAGACCTTTGAACAAATAACAAAGCAGCTCAATCGCTGTGTGGAAGTAATCAAAGTTATCGATTTCACCAACATTCCTACCCACAGTCGCGAATTACTTTTTGTCAAAGTAAATCGCATAACGGAAGCTGATAAAATGGAGTTGTTCCGGATCACATCGGTCTATCCATTAAAAATAGTAGACTATAATAAAAATACAGCTATACTACAAGCTGTCGAAGATCGAGATACCAACGATGAACTGGTAAAATTATTGAGCAGTTTTTTCATCAACCGCATCGAAGTTGTGCGGGGCGGCAGTGTGGCCATTGAGTCCTTCTTTTAGATTTAATGTGCATTGCCGGATTTTTTGGTAAAATTAAATTTCGGGCAAAAAGTACATTAAAGGAGATGGACATGGTAAAAAGTACCTATGATAACGAAAGTATTTCAGCTCTGAAAGGAGCGGATCGAGTGCGACTGCGTCCGGCGGTCATCTTTGGTTCCGATAATATTGAGGGCTGTCAGCATTCGTTTTTTGAGATCTTGTCGAACTCCATCGACGAGGCCAGGGAAGGTTTTGGCGACACCATACATGTCCGCCGGTTTGCCGACGGGTCTTTAGAAGTGGAAGATTTTGGTCGGGGCATTCCAGTTGACTTCAATCAAAATGAACAGCGCTACAATTGGGAACTGGTCTACTGTGAGCTTTATGCCGGCGGCAAATATAATAATATGGCTGGCGGTGATTATGAATATAGTTTAGGTTTAAATGGTCTAGGTGCATGTGCAACACAGTATGCTTCGGCGTGGTTTGATGTGACAGTCCTAAGGGACGGCTTTCAGTATGATCTCCACTTTGAAAAGGGAGAGAACGTGGGCGGTCTTGAAAAGGTGCCATATAAAGGGAAAAAGACAGGTACGCGTCAACGCTGGTTGCCTGATCGAGAAGTCTTTACTGATATTAATATTCCAGTTGAATATTTTATGTCTGCTCTTAAACGGCAAGCAGTTGTCAATGCTGGCATTACTTTTACATTCGATGATGAACTGACCGATACCCACGAAAGTTATCATTATCCAGAAGGTATTATGGGGTATGTCAAGGAACTTGACGCCGAAAAAGGCATCACTGAACCAGTCTTTTTTGAAGGTGAGGGCAGCGGTCGAGACCGGGAAGATCGAGATGATTATAAGGTTAAGGTGTCCGTTGCATTCTGTTTCAATAATGAGCACACAAGGACAGAGTATTATCACAATTCCAGTTTCTTGGAATATGGTGGGTCTCCTGATCGAGCGGTAAGATCGGCATTTACGTCGGTGCTGGACCGTCTTTGCAAGGAACGCGGCAAGTATAAGTCAAACGAGAAAAAGATTGTCTTTAGTGATATCGAAGATAGCCTTCTCCTTGTGACGAACTCCTTTTCTACCCGCACAAGCTATGAAAATCAGACCAAAAAAGCTATTAACAATCGCTTTATTCAGAGCTTTATGGGTGATTTGATCCGTCAAAATCTACAAGTGTGGGCAATTGAAAATTTTGATGAAGCGGACAAAGTTTTAGAACAAATTCTGATTAATAAGCGCAGTCGGGAGAGTGCCGAAACAGCCCGCCTGGCGATCAAACGAAAGTTAAGCGGCACCGTGGATTTGAGCAATCGAGTCAAGAAGTTCGTCGACTGTAGATCTAAGGACCTCTCTCGGCGAGAGCTTTATATTGTAGAAGGAGACTCTGCCCTCGGCGCTTGTAAACTAGGTAGGGATGCTGAGTTTCAGGCGATCATGCCAATCCGCGGAAAAATTTTAAACTGCATGAAAGCCGACCTTAAAACAATTTTTAAGAGCGATATCATTACTGATCTCATCAAAGTACTTGGCTGTGGCGTTGAAATAGCGAGTGGTCACAAAGAGATCAGCAACTTTAATATGGAATCTCTGCGTTGGAACAAAATTATCATCTGTACCGATGCCGACGTAGATGGATTTCAAATCCGCACCTTAGTATTGGCGATGTTCTATCGCCTGATGCCAACATTGATCCGCGAAGGCAAGATCTATATTGCTGAATCGCCTTTATTTGAAATAACACTACACAAAGGGCGGGAAGAGCAGACTATGTTTGCCTATAGTGATGCGGAAAGAAGCGAGATTCTAAATAATATAGATACAAAAAAAGTGACTATTCAGCGTTCCAAGGGATTGGGTGAAAACCAACCAGAAATGATGTGGCAGACCACAATGAATCCAGAGACAAGACGTATGATTCAGGTTCTGCCGGCGGAACGTCGCCAGATGCAGGACAGTTTTGAATTGTTGTTGGGCGATAACTTAGCGGGCCGCAAGGCTCATATTGCCAGCAATGGTCATTTATATCTCAGTCAATTAGACGTCGTCTGATGATCAATGCTGACATGATATCTGTTGAAACTGTGGCTATTAATCACTGATCCTATAATTAAATAAATAGCGTTGAACAGTGACGAAGAAACATCTCGCAACGAAGTTTGCATGGAAAATCTTAATTGATCTCACAATTTAGCTAAGAGGAAACATGACGAAAGATAATAATCAATCGGCTCAGATGATGGAAGAGCCGTATATGTCACAAGAAAAAATCACCGAGACCCTGGAAAAAAATTATATGCCCTATGCGATGAGTGTCATCGTTTCCCGGGCTATTCCAGAGATCGACGGGTTTAAACCGGCACACCGCAAGTTACTTTATACGATGTATAAAATGGGGCTACTCAATGGCAGACGAACAAAATCTGCCAATGTCGTGGGTCAGACGATGAAATTAAATCCCCACGGCGATCAGGCGATCTACGATACAATGGTTCGCATGACGCGTGGTAACGGGGCGCTGTTATATCCTTACGTTGATTCCAAGGGTAACTTTGGTAAGCAATTTAGTCGCGATATGCAGTGTGCTGCTCCTCGCTACACTGAAGTGGCTTTAGAACCATTTTGCCGTGAAATCTTTAGTGGAATTGAAAAAGATACGGTAGATATGGTAGATAATTACGATGGCACATTACAGGAACCTTGGCTTTTGCCCGTGACTTTCCCGTCGATTCTTGTTAATGCCAACCAGGGTATTGCCGTCGGTATGGCGAGCAATATCTGTTCCTTCAACTTGGGGGAAGTGTGTCGGGCGACGGTTGCATTCATAAAAGATGGTACTGCAGATCTCTTGAAGTGGATGCCGGCACCGGATTTTTCGGGCGGTGCATTTCTCATCTATGATGAAGATCAGATGCGTCAAATTTTTGACAAAGGTCGGGGCAGCTTTAAACTTAGAGCCCGTTATAATTACGACAAGAAAAATCACTTGATCGAAGTGACAGAAATTCCCTATACTACGACAATTGAGCAAATTATTGATGACATTGCAAAACTTGTTAAGAATGGAAAAATCAAGGAAATCTCTGACGTCAGAGATGAAACCGATCTCAAGGGCTTGAAGATAACCATAGATTTAAAACGTCAGGCCGACCCTGAACAGCTGATGCAAAAATTATATGCTCAGACCAATCTGGAGAGTTCATTTGCTTGTAATTTTAATGTTCTCGTCAACGGTACCCCACGGGTTCTCGGTGTGCGAGGATTGATTGCAGAATGGTTGGTATTCCGCCGTCAATGTGTGCGCAGGGAAATCAACTTTGATCTCGCTAATAAACAGAATCGTCTCCATCTATTGAATGGTCTTGCCTCTATTTTACTAGATATCGACAAAGCGATCCGCATCATCCGTGAGACAGATACCGACGCCGACGTCATTCCCAATCTCTGCGCAGGCTTTAATATTGATGAAGTGCAAGCTGAGTATGTAGCTGAGATTAAATTGCGCAACTTAAATAGAGAATATATTCTCAAGCGAACAGCGGACATAAAAAAATTGAAACAGGAAATCCGTGAGCTGAAAAAGAAGCTCAAAGATCCTTCCCTGATCGATGCTGATATCATTGAGAAACTGGAGTATGTGGCAGAGACATATGGTGAACCTCGTCGCACAGAACTGATTCAGGCCGAAAAAGTTGAGGTCTTAACAGAAGAGGACATGATCGAAGACTTTAACTTAAAGGTTTTCTTGACAGAGGAAGGGTACTTTAAAAAACTTGCTCTGACGTCTCTGAGGAGTGCCGGTGAATTAAAAACCAAAGACGGAGATCAGATCGTTCAAGAATTAGAAGGTACCAACCGTATGGAAATCATTTTCCTTACGGATCAACAGAATGCATACAAGGCTTTCCTTCATGAATTTGAAGATCAAAAACCTTCGGATTTAGGTGCCTACTTGCCCGTTGAGTTAGAGATGGAAGAAGACGAGCAAGTGCTTTATATGTTGTTGCCGGGAGACGACTACAAGGGTAGTCTACTTTTTGCCTTTGAAAATGGAAAAGTGGCTCGAGTTCCCTTAGATTCTTACCAAACAAAGACCCGTCGGCGTCGGTTGATCAATGCTTATAGTGACCGGTCACCCCTGCGAGGTGTAATTTGTCTCAAGCCTGATGAAGATGGCAATACGGATGACATCGAACAGGATTGTTTCTTGGTCTCGGATTCCAAGGCTGTCTTGCTGGCATCAGATCTGCTCAATGAGAAGACCACTCGAACGACCCAGGGCGTACAAGTTCTGTCGGGCAAAAAACGGGGCAAAATCAGCGTGTTCAGACCTGCGACAGATGTCAGAATTGAGGATATCGAATATTACCGAATTCGAAAAATTCCTAGTGTAGGTTATTATTTGAAGGAAAAAACCTTGGCTTTTCGACAGATTGGTTTAGGAACTGATTAAATGAATAATGTGTCGATTGATTGAGTCAGTTAAGCAGAGACGTGATAATTGCTGATCAATCGAGCGGTTGGGAATTATATAGTAGTTGAAAAACAATGCCGTTAATAAACCAAATAGCCGTCTTCAGATGTTTACCTGTAGACGGCTCTATTAGTTTAAAATCATTTGATTTACAGTTGTAGTCAACTGCTTGTGGATATATAAATTTAAAAATCAGAATGGATAAAATTCGTGGTAAAGAGCTTGGACTGCATAGTTGCAAAATGCTTCTTTTATGCCGAACATGATACTGATTTCCGATGCACCTTGAACAATAAACTCAATATTGATGCCAGAGTGACTTAGAGCGCCACAGGCCCGGCTGGTAACGCCGACGGTTTGACTCATAGCTGCACCGACGATCATAACGATGGAAACGTTGCGCTGAACATGAACCTCGTCCACTTTTAATTCGTTCTTCAAGCGATCGATCACAATTTTCTCTTTATCGCTGTTGAAATCCTCTTCGCGCATGACGATGGACAGGGAATCGATGCCCGATGGCATATGGTCGAAAGGAATGTGCAAATCTGCCAAAATTTGTAGAACCTTCAGGGCAAAGCCCACCTCACCATTCATCAGATATTTGCTTAAATGCAGTACGACGAAACCCTTTTTGCCGGCGATGCCTGTTAAAATGCCGTCATAATTAGTTCTTTTAGAGACGATCTGAGTGCCATCTGCTTCAGGATTGTTTGTGTTCCTAATATTGACAGGTATGTTGCGTCGTACGGCAGGTTCCAACGCTTCTTCATGGAGTACAGTAAAACCGGCGTAAGCAAGTTCGCGCATTTCATCATAGGTGATCTCTTTGATGGGATGAGGATCTTTAACCAAGTTTGGATTGACAGAGTACACGTTGTCCACGTCTGTCCAATTTTCATAAATTGAGGCGCGCAAGGCGGCCGCTATAATAGAGCCAGTGATATCGGAGCCGCCCCGGGAGAAGGTAAGGATTTCCCCTTTTTTGTTAAAACCAAAAAAACCGGGAAAAATCAGGACCTCATTGTGCTTATTTAAGCGATAAATATTATCATATGTTTCGGGAAGCACCTTGACATGACCATAATCATTAGTTAAATAGAATCCCGTCTCCAATAGGTTGACATAGATGGCATCCTCACCTATTTCATTCAAATAAGCTGCAACCAACTTAGCGCAGTTGTCTTCACCGGCAGCCTTCATTGTATCTAAAAAGAGATTGCGGTTGCCGTCGTAGCTGTTCACTCGATTTTGAATGTCATTGGCAATTGTTTCGGTCAAGCCTTCATCCAAATGAAGATCGTCAATGATAAGTGAAAAACGTGAAACTACGGCATCCAACTCCCTGCTGCCGTCATAGCCGGATATAATGGCATTGGCTAAAGCGATAAGTAGATCGGTGACCTTGGTATCGCGGTTATAACGTTTGCCTGGTGCAGAGACGACCACAGCGCGACGCTGGGGATCAGCTAAAATGATCTCGCAAACTTTACGTATTTGATTGGCATCGGCGAGGGAGGACCCTCCAAATTTACAAACTTTCATACTTTGCACTCCTTAAAAACTCGTGACAATTATATGTAATTGTTTGCATTGATTCAAGGGACAAAAGTGCTTTTACCTTTATTGTTGGTATTTTAAGCGCGGACATTGTCTTTGTCTCATGTTTTTAATAGACTGTTCAAGTGCGTAGTAAATATTATGAGCGCGTCATTTGTGAAATGATAAAAGAAAATGAGGTAGCAAATTTGAAATTGTTCAGCCGTAAATGGCACGATAGCTGGCGTCCAACTGCCTATTACGAAGGGGTCGAACATGTGCCTTTACTCGAGTATTATAATAATGGTATACGTTTAGCACTGCTCGACATTGATAATACATTAATGCCCCATGGTCATAGTAGCGGTCAGTATACTGCAAGGACTGCCTTGGCTCGAGTCAGGGCGACTGGTTTAGAACCAGTTATTTTGTCTAATGCAAAGCGGGAAAGAGCCCGCAGCGTCGCCGAGGATTTAGGTGCACCTGTCATAGGCATGGCGATGAAACCGAGTCCACGGGGCATCGAAGAAGCGATGAAATTGACAGGTTATACTCCAGAGCAGACAATTTTAATTGGTGATCAAATTTTCACAGATATCTGGGCCGGACGGCGGGCTGGCATTCCTTCCATTTTAGTGCGACCTATGCAGTTGGAAGGCGAACCGATTCAAATTATAATTAAAAGAAAGTTAGAGCGTTGGCTGTTCCGCCGTTTTAAGTGCAAGCCGACTTATGATGATTTTCTCAAAAATCATTCTTAGAAAGAAGTTTACGGTGTTTGATATAGGCACAGCTGGCTGTCCCCAAAATTTTTATGAAGAAGGTGGTAAGAGTTCCTTACAAATGCCTGCTTGGTTGGTGAGTAAAGGACTCAATGTTTTTGAATATCAATGTGGCAAAGGCGTGAGATTTGGACAGAAATTTGCCAATGATTTAAAAAATAAGGCGCGTCAACATGGTGTTACTTTGACCCTACATGCCCCTTATTATATTAATCTTGCAACAGTAGAACCAGCTAAACAAAAACGTAGTGCAGGTTATATTTTAGACAGTTTGGCTGCTGCTCAGGCCATGGGTGCAATTCGCATTGTAGTTCATCCTGGTTCCGCAAAACCTCAGCGCGGGAGTGCTCTAGAAAGAGCCGTTACGTTGCTCAAAAAGATTATAGCTGAAGCAGATGAGCGCCATCTGTTAGACGATGTAACGCTGTGCCCTGAACTTATGGGTAAGCGCAATCAACTGGGCAATTTAGATGAGGTCATTGCCCTCTGTCAAGTTGATGATCGCTTAATTCCCTGCATTGACTTTGGTCACTTAAATGCCCGAACCAGTGGCAGTCTAAAATCGCCCTCTGATTATCGGTTTATCTGCGAGCGACTCGCTAATGAATTAGGAACCGAAAGAATGCGGACAATGCACATTCACTTTAGTCAAATTGAGTTTGGGAAGGCAGGAGAAATCCGCCACTTGACATTTGAAGACCAATTGTACGGTCCTTATTTTTCAGATTTTTCAGAGGTAATACACGAATTAAAAATGCGTCCTATCTTTATTTGTGAGTCAGCAGGAACTCAAGATGTTGACGCACTGCTGATGAAAGAACAGTTGGGAAATCCAGCGGGGACGTGATGATTATTTTATAATTTTTGCAAATTATTGAGATCAAAATATTTGAAAAGTAAAAATTAAACGAGGTGATTTAATGACATCTAATGAGTTGGGTCTTCCTTCAGTTATGGTGAACAGGGAGACTTTGCACAACCAATTGGCCGAGCGGAGAGCCATTTTATATGATCAATTATTAGAGCGAAATGTGTCGGGATTGCTTTTGACATCCCGGGAAAATACACGCTATCTAACTGGTTTTACCGGTACCACATCTCTAACCTTGATTAGTCCTGAAGGTAGTACAATTCTTGTCGACAGTCGCTATATTGAACAAGCAAGAAACCAGTGTGCCGCTGCCGATCTTGAAGTTACTTTAATCCAACAGAATAGGAAAACTGAACTCTATAAATTGATTGAGGGATTAAAAACACAGACGATTGGAATAGAAGATAAGGATTTGACGGTAAGTCAACATAAGGAATTGATGCAAGGCATTGCAAACCTTAAAGTTGAGGGTCTGTCCGATCTACTGGCTAATAACCGTGTTTGTAAAGATGAAATTGAATTGGCCTTGCTTAAGCGGGCAGTTGCTATTTCGGATGAAGCGTGGACTGAACTAATACCTTGGATTCGCATCGGTATGTCAGAGATGGAAATTGCAGGACGTTTAGAATATTTGATGCGTAAAAAGGGAGCCTCGGGACCTTCCTTTGATACCATCATCGGATCGGGATATCGCAGTGCCTTACCCCACGGTGTAGCCTCGGAAAAAAAGATTGAAGAGGGGGATGTGATTGTCATGGACTTTGGCTGTCAGTATCAAGGTTATTGTTCTGACATTACCCGGACAGTCTTTGTAGGTCACATTGATGAAGAGATGGGCAACATCTATGACATTGTCTTAGCTGCTCACAATAAAGCAAAAGAAGGCATTAAAGCGGGCATAGCCGGTAAAGCGGCCGACGGCATTGCTCGAGCCGTCATTGAAGAAGCCGGCTATGGTGAATATTTTGGTCATAGTTTAGGGCACGGTATTGGTTTGCTGATCCATGAAGCTCCTAATTTTTCACCTTCATTTGAAGGTTCGATTCCAGCTGGTTCTGTTCTTTCTGTAGAACCTGGTATTTATCTTCCCGGTAAGGGTGGAGTTAGGATTGAAGACATCGGAGTAGTGACGGAATCAGGTTATGTAACCTTTACCCAGGCCAGTCAAGAAAAGGTCGTTATTGCTGCTGAATAATTTGAGAACGAGTGTTAATCAATTGGGTTGTATAAATTAGAGGGTCTTCGGTTTAAACCGAAGACCCCCCTTAATCTGGTGAAATGTTTAGTTGAATATATATCATTTGCTCAATTTGTCGACGATTGTCATGATTTCGTCGATTTTTTCTTTGGCGGCCTTGGGATTGTCACTTTCCAAAGCTCCCAAGACACAGCTTTCCATATGGGCGTGGAGAACGTCTCGATTAATTCGCTTTAACAGAGCTTGGGTGGCTAAGAGTTGATTGCTGATGTCAATACAGTAGCGGTCATCTTCAACCATGCGAATTAATCCCTCAATTTGTCCGCGGGCTGTTTTTAACATGCGTAGTGTGGAATCGTGATCTGCTTTCATTGTGTAATCCGCTCTTTCTTAAGTTTTGATCTCATATCCTGCCTCAGTGACAGCCTGAATGAGTTCTTTAAGTTGTAGTTCGTTGTCGCTGGTTATTCTAGCTGTGCCACTTTCCAGATCCACATTGACGGTGGAGGAAGGCGCTACACTTTGTAAGGCTTCGGTGACGTGGCGGACACAGTTGGGACAGGTCATGCCGTCAACTTTAAGGATATAGGTTTGTTTTGTAGGGGATGAAGTAGCTGCTTCAGCTTCGCATATACAAATAAGTTCATCTTTGTCTTGAGAGATGGTCTTGTCAGAAGGATCGTCCTTTTCTATATCTGAACTCGTTCGGTCTGGAGTTGAGACAAGCGTTTGGTTCGCTCTATTATTTGTCGATACGGGTGCGAAACGTGGTCTATAACGGGTCAGGCGCAAGGCGTTTAAGACGACAAAAATGGAACTGAGTGCCATGGCAGTTGCAGCAATCATTGGGTTCAGTTGAAGCCCCCAGCGTGGATAGAATATTCCCGCAGCGATGGGAATACAGAGGACATTGTAAAAGAAAGCCCAAAATAAACTTCCCTTGATATTACTTAGTGTTTTGTGACTTAGATCTATAGCAATCGATACGTCGCGCAAATCGTCCTTCATCAATACAATGTCGGCGGCATCGATTGCCACATCTGTACCAGAGCCGATGGTGATACCGACGTCAGCCTTTTCAAGGGCGGGGGCATCGTTGATTCCATCTCCCACCATAGCAACAGTTTGACCTTGTTTTTGAAGCTCAGCGATGACTGCTTGTTTTTCGTCAGGAAGTACGTCAGAAATAACTTGATCAAGCCCAACTTGTTGGCGCACTGCCTCGGCGGTGCGTCTATTATCTCCTGTCAGCATGACTACCTGTATATCTAGGTTCTTTAGTTGAGCAATGCCTGCAGGGGAAGTTTCTTTAATGCGATCAGCCAACCCGAGAGCGCCTAGATATTGACTATCAATAAAGAAGAAGAGTGGTGTGCGTCCACGATCCGATAAGTCAGCTGCAGTCTGTTTGATTTGTGCACGTACGTGATCTGTTAGATTACCTTTAGACAGAGCGAGATTTAGATTGCCACCTTCAATATGTCCTGCTGGTGCGTTGCAGGATACCCCCATACCCGCTGTTGCCCGAAAGTTAGTTGCATTAGGAGGATTGATTTCGTTTGTTTTAGCAAACTTCATTATAGCTTGAGCTAAGACGTGTTCAGAATATTGTTCGACGGTGGCAGCGTGCGTCAGTAGTAGTTCTTCTTTGATGCCGTCAGCGGTGATCACTTCATTAACTACCGGCTCTCCTACTGTAATTGTTCCTGTCTTATCTAAAACGACTGTTGTGACGTGATGTGCGGTTTCCAAAGCATCACCAGATTTGATAAGGATGCCGTATTTAGTTCCGCTGCCTGTGCCCGCCATAATTGCCAGAGGAGTGGCCAAACCTAAAGCACAGGGGCAAGAAATAACCAATACCGATACGCTCATGCCTAATGCCAATTCAAAGTTTGCAGTTGTCCACCAGATGATTAAAACAAGCAGAGCAATGCCCATGACCACAGGGACAAATACCGCTGCGACTTTATCAGCCATGCGGGAGACGGGTGCTTTAGAACTGGCAGCTTCCTCTACCAATCTAATGATTGCTGCTAAAGCTGTGTCTTCACCAGTTTTTGTTACCTCAAAGGTGAAGTATCCACCGCGGCTGATTGTACCTCCAGTGACATGATCGCCTACCTGTTTCTCGACGGGCATACTCTCTCCAGTCAAAGCAGATTCATCCATAGCTGCAAACCCTTCGCGAATGATTCCATCGGCAGGCACTGAAGCGCCAGTTAGGACGCGAACGATATCTCCGACCCTTAATTCTGCAGACGGAATGGTGATAAATACACCGTCCCTCATTACACTCGCTTCGTCCGGCGTCAATTCAATCAATCTCGATATTGCGTCGGTGGTGTGTCCTTTAGAACGTGCCTCGAGATAACGACCGATGCTAATTACAGTCAAAATCATGGCAGCTCCTTCAAAATATAGTTGATGTTGAAAGTGTTCTAAAGTTGCCATATTACCGGAACTAAGTCCGCCAATAAGTCGATAAATTACATAGATTCCGTAAGCGGCGGAGGCACTGGAGCCGACGGCAATCAGTGAATCCATATTTGGAACACGGTGAGCCAAAGCCTTAAAACCATTGATAAATATCTCGCGATTAAGAAATAACACAGGTATTGTCAACAATAATTGGGTAAATGCCATAAGAGGGCTATTCAAAGTGCCCAGTAATCCTCTGGGGAGAGGTAGACCAAACATACTGCCCATCGTTAGATACATCAGTGGAATCATCCAGCAGATCGAAGCGATCATTCGAGACTTGATAGATGCAGCCTCTTGCCATGCCTTTTGTTGCGCGACGTTAACTCGTGATCCTTTAGTTTGATCTGATTCTGAAGTAGAGGTTTCGTCCTGGAAATGTGTTGCATAGCCAATTTTTGTTACAGCAGCAGCAATCGATGAGCCATCGATTACATCGGGATCGACTTCTACAATCATATTACCGGTCAGTAAATTGACATTTGTTTCTTTGACACCTGTCAAATTTTGTACAGTGCGCTGTACATTTGCTTGGCAAGCTGCGCAGGTCATGCCGTCAACCTGAAAATTCATTGTTTGCTGAGCCATAGCAATCCTTTCTAATATTTCGAATATGACTAAGAATTTCATATTTCAAATGTGGTATTTCATTGCAATGCTACACCCCTGAGGGGTGGGGTGTCAATTTGTTGTAAAGAAGTTAAATTGATCATTAAAAAGGTATTTCAAGTTTTAAAACTAACTCAATGTATATACTTCGCAGTAGGTGCTCGAACACTTGATTTGTGGTCAGCGGCTTGTCATTAATCACTAAAATAATGATAAAATGCCCGTAAACTTGACCGAAAGGCACTATTTGATATTATGTTCCTAACAAATAATAGTATTCGAACAGTGTTCGAAAATAGGTGAAAAATATGATAAATCAATTTTCAAAGATAGTAAGTTCCTGCCTCGTTTTAGCGGTCTTGCTGACCAGTTGTGGCAGTGATAAAAAGGCAGATGAAATCGCGGCACAGATGGTTGAACACAAGGATGATATTCAAACATTTCGCTGTGAAACGACTTTGGCAGTTGATGGGAAATCAACGCAATTTATTATTGACTATGATCGTACCACCAAAGATATGAGACTGACCCAATTGAATATAGAAAATGAACAATTAAATCTGATTCGTATTGACGATCAAGATTATGTCAGTGCTGGCAAGGATGGTCAATTTCAAAAGGTTGATCGCCAAACGGTAGGTGTGATCGACTATCAATATTTGATGGGTATGCTTGTCCCCGAAGTCTACAAGTCTAATGAAAACACCGACGTTATTAAGTTCACAGGCTTTGATAAACAGATTTTTGAATCGGTCAAAGCAGCGTATAATTTGAGTTTTGTGGGCTATTCAGAAGAGGATTATACGATGGATATTGCTGTCAAGCCTGACGAATCTGGCAATTATATGGAGAGCTGCGATATACATATCGTCGCTAATCAGAACGAGGAGATATCTGAGGTAACAATCACCAGTAAAATTTCCCAGATCAACAGTATAGAACCAATTGAGGTTCCCGATGATTCGGATCTTCACACACATACCAACGATGCCAATGAAACGGCGGTGGAAGAAGGCGATGAGTCTGAAGGTGAGCAAAATCACGATGTAGATGATTCAGATGAAGCCGCCAATGGTGGTCAAATTAATTTTTATTGGGCTGCTTGACAACCGATTTAGATCGTTTTGTATCTTAATAAGATATTTATAAATTAAAATTTAGAAATATAACTGAAAAATAGCGAGGAGTGGTTCTTGTGAAAGTTGCGTATTTTACCGAACCGAGCCAAGTGAACGAATTGATCGAAGTGGTCAAGGCGGCTGGCAAGCGCATGTGCGATGCCTCACTCGACATGGTTGAAACAGAAGAAAAAAGTGGTTGGGGAGATTTTGTCACCCAGTTTGATTTAGAAATACAATCTTTTTTGTATAAAGAATTAAAGAAACTTTATCCTGAAGTTGTATTCAAAGCTGAAGAAAGTGGTTTTGCCGACGTTTCAGTAGCAGGATCAGCCTTTATCGTTGACCCGATTGATGGTACATTAAATTTTTTACGCCATCGAGGTGATTGTGCTGTTTCGGTGGCTTATGCTGAAAGAGGAGAGACGTTAGTGGGCGTTGTCTATGATCCTTGGAGGAATGAATTATTTCAAGCCTTTAAAGGTCACGGAGCATTGCTAAATGGCAAGCCCATACGTGTTTCGTCGTGGCCTTTCACCGGCGGTATAGTTAATGTGGGCAATTCTCGCTACCGCAAACAGCACTGGAATAAGACTAAAGATCTGCTGAACCTTTTATGGGAACATGCCGTTGACATTCGGCGCTTGGGTGCCTGTTCTATTGATCTATGCCATGTTGCTTGTGGTCGCTCAGAACTCTATAGTGAATTAATGGTTATGCCATGGGATTATGCTGCTGGTGCGCTAATTGTTGAAGAAGCAGGGGGAATGTGTTCTCGTCTTAATGGTGATCCTTTGGGATTGGCCGAAGGAGGTTCTCTAGTCGCTGGAAATCCAGCAGCTTATCAAGAATTCATGGATATTTCTGCGACCTATGATTTTTGAAAACTGAGAGGGATATTTTCGAATAGGAATAAGTTTATACGCGTTTAAATAAGTTAATTTATACGAATTAAGTAACCCGCAGATTTGGGTACACCACTTTACTGTTATTGACAGGTGGCTGTCCAATCTGCGGGCTTTGTTTTGATCAATCAACTAATAAATAATCTTTTCAATGACTGTTATAAAATTTAGATGGTTCTGATAAAAGACGATGTGAGTTTAAAGTTTAATAATCAGTCACATCGGCGGTATAGTCGACATCCGGTAAATGGAATCCAAACATATTATAGAAGTCCTCCCAGTAACCGTCCACGTCTGCTAATTCATCGATATTTTCGGTAGAAATTCGTTGCCAAATATCTTTAATCTGTGCTTGCAACTCTGGCTTCATTTCCCAGTCATCCATGCGAATCAAACCATTTTCATCGAGTAGAACACCGTTTTCACCGAATATTTTTTCTGCAAGTAGACGGTGCATTTGCTGAATGCAGCCTTCATGAGTGCCTTCTTCTTTCATTAATTTATAGAGCACAGATATGTAAAGTGATACCGATGGGATAGCAGCACTGGCTTGAGTGACAACAGCTTTATTGACGGACACGCGGGCAGTTAAATTTTTATCACTAAATTCATCCCGCAGTTGATCGGCGGTGCGGTAGAGGTCTTTTTTTGCTTGTCCAATGGAGCCGTCGCGATAAATCGCATGGGTCATCTCGGGTCCGATATAGGAATAGGCGATTGTTACCGCGTTGTCAGCGAGAACACCGGCATTCTGTAGCGCATACAGCCAGTCTGACCAGTCCTCGCCGCCCATGACTTTGATCGTGGCTTCCACCTCTTCGTCGGTTGCAGGTTCTAGTGTGGCTGTATCAACGGTATTATCAGAGAGGTTAAGTGTCTTACCGACAAAAGTTTCACCTGTAGGCTTTATGACTGATGACCATGTCGTTCCATCGGCGTCGGTGCGGCGAGGAGCTGCCAAACTATAAATAATTAAATCAACTTGACCGAGATGTTCTTTTATAGCGGCGATTGTTTGATCTTTACATTCTTTTGAAAAAGCATCGTCGTTGATGGTTATGGCCACCCTTCCTTCGCTGCGAGCTGCTTCTTCAAATGCTTTATTATTGTAAAAACCAGCGGTAGCGGTCCGTTTGCCGCGGGAGGGTTTCTCTAACATAACGCCGATGGTATCTGCTTGAAGTCCAAAGGTAATCGCAATTCTGCTTGCCAAACCGTAACCGGTTGAAGCGCCGATGATAAGGGCGCGTTTGGGACCTTCAATGGGGGGTTGACTTTTGACATATTCAATCTGGCGGTTGACGGCGCTGGCACAACCTATGGGGTGAGCCGTCAAGCAAATAAAATTACGAACTTTAGGTTCTATAATCATGATAAAGTACCTCTTCAATAATTGTGTCACTCCCGGTGTACTCCGTACTCAGCGTGACCTGTACTCTAGTGCAATAAATATTAATGGGGAACGGAGTATTTTTCACTTAATGTGAAGGATATCACAGCATATGTAAAAATATAACTCTTAAATAAATCAAAATTGCCACGTAGGTGTGAATTTTGACGATAAAATAAAACGGTTATTGTAATATTTTACAACGATTAGAAACGAATTAAGAATCTATTCAGATGCTTTAATTAAATCTGATTAATTTGATGGATAGATCTTAAGACTCCATGGATTAATGACTAAAAAAGTCTTGGATTACAAACTGATATACAAAGGTAAAGTTTAATTATACAAAGAAATGAAGTAAAATTTCTTTATACAGTCGGTCTTTGGGCTGGAATAATTATACATATATTGAATGAAATATGTTAAACTTAATCGGCTATGAAACAAATACCTTTTTAGGAGGCAAACAATGATATCAGCAGGCGAATTCAGAAATGGCATGACCTTTGAGAAAGATGGCGACGTCTATCAAGTCGTCGAGTTCCAACACGTTAAACCCGGCAAAGGTGCAGCTTTTGTGCGTACCAAATATCGCAATCTGCGTACAGGCAGTGTGGTCGAGCATTCCTTCAATCCTAACGAAAAATTTGAAGAGGCACGGCTCGAACGTCGCGATATGTCATATTTATACAGTGACGGAGATCTCTATTATTTTATGGATACTGAGACCTACGATCAACTGCCCTTCACAGCGGAGATGATCGGCGACGGATTAAATTTCTTAAAAGAAAATATGGTTTGTAAAGTGGTCTCCCACAAAGGCACAATTTATAGTGTCGAATTACCACTGTTTGTAGAATTGACTATAACTCATACCGAACCAGGTGTTAAGGGGGATACCGCTACCAATGCGACCAAGACTGCCGAAGTCGAAACGGGTGCGACAATAAAAGTGCCACTTTTCATTAATCAAGGCGAAAAGGTTCGCATTGATACGCGCACTGGCGAGTATATGGAGCGCGTTAAAGAATAACTTCTACGCGTCAATGGATAAAGTTTAAAGGAAGGATCTAGACATGCAAGGAAGCGGTAGTAGTTCAATAAAAGGCGAACGCACAATGTCGCGCGGTTTTATTGCACAGTACGCTGCCGAGGCGGCGATGCAAACTAAAGGTGTAGTTAAATTAGCACCGGGCAGCGCCGCCATGATCTGCGAAGCCCTCGGTGTCGAATCCGAGAGCAAAGGTGTACAGGTCTTTTTTGACAACAACAATGAAAACAGTGTGACGATTACCGTCTATCCGGTGATAGAATTCGGCATGATTATCCCTGAAATTGCCTGGACGATTCAGGAAAATGTGAAAATGGATGTTGAAGAGTTTACTGGTTTGACAGT
>JAAYOA010000040.1 GCA_012520525.1 Clostridiaceae bacterium | reverse complement strand
CATAGAAAAGAATGTCACTACCCACGCTGGCTCTGCTTTCCGGATTGTTGCCCGCCGCATCAGTGGATACGACGCCCATTTTGTATATACCGTCGTCGCTAAAGTTTTCTGGATCAACGCGATATTCATATTGATACCAGCCACTTTCGCCTACTTCTACCCGATCATTGACGGTTGGATTAATGCTATAAGCTACATCTGTCAGAGGTGTTCCGTCGCGGGAAACTTGAACTTCGACGGAATTCTTCACCAACTGATTGGGATTATATTCAGTAATCACTAACGGATTTTCGACGGTTTGTACATATTGATCCAAAAGTTTGTTTAAATACGTACCGTAGACATACACAGATCCAAAGCGATTCACGGTAAAAATCACTTCCTCGGTGACAGTATTGCCGGCAAGATCATTTAATATAGCCGTCAATTTGTAAATGCCATCTACTTCCGGTTTGCGCAAAAATGCATCCAGAGTATATGTGCCTCCATCGGAACGACGCGCTATTTCCACATATTCTTCCGTCACATCTACATCAATCTCGTGACAGCGGGTGCGCAGCAGTTGAACATCAATGGATGCAAAATTACGGTCACTGTAAGTAATCACAGGAATAACTTCATCGGTATATGCATAGCCATCTTCTACACCGGAAATTTGTGGCGCTTCGATGGTCTGGTCAATCGTAAATGACTGTGCCGCTGCACCATTGTATGTTGTAGGATCAGCATGGTTACCCGCCTGATCTATTAAAGTCACTTCCAGTGTATAATCACCATCGGCAGAAAAATTCAACGACGCTGTATGGGTATCTCCACTGCTGCTCCATGAAGGACCGGGCAATCCCACACCTGCACCATCCAGTGTTCCCGACAACGTAAGCTCAACCCGTCCGGGATCAAAGTTTCGTTCGGTTATTGAGATCAAGGCCGTTCTAGGTGCAGCAAAATAATGTTCATTTTGCACGTCATTATTATCATAAGACACACTGATCCTGGGGTTTGTTTTGTCTACTGTAAATTCTCTGGGGTTTGCCGTGCCGGCTGCAAACTGTATCCCAGTATCGCTATTGCCAGCCAGATCTGTACAGGTAATAGCGAACGTATAGTCACCATCGGCAGCAAAACTCAGTGTGGCAGTATGACGATCGGCGTCCCCATTGCCCCCTCCTGCTGAGTGTTGCCAACTGGATAGGGTTGGTACAGATCCCAAGTTGTTGGTGACAGTCAATTCAACGTTGTTCGGATCAAAGTTCCTCTCGGTGACAGTAATCGTCGCCACTCTGTCGTTATTGTAATATGATCCTTGGTCCGGACTATTATTGTTGTAACTGACGCTAATTTGTGGCGCTGTTATATCAATTTCAAGGGGCGCACTCTCCCATACTGTATTGCCGACGTTGTCTTCGGCAAATACCCTTACAGAGACATCATTGCTGTTATTGAGCTGAGCCGAAACGGTCAAATTCCCCTGCCAGACACGACGGCGATTACCCAGAGTCGGACGACCTATAAAACTATATAGCGTACCCGTTTCTGTCACAGTATTCATATTGGATACTTCATAACGCACAGTCTTTAGTCCGGAATAGACTCCATTCTCTACCGGATCTTCCACAGTCACATCGACAACCACATCGCCGTTATAAATGCCATTGCTCGAACGACTGGGCGACAAAGTAATTGAAGGAGCAAAATAATCTAGACGAGGAGACAAATTATCAAGCATGAGCCCATCGGTGCTGCAATAAGTCACATGACCTGCCCGATCCATGATTTTCAAATAAACAATCGCTTGTCTGTTAGGTTTGATCGTGACCCCATCAAAGGATTTCCATTCTGTTATGCCATCGAGTTCAGTTGAAGATTTCGCCCTTCCGGAGTCGGAAATAAAGTACTCCACAGAAGCAATACCCGCAGTTTGATCAGCTGTAATAGCTGACAAATCAATTTGTTTTGAAGTATAGAATCCAAAGGTAGGATCGCTAATCAATGCATCCCATGTTGCGGTACGACCTTCTGCTGACACTGCGGTAATACTACCTGTCGGAGGTACAGTATCCACGGTAAATTTCATGGGGGATTGCTGTCCTTCAACATTTATGTCACCCGCGGCATTGTCCGCTAAATCTGTATAAGAAATCGAAAAGGTATAGTTGGCATCGATATTAAACTGAACTTTAGCCCAGTGGCGATCCAAATCCGGTATCTCACCTTCAATTAAAGTCCAATCACTGATTTGCACAAGATGATCAAATTCAACTTTTTCGCCGTTTACATCGACAGCAGTAATTTTAATGCCCTCAGTAGCATCTTTGGCGTTGAAGTGATTTTTTCTTTCAACTATGGAAATTGTAGCTGTGCGGTGATCTTGAAAATATCCTTCCCGCCCGTGGTTATTGTCGTAGCGCAACAGTATTTGCGGTGCCGCTATATCGATATCCAATGTGAGCATTTTTATAGTCTGATTGCCAGCATTGTCTAGAACTTCTACAAAGACTTGTGTAGCAGAGCTATTATTTTCACCGGCGACTATAAATTCTCCGTTCCAGTCCCGCACGAGTTCATGATCTTTTGGTTTCTCTTTATTAAATTCAAAGAGAGTGTCAGCTTGCGTAAACTTTTCCCCAACTTTGACCCAGAAACGTACTTTGCGAATACCTGAACCCTCCAGACCATCGGTGACATTGATCTGAACCGGCACATCGCCATTATAGACCCCGTTTTCATTGGGTTCGCTGGGCGTCAGTGTAACCTCCGCTTTAGTCTGATCGACAATAAATCCATCGGAACTGATATAAGTTAGATTACTCGCTAAATCAACGATCTTAACATAGACAACAAATATCTCATCGCGATTAACGTCAAAGGCTTCTTCATAGGGAACAAAAGTTTCATTTGCCAATTGTTCCGCTGTCATAGCTTCGACCCGATCTGTCTTAAAGTAAGACAGGGTAACTGGACTAATGTTGTCCTCTGCTTCACAGGTGACGGTTACACGCTCTGGACTATACAGACCGAAAGTAATAACACTGAGAAGTTTGTCCCAAATATTTTCTACAATTTTTACACTTCCGGTGGGTGCGGTATCGTCGACGACGAAATCAAATGGATACTCACCCGTTACATCACTAATTTCCTCATTGAGATTATCCGCTTTATTTGTATAAGACATCGACCAGCGATAATGATAATTAGCAGGGAAAGTTATTACTGAACGATAGATGTCCTCGGTTTCAGATGGCACATAGGTCCACTCTCCAACATGCACAGGAGCAGGTGTCTCAATAGTCCCTGAAGGTGTCACTGCAGTAACATTTACGCCGGCAGTTGCAGCTTCACTGTCAAAGGTAGAAGCACGATCAGTGATCTCAACAATGGCTTTCCTCGGTTCATTAAAGTAACCTGTTCCCGCAGCCTCACCTTGTAATTCATCATCAAAGACAATACTTATTTGAGGACGATCTACGTTGATCTTCAAATAACATTGTTCAGTTGTCTTATTGCCGGCATTGTCTACTGCCGTTACAGCAACAACGACACGATCCGCGTTATTGTCCAAAGCAGATATCAGTATCGAATCTTCGAAATTTTCGACTAAATCACTATGGGAAGGATTTGTCTCGGAAAATGTCATCAAATTCCCCGATGCAGTCAGTTCTCCATCACTGGTGACGGTATAATCCACCGAGCGCAAGCCCGAAAAACTAGCTTCGTCATCAGTTGTTTCGTTAACTAGAACTTTGATTTTTATATCATCCTTATAGAATCCAGCCTCGCTCTTGCTTCCTTCTTCCTCTAATACAACGGTCGGCTTTTTAAAATCAACGATTGTTCCGTCGGTACTGAGATAGAATGTGTTGCCGGCCCGGTCGGTTATGCGCCCGTAAATAACAAATGTTTCATCTTGATTAACTTTAAAAGGTTCAGCTGTAAATTGATCATCCGCAAATAAATTTTCAAGTTTAGTGGTCGTCAAGGCTTGATCAGAGTCTGTTTTATAGTACAGAATGCTCTTAATCTCAGATGTTTCATCTTCGCCTTTGGCAACCGCGGTCATACTTTCATTTTTCCAGATACCAAATGTGATGATTTGTAATAGGCGATCCCAGATATGATCGTCATCAAAAGAAATCGTACCTGTCGGTGCGGTGTTGTCCACGGTGAATTGATAGGGATGATCCCCTGTCGTTATCACTTGCTCATGGCTTAGTCCAGCTTTATTGGTGTAATTAATCTCCCACTCATAATTGGCATCTTCTTGGAACACCACTGTGTTAACAAAAGCATCCCCGACCTTTTTCCAGTCACGTACTGATATAACAGGTTGTATTTCTACAAGCTCTCCATTCCTGTCTACTGCTTTAACTGAGACTCCATCGGTTGCCCGTTGAGCATCAAATGTGTCAGCCCGATCTACAATGGTAATTGTTCCTTGTCGACCGCTATAAAATCCAGCATCAGCTTCAAGATGTGCTATCCCTGTCATTTCAACACTAACTTGAGGAGCAACTGTGTTTATTTTTAGATCTTCACTTTTAACGATTGCTGTATTCCCAGCACAGTCGGTTGTCGTCACTTCTATAGTAATTTTATCGGAATTATTCTCTTCAGCTGGTATCGTAATAGTTTCCTTAAACTCACTAATCAAGGGTGCATCTTCAAGATGGGAGTAAAGTGTGATCGGATCTTCGCCTGACGTAATCACGCCGTTATTCTTAACGACATAAGAAACTTCTTTTATTCCTGAAAAGAATCCTGGATCAGCGACATCTATATCGACGGTAAAATCTTTGTTGTAGTAACCGTCGGCATTGGCTGATTCGGGCACAATATTAACTGTAGGCGCATCTTCATCGATGACAATCTGCAAATCCATATTAACCTTAGTGACTGCACCGAAATATCCCTCGGATAGGATCAGTTGGGTTAAATGAATACTCTTGTCCCCCTCCAACCATCTTGATTTAGGTGTAAACCCGGGAATTTGTACCCGCGTCTTGGGAGTTAAAGGAACAATCTTAAATGTACTGTTTCTAGTCGCCACAACAACTTGTTGACCAGAAATATTGTCCTGACGGAGAATGGGATCTGTGATTGTCTCATCTTCATTGTGAAAGGTAATTTTGTATTCCTCTCCGACGAGTTGATCACCTTCAGCATTGATGATTTGTCCCTCTTTGAACTCTACTTCAACTGTAAAATTTCCGGTGACTTTATGTGTGAAAGTCTGATAGGGCATATCATCTTCTTCCACAGGTTCGACATCATTCAATTCAGAAAGTTTGTTTTGTCCATTGACATTGAATTTTTGTATGAAATAATCCGATTTACTGGTCATGTTAAAGACTAATTCTTGGCCGTGTTCCACACTAAACTTGCCTGGACATTTTTCGGAATTGACGGTTACAGTACCCCCTTCGCCTGTCTTAACATTCACGGTCAGCGTGTATATATTAGGGGCAAAGTAGACAGTCACTTCGCTGTCGGTGTCTTTTCTCAATAAGAAATTATGACCTTTGTTATTTTCATTAAACTCAACAATAACTGGTGCTTCATTCTCTCGATTGATCACTATTTTGGCAACCCGATAACCCTCATTGGGAACGGCTTCTATCTCGGCATTCACACCTTGTTTAACTTTGACAACGCCTTCCTTCATCGAGGGGGTCGAAATTATTTCGCCTCCGTCTTCAACCCCTTCTTTGGTTATAGTCACAGTATATAGACGCACATACTGAACGCTGATTCGGGTATGAGCTGTAACTGTAAGAGTCTTTTCAAAAAGGTTTTCATCGATAACCTCTTGTTGCTCACCATTTATTTGAATGGACTGAATAGCATAATCATCATTTGGTTCTACACGTAAAGCTGTTAAATCGCCATCCTCAACTGTCAGCTGATTCGTTGCTTGATCGTTGAGATAAATCACACCGTTGGGTTCTGCTTCCACGGTAATTGTATGTTCATTACCAAAAATAATTTCCAACTCATAGTCTGCATCTATGGTCAATGTTAATTCCGTCGGTTCATCACGATTAAACTCGGTTAAAGCTTCACCATTAATCGTGATAGATTTAAGATAATGATGTGTCGATTCAGACGTTTGGGGAGCAATCCACAGATTGACTATAGTACCTTCATCGACGGTCTTGGCGCTGACCTCCATGCCATCTAATAAAACTGTGCCACTGCCAGTTTTGACAACTTCAATTTTATGTTGTATTACAGGATCAACTGGATCCTCGGTATCACCTTCACCCTCTTGAACAGATTCCCCTTCCTGTTCATCATCAGGGTTTGCGCCTTCAGAACCTGAACTGGTGCTTTCTGTTCCACCATCGGTGGAAGAATTTGTAGGTGTGCCTTCCTTTGTTTTGTTCAATGGTTGATTGGAAACAGGATCAGATACTGACGTATTGATTGTAGATGTCTCTGTCATGGTTGATGATACAGTATCGTTTGTCATCGTTGTCTCGGTCACAGTGGATCGCTCAGTCGTTATAGATGTCTCAGTTGTTGGATATGTCGCAGTTGCTGTAGACATCGCAGTTGCCGTAGAAGCCTCTGTTGTCGCAGACATCTTAGTTGTCGTAGAAACCTCTGTTGTCGTAGACATCTCAGTCTTTTCATTTGCGTAAATCGACGCAGGTGTTAAACTACCCATCGCAACCGCTAACGCAAGAGCAACGATACGGTGTGTCAACTTTTTTTTGTAACTATTCATGGCCGAACTCTCCTTTATATGACCTGATTTGTATCTGTCAAAACAAGATCCTGTATACATACAAACGATGATTTTCTAGTCTGATTACGATGGTTATTAAGGACCACAACTTCTTTATTGTTGTGATTGTCGTAGGACGCGATATCGTGTTTTGGTTGTCCCGGTGGGCTATAATTGAATTTTTCCGTCAATGGTCTAGTTGCCATAGAACTGCCAGATTCTTTTATTACTGGGTTGTAGGCCAACACCTCAGTGGCAGATTGACTCCCTCGTTCCCCTAAATTTTGTCTGCTCAGTATTTTATTCTTCTGATCTTGTGAAGATCCTACCGGGTAAGACTGTGACTGACTTTCCGGTAGAGACGCAGAGGTGGCTGGTTGTTTGATCTCTGCCGTCGTCTGGGGGAGTTTCTTTGTGATTTCCATAACTAGGTCATCACTATGTTGAATAGTCTCTGTTTTCTTGGTTGCACTTCTTTTACTGCTATAACTCCCCGGGTGCTGATGACGATATCTCTCTTCGTTCTTTTCTCTCATCTGAGCAATACTTTTACGCGCAGTCCGTCCCGATAAATCGCCGGCAATCTTAGCAATGTCAAAGCGAAACCACATAACAATAGCGGCAATTAAAGCTATACCTGCCAAACTGAAGGCCACATATGAAATGGTGTCAAAGATACCTGACATAGCGGTCACCTCCCCTGTAAATTTCCGTAGGAACGCTGAATGTTTTCCACATATTCTGGGTGTGCAGCCATTATGTTACGTTGTAAATCAAGGGAAACGGCTTGGGTCACCGATAATTCATTAGTCTTTTGAGCAATCTCATTCAAAATATTTATGACTTGTGTCTCGTCAACTTGAGTTGTCGCCAAGCCGCCACGATGGTCATGTAGAAGATTGCTAAGTTCGCGATACATAATTAACTTGATGTAGGCAGCATCATCAGATTGATACCGATCAACTGTCTCGAGACAAACTTCAAGAGAAGTCAGTAAATTGAGATAGGATGCTTTGGTCGGTTCTTTTACACTAGTTGCGTCGACGACAAACTCACTATAGAATTCTCCGAGCAGAACATAACTTTCTGCCACATCGACATAAGGATTAGTCTCCGACTCACTTTCTGCAACTTGTTTAAAGAATGGATAGGCCTTTAAAATTCGGGTGCGGAAAGTGTGATCACCACCGCTATATAAATAAAGATAAGTATTGCCGGCTTCATACAGCATATCTATATAAACGATTGAATCTTTATCGAAATATTCTTTGTTGCGATTGAACCGTGCTGTGAACTCATTACTCTCGTTGTCACCGAAGTGACCGCCTTCTTGATAAGCACGCAACAGTTCGAGATAGGCTCGGGGATCATCGCCGGCAAGATCAATGGCTGCCAAATAACTTTCCACTTTTTTATCGTATGGCGTCGCATCAGAGACTGAGATAAGTTGGTCATATTGACTATTTATTTCATACGCTTTCAGAATTTGTCCGGCCACTCCCGTAACTGTCATCACTAAAACCATAGCCACCGCTGCAATAAAATATTTCATTTTTGCTTTATTTTTTTGTTTATATGCTTCATCCTCTTCTTCGTAGTGGCTGAGGGCGTACATCAACTCATTACAATTTTGATAACGGTCGGCGGGATCCAAAGCCGTACACTTATTGATAATGCGCTCTAGACCGCCTGACAGGCTAGGATCCCACTGCCGAATCGGCACATAAATATAATCCGCCGGACGCGGATCTATTCCTGTCAACAAGTGGTGCAATGTCATCCCTAAAGCATAAATATCGGAACGTTCGTCGGTCTGCCGAGACCCGTGCTGTTCCGGTGGGGCATAACCCTTGGTTCCAAGTACTGTGGTATCACTTAAACTGCCCTCTTTATATTCGCGTGCGATCCCAAAATCAATTACTTTTAGGTTGCCTTCTGGTTTTAACATGATATTGTCGGGTTTCATATCCCGATAAATGATAGGTGGATTTTGACTGTGTAAATAACCTAGGGCATCACACAGCTGCATCCCCCAATCAATGACCAGTTCCTGAGGTTGGGGACCATACTTTTCAATAATTTTATCGAGGGACTCACCTTCCACATAATCCATGACAACAAAAATAGTTTGTCCATCATCAATTATGTCGACAATACGGGGCAGAGCAGGGTGGTCCAGTCGTTTCATCAAATTAGCCTCTACTAAAAGACTATTGATTATTATTTCATCTTTT
>JAAYOA010000039.1 GCA_012520525.1 Clostridiaceae bacterium | reverse complement strand
TCTACCTTCTGAATCTACTATTTTATAATTTCTAATCTGATTCTAACATCGAAACTTTTACGCCTCATTATAAAAACCCTATTTTATGATAATTTTAATAGCAAAGGTCGCGCTTTCCTTGTTTTATTTTTTCTATGCTGTCAATCGTCTGGAGACGAATTTTTTCATTACCAATATCGTGTAATCCTCGAGCAATTAATGTTTCACCTAGTTTTTTTGTTTTTAAAGAAGCATAGTCTTCCAAGTATTCTTGCAAAGTCATCAGTGCATTGGGTTGACAGCAATTGACAATCTGTTCAGATTTTAAAAGGCTCATAAACCGATCACCGGTGCGCCCACTACGATAACATGCTGTGCAAAAGCTCGGAATATGATCTTGTGTCATCAACCAGTATACAACCTCATCCAGTGTTCGATGATCAGCAATATCAAATTGAGCGGTTTCATCAATGACCTCATGGTCCACATCAGAATAGCCACCCACAGATGTGCGCGAACCACCACTCATTTGAGAAATGCCTAGTTCTAGTACTCTACCACGCACATCTTGACTTTCACGTGTAGAAATAATCATACCGCAGTAAGGTTCTGCTACCCTCAAGCAGGCTACGATCCAAGTAAATTGTTCATCTGAAACCGCATTGTCAAAGTCTTCGGCAGACACATCGGAGGCAGGACGAATGCGTGGCACTGAGATGGTATGTGGACCCACTCCCTTACTTGCTTCAAGATGCTCGACATGCATAAGTAAACCTACGAAGTCATAAGCAAAGCGATCCAATCCAAATAGCACACCTATGCCCACATCATCGATTCCACCGTCCATAGCTCGATCCATAGCCTCTGTATGCCAACCATAGTCAGATTTTGGTCCACTGGGATGAAGTTCCTCATAAGTTTTTCGGTGATATGTTTCTTGGAACAAAATATATGTGCCAATGCCCGCAGCTTTGAGCTTTCTATAATCTTCAACTGTGGTTGCAGCCACATTGATATTTACCCGCCGAATTGAACCGTTCCTATGCTTTGTTTCGTAAATTGTCTTAATGCTTTCAAGATAATAGTCCATTGTATTGTTAATAGGGTCTTCGCCGGCCTCAAGTGCCAGACGCTTGTGCCCCATATCCTGTAGAGCAATGACTTCTTTGCGTATTTCTTCCTGGGTCAGTTGGATTCGTTTAATATCTTTATTTTTTGCATGATATGGACAATAAACACAACCATTTATACAGTAATTAGATAAGTACAGCGGTGCAAACATGACGATGCGGTTTCCGTAATAACGTTTTTTAATTTTTCTAGCTAAATTAAATATTTGGGATTTGATCTCCTGGTCGTCACACATCAAAAGTGCTGCCGCTTCGCGATGATTAAGTCCACGCATCAATTCAGCTTTTTCCAGAATTGAATAAATAGTTGCTTGTTGCTGTCCCTCATGAACAGCCCAGTCCAGTGTATCTATAATTTCTTCATGACTAATAAATTCATCTGCATAATTTGATTTAGAATTATACATATTGCCCCCACCCTTTTAGCCTTTGTACTACAATAGTTTTATAAATTATACACCTATCACTTAGAGTACCTTATGGTTCCTAGTTATCTCACTCTATTTGAAAATCTGATAGACTGAGTTTAAATATCAATATGTCATCAAGGAGATTATTATGTGGAAGTGGAGACCACAAAATCAGACAAAAAAAGACGATTTATGGAATCAAGCTAATTATCGCGGCAAGCGAACAAATCCATTTTTGTCTTTTGCACTGATATCTGGAAAGAATCTTGTTTTATTTATTTTATTTGTACTCTTAGTAATAGTGGTAGGAATAAATTGGTTTTTCCCAGTTGTAGGAAAACGAGCGCTAACAGGTTATTTGATTGCATCAATAGGAAAAATAATAATTGCAATTGGTTGTATATATATTTTTATCATTCAGTTGATAAAAATTATTAAGTCAAGACGATCCCAATATCCGGGTTGGGGACGACCTTGGTTTCGCTTTTGGATTAACATTATTGTCTGTGTGTTTCTGCCAATCATCGGTGTTTCTCAAGCTATGCAGGCAGCGGTGGCAATTGACAATTATAGTGTAGACAGCAAACTGAATCCTATTTTTCGTGAAGTAGATTGTATAGCGATCCAGCAAAACCCTTCGAGCCTGAGAGTTTTTCACTATCGAAAGCCCCATTTATTACTAAAAGCAGACAATGAAGAACCCTTTTTAGCCGAAATTGACGTTCGCATAGCGCGCTCTATTCAAGGACAGATCCACAGCGGTCTGCTGCCTAGAGGCGAAAATGGCTATATTCGTTTAGCTGTAGAGTATTACCCTAATTCTAAAGTGCTCTATTCCATTGATTATCCGGGTGGTAAATTTTTGAAATTGAATAATGGAATCACCTTTATATCTTAGGAGTTGGTTATAGCAGTGTAATTATTGCCAGCCATACGCCAATATTTAAAAAGATGATCAAACGGCGGTATCTAGTTTGGTAATGGTTACGTTAGGGTGATACGAGACTTCCAACAGTAGATTCTTTATTATTTTTTCTCAGCTAAATCTGCAATTTTAAGAATATTATAAAGAAAACGTATTAATTTTATGCAATCTAATCTGGTTAAACTTCTCGCTACTCTGCCATGCATAAGCCAATTGCGATTCAGATTTAATGGTTCAAGATTAGAAAAATCGATAGTTTTGTAAAATGAAAACTTCATTCTATTAAACGACAAATACAAAAGCATTTTTTGTATTCTAGCTGGTCTAAGTGGTTGTTGCTTTCCAGTTTATCCAATATAGCATTGCAGCGATCAAGTGACTTATGTGAATAGTCACCCGTTGTTTCGGATAAAATATTATCAATAATCGCTGTTAGTCCAATTGCCGACAAATTGTATTTTTCTTTGCTAATACATCAGTATCGTTCTCTTTGTCCTCGCCTTTAACTTCCACAAGATAAATTAGGTCATCTGTTTTTAACTACAAAGTTCGGTTCATATTGCTTGCCGTCGTTATAGGTAAGATTGAACTCTGTAGGAGCTGGTCTGAGCCAATTTATGACATCTGTCTCTCGCTCTAAAATGCGAGCTAGGAGTAGATCGAAACTACTGTCAAACTTAGCAACAGAGAACCAGATATCACTTCTATAAACTTGTCTTGGCACAGTGTAAATTAAATTGTGTCCCCCCTCAAGAGGAGCAAAAGAAAAAGAGGATCCAATCTTATAAAATAAATGTTGAAGCAAAACAAGATTAAGGAACACCTCTTTAGGGACTATTTTACCACAATCGTTATAGAAATACTTGCCAATGGCGAAACCCTCAAGGAAATATTCAGGTCACAAGTAGAATCTTCCCTGAATATGCTAATGCAAAGTGAACGTACTGCTTTCCTAGGTTACGAGCCCTGAGATCCTGAGGGATACCACAGTGGGAATAGCAGAAACGAATTCTACGAACGCACTTTGAAAACTGAAATTGGCGAACTAAAGCTCAAGATACCCCGAGATCGATTAGGCCTATTTGAGCAAATGACAATCAACTCATACCTAGATTTGCAAAGCAAAAGATAACATCTTTACCTTCCTAGACTTCCCGGTATCCATCCGTCCAAGTATCTATACCAACAATATATCCGAGAACTTTAACAAGCAGTTAAAGCGCAGAACTAAGGTCAAGGAACAATTTCCTAGCGATGTTGCCTTGGAGAAAGCAGCTTACTGTTACGCAAGCGAATACAACGCAAGATTCGGAAAGCGAATCCACACAGGCTTCAAGTTTGCCCAATTTCAGATAGCGAAACTTTTTGAAGAAGTTTACGAGTACGAAACAGCAACCAGAGATCGGGATCTCGAAGAAAAAGATTCATCTCTCATGGGAGATGATGAATCTTTAGATCTTGTCTCTTAATTAACTAGAACAGTGGCTTATAAGATTGGAGTTTACACAAAATATTTGACACGACGGACACCCTTGCCTTCACTCTGCAGGACGTATAACGAACTTTCACCGTCTGGCTATTGCCCATGTCGGGCGTACATATCAACACCCCATGCCATTTTGACACGGGGTGTTGTGTCTGATCTTTACTACTGATCACATGATATTTGTTCTATTTTTTCCTTATCCATTTACGCAATTTACTTAATATAGCTGCAAAAGCGATTAGCATTAGACTGATAACTGCGCCGGTATGAGCTTCACCTGTTCGAGGTATACTTCTAGCCGAACTCGAAGATGTCGGCGGGTGGCTCGGATCCGATGGTTTTACAGGTACGACGGGATCTGTCGGCTTAGTCGATTCCGTGGGAGGTTCCGTAGTCTTAGTCGGCTCCGTGGGAGGTTCCGTCGGCTTAGTCGGTTCCGTAGGAGGTTCCGTCGGCTTAGT
>JAAYOA010000038.1 GCA_012520525.1 Clostridiaceae bacterium | reverse complement strand
CCGTCAAGAACAACTGTCTCATCATCTACATTAACCAGTTGAATAAGGTTGTTATCGACAAGATATTGTTCATCTGCGAGTGCTTTTTCTTCGCCAACTGCTTCTTCATAATCTGCTTCTGCATAAGGTCTAGTTGATGCGTAACCAGTTGGTTCCACTTCAATTTCTTTCTCAAAGAAGATACCTACGCTGGAGCTAAAGATCGGGCTGTCGCCTTCATTAACAGTAAGGGTGTTTTCACTTGTCTGAATGTAGCCGGCATCCAGTGCTTCCTGTTTAAGGACAGGTTTATACGTACCTACAGGGATCTCATTAAAGTAGATGCGCTGTTCACTAAGGTTCGCTTCGCCGTCAAGGACAACTGTCTCATCATCTACATTAACCAGTTGAATAAGGTTGTTATCGACAAGGTATTTTGCTTCTGCTTTAGCAGTTTCTTCGCCGACTGCTTCTGCGTAAGTTGCTTCTGCATAAGGCTTGGTTGATGCGTAACCAGTCGCTTCCAATGCAATTTCTTTTTTGAAGAAAGTACCTACACTAGAGCCAAAGATCGGGCTGTCACCTGCAGTAACATTAATGGTGTTTTCACTTGTCTGAATATAGCCAGCATCCAGTGCTTCTTGTTTCAAGACAGGTTTATACGTACCTACAGGGATTTCATTAAAGTAGATGCGCTGTTCACTAAGGTTCGCTTCGCCGTCAAGGACAACTGCCTCGTCATCTACATTAACCAGTTGAATCAGGTTGTTATCGACAAGATATTTTGCTTCTGCTTTAGCAGTTTCTTCGCCGACTGCTTCTGCATAAGTTGCTTCTGCATAAGGCTTAGTTGATGCGTAACCAGTTTGTATTACCTCGCGCAATTCTCTGCTGCTCTGTAACTGTGGTTCATGCGCAACCGAATTTTCCTCTGGCGCAATTCCCATGACAGTCAATCCATTTAGCAACAAGACGGCTGCAATGCCAAAACTAGCTGAAGACTTTAATAGTCTTTGTCTCAAGTTATTACTCATTATTGCTCCTCCATAATATAGTTTCCGTATCATAGAGACTGTAACAGGACGTTGTTAGATTGCTGTTAATTCGCATTTAAACCATGACAATGGAGGAGTTTTTTATTTTATAATCGATTAATCTGCTGCTTTAAAATTATAAATAGGCTTAATTACTTTTAAAATCTCGACCGTAGGTGCAATATGATCAACAATACTTTCCATCGATTTATAAGCCATAGGACATTCATCAAGAGTATCCCGGCTGACTGTTGTGGTAAAAATGCCTTCCATCTGATCGGTAAACTCGGAAACATTGAATATGCGCTTGGCAACATTGCGACTAAAGAGACGCCCCGCTCCATGGGGAGCTGAATAGTTCCAATCTGCATTACCTTTCCCTTCACAGATCAAGCAACCGTCACGCATATTGATAGGGATAAGAAGTTTTTCACCTTTGCGCGCCGACACAGCTCCTTTACGAATCATGTTACTGTCGTGGTCGATGTAGTTATGAACCGTTTCAAAATGGTCATAATCACCGATCGTTGTATTATATAAAAGGTTTAAAATACAATTTGCGATGACACGTCGATTTAACTCGGCAAATTTTTGGCAGATTTTCATGTCATGAAGATATTTATCCCTTTCTTCCCCGGTTAAGTAGCAAAGGTCGTAAGGAGTATCTATAAATTTTATCTGCTCATCAAATGCATCTAAAGCAGTTTGTAATTCTTTTTCACGACCTTGCGAGCGCAAATCCCAAATTAATTGAGATCGCTGTTCTCCACAATCACCCTGATAAGAAAGCACTTCATAGGCACGTTTCTGATATAGATCGGCGACCTGTTTGCCTAGATTTCGACTGCCCGTATGAATAATTAGATATTTATTGTCTGATTCATCGACATCGATTTCGATGAAGTGATTGCCACCGCCCAAAGTACCTACGCTGCGCCGAATCCAATCGACTTTTCACAAATTACCAAAACAATGTAACTGTTCTAATTGGGGAAAATCCTGAACAATCTGTGGGTGTGCCTCCCGACCTGAAGGAATGTGTTTACGAATAATTCGGTCAAGTTCATTAAAATTTACTTTGACACTGCCTAATTGAATCGTCAACATACCGCAGCCGATGTCGACTCCGACAATATTGGGAATAACATACTCGCCTAAATCGGCTGTAAATCCGATAACACAGCCTGCTCCGGCATGAACATCCGGCATAATGCGGATTTGATGATTCTTTGAAAAGGACTGGTTGCAAAGTTCTAAAATTTGACGCTCTGCCGTTGCTTCGATTTTATCTGTGTAAACGACAGCAGTGTTGTACTTGCCTTTTAAGGTAAGCATTCTTCCTTCCTTTCACTATTTTTAAAGATATTTAATAAATATAGATTAAACCAATAGATCACCTAGATCGCCGCCTTTGTCCGCATACAATAAACATGAGATTAATTGAAACACAGATATTGTTTTATTGAATATTAGCAAGAATCTTCAGGTTAGTTCCGTCTTTAGTAGTCTGTACCTTGGTGTGATTAACTTTAACACCGTCGTCCAGATCGATAACTGTATGACAGTGAACCAACTGACTTAATTTTTCGTCGTATTCCATACATTCTCTGTGCTGCTTATTGAGTTTATTCTTTCTTTTCTCTGCCTCATTTTTATCCCGACTGTTCAAACTATTGTTAATTAATTCATCCATGCGTGCAGACTCGCTGGTGTAAATCTGCTGTACTCTGTGCAAAAATCTAACCCTTATGCGACCAATTAATTCTGCATCCCATTTTTGCATATATACGAATACTTTAATTGCGTCATAACTGCCGCTTTCAAATAACCAGTAAATGGGGCGTTTCTGATAAATCTGCAGATGATCTTTATAAAAGTCTTTTAAAAAGTAAGAGCGTATGACCTCCTTGGTGTTGCCTTTTTTGCCAATGGCTGAAGCGATAAAGTCTAAATTATCAGCCAAATGATCCTTCCCATAGACAGTGTCTACAAAAGAGATAAAACGAGAAACAAGATCATCGGCAAGATAAGGCTCATCGGTCAAAATAAACCCATCAACTCCTTCATCAAAGAATAATTCTGAATTAGCCGGTGCGACAGACCGTCTCATTCCGTCCAAGCTATAGCGACCGAACATACAGCCAACGGCAAAAGATATAAAGGAGCGAATCTCTCGTTCAAGATCCGCTTTTCTACATGAGACATTTGTTTCATCGACCTGCCAATCAAATTGATCCTGAAGACCATAGATTTCTAAAAATATTTTATTTAGTTGTTCCTCATTCTCTTTTAAACGATTAAAACGGTAGGTGCATTCATCAACCCATTCAGCATATGCTTCAACAATGGTTTTGGTCGGTCTTATCAATGGATGGACCTTAAAATCCCAGGACGTCTCAAAGGCGTTCCAGTCTTCCCGACAGAGATCAATACATTCTTTTACTTTTGACCCAACGACTGGTAGATACTTATCGTCCACAATGATAGGCAGTCGTGCCACATCTCCTGCCTGGAAGTTAACCGTTGAAGATATAACATCTAATATGTTTTCTGCAATAATGGTGTTGCAAAATCCTAGAATATAGAAAAATAATTCATCAGATGTATCCTTTGTTTTATAAAATGACATACCCGCCATATCGGAAAGTTGGTATTTTTTCATGCGGAATGTAGGTCGCCCCGAGGTAACCAAAGACCATGTTCCACAGGGTGCAAACTTGTATTCGTCTGGATAGTCAGCCACACTGCGCCCTTCTGCTTTTGCTTTATCGATTAATACCTCGCCTCGGTTATACCAATTGACGACGTAGTCGTTGTTGCCATACCATTTTCTCCTAGCGCCGCCCTTGTTGTAGGGAAACCAAGTACAACCAGAAGCTGCCGCCTCGTCCACATTTAGAGCAGTAAAAAACGTCCGCTCGGAGGCAACTTCCCACCAGAACCGCAAAAAGCGACTGTTATTACCCGTCTTTAACCCCGTTCTTGTCGCAACAAGATCACCCAAAGAGGGAGCTTGATCAAAGATTTCAAACAGTCTTGGGCTCACCCAGTAAGCGACTGGCTGACCAGGGATTTTAGCAAATTGATCACTACTGACATGGGTCAAGCGATTGCCTGGCACTGGAAAGCTAAAGGGTTTACCGTCAACAATGTCAGACCATTTTATATGATTATAAGTACCTCTATATCCTTTGATATAATGATTTCTCAGCACTACTACCGCAGTACCAAAGGCAATTCCCATGACCATATTGTCCATGTGCATGAGGGCTGTGATGGTCTGATTATTAAGTAAGTTTTCACGCATTTTGGCAAAACTTTTGAGAAACATCCAACTTTGCATTGTGACCATACAATTAAAGCCATTTGGTTTTGTCATGCGATTTCCTTTTTCAATAAACACCGCAAATAAATCACTCTTGGATCGAGGATAGTGGGTTTTTACAAACTGCGACACTTTAACTCCCATACTGCGATTTCCCATATAGGGAGGATTCGTCACCACAACGTGATACGTTTGGGCCATGACTTTAGCTTGGCATAGCAAAGGTAAAACCTTTTTGCGGAATAAATCTTTATATAATTCAGGACAACTCTCGCTCTCTATTAGTCCTTCGATGCGATTATAAATAGATTCAAAATCAATGGAACGGACATGGATCATGCTGCCTAATTCTGTCGCTTCCCTAAGATCTTCTGCCAACGAATTAAGAGACAGCATTATGTCCTGATCATCTTCAGCTATGACTGCAATGACGTCTGTGCTTAGAACTCGACTGTCTTCGGTGACATAAAGATGTGGGCGTACACCTTCATCTAAGATGTGACGACTAAACTCCCGCGCCTTCATCATGACAGCAAAATAAGCCAACTGAAACGCTCTTTTATCAATGTCCAGACCATAGAGATTATTTTCTAGAATAAGGCGGGCAGCTTCTGCTTTTGTATAACCACAACTCTCATAAATTTGCATCAGAACATCAAAGGCACAGACCAATATATGACCGCTGCCCATACTAGGATCAATAACGCGGATCTCTTCGGGTCGTAAATTTTCAGCATCAGCTTTAATAGAAACCAATTTAGCGGCCGCATATGTCGGCTGCTTCACCGCTGGCATAAAATATGTCCATTTTTCTGCCAATTGCTTGTCGGGATGTCCTTCCAACCACAACCGTCCCAGAGAATTTTCCACCATATATTTGACAATCCATTCCGGTGTAAATAGCTGAGTAGCTGCGGGGATTTTTTCTTTTGTAATCTTTATATTTTTCTTCAAGTCTGCAAAAATAGTTTCTTTTAAATCAACGTTATAGAACTGATAGAGCCAGCCGACAACTTGAATTTGACCTCCCTTTGCCAGATCAAAATACGCCTCGTCCAAGTCATTGACTAGATGCCAGACGATGCCGCCCTGATCAGTAAAGGAAAGGGGCAGCAGTATTTCAGAATAGTCTGCGGTTTCTTCAAATAGCTCAGGTAAAATATTATGCAACTGATTGCACTGCTTAATGAAAAGAAAACAAAATAAATCGTCCAAACGGTTCTCATTTTTAAGCTTAACGACCCGTTTTCTCTCAATTTCTGTCAAATCTAAATTGGCATCAAATGGTGTTGTCACGATATCCGGTTCAGTCTTTTTAGGGTCTTCGGCAGATAAAATGCGGATTCTTGATGGTAGGTAGTTATTAATTTCCATAAAACGGACAGCAATCAGCCTATTAAACCACGTGTATGCCACTTCCTCCACAACCGCATTAAATGCAGACTTATAGTCCGTTCCTCTTTCGCGACTGCGAATTGCTTTGACTAAGGATCTGCGTTGATGAATCTTTTCATCTTTCAGTTCAACCGGGCGACCAATGCCAATGTCAAATATTTGTAGATCCTCTGTGGATTCCTCCAACGCTGTCGCGATCCCTGTCTCTGTAATGCCGATTTCTCCTGCCCGATAAATCACGCCATCAATTAGCTTAAGCCTTGCCCAAGTGGCAAATCGCTCTAATTCCTTTAAGTTCATAGCTTCCTCTTACTATTCAGTGATTCAGTATTAATTCCCAACGATATTCTATCTGTTGAAATTAATATTTAAATTTTTGCTAAAATGTCCAATGAAATACCATTGGCAGCTGTTTGAACACGCTTGTGATTAACTTTTATACCGTCATCCAAGTCTATTGTTAGACGTCGCGACGCCAAGTGTCCAAGTTTAGCATCATAGTCTCGAACTTCTTTGATCTGACGAGTTAGTTTGGCAATTTTTTTTGCTAACAGAGCCTTTTCTCGGGAATCGACTCCAGCTGCGACGGTCTGACCGAGTCGGTTGATTTCATTTTCATAAAACCGCTGTAAACGATGCAGTCCTTCCACTCTCACCCTGCCAATTAGATCCTCATCCCAATGGTGTATATAGGCAAGAGCCTTAAAGCCGTTCTCTCTGCCGCTGTCAAAGAGCCAATAGATGGGGCGCTTCTGATAAATTTTTAGATGATCTTTATAAAAATCTTTCAAAAAATAATTGCGGATTTTCTCCCTGCTGTTCGTCCCACGCATATTTAAGGCTGAGGCGATAAAACCAAGGTTTTCTTCTAAATAATCTGGACCATATATAGCCTTGACAAATGACACAAACCGGTCAGCAATATCATCTGAGAAATACGCTTCATCAAGCATCAAAATGTATTTTTCAGCCTTATAACTTCTTTTGGTCAAAGCAAATGTCTCACCCTCTAGCGAAAAACGACCGAACATACAACCTACCGCATATGAAATAAATAATTTCACATCCCGAGTCAAATTTCCTTCCCGCAAAGTCACATCGACATCGCTTAATTCAGCCGTAAATTCATCTTCTAGACCGTAAATTTTTATAAAGAGGCGATTTAATGCTTCCTCTTTTTCTTTAAGTGACTGGATGCGAGCAGCACATTCACATTGCCACACCGACCAACTTTCTGCCATACGAGCTATGGAAGATGTACGAATAAAAGGATGACGACCAAAGTCCCAGGACGTCTCCCAAGCGTCCCAATCTTCTTTCGCCAAAGTAACACATTGTCTGACTATGTCCGCCACTGTGTGAAGTTTAGATTTGTCAACAATTATAGGCAATCGCGCCACGTCCCCGGCTTGAAAATTCATCGTCGGGGAAATTATTTCTAAAATATACTCGCCGATCTTGGTGTTACAAAATCCAAGTATATACATAAACAAATCCTCATCTACGTCCTTTGTTTTATAAAATGACATGCCAGCTATATCCGACAACTGGTGGATTTTATAGCGAAATGTGGGGCGTCCCGAGGTAATTAACGACCACGTGCCAATTGGAATAAATTTCAACTCATCGGGATAATTAGAAACATTGCGACCATCAGCAGCAGCCTTACCTATGAGTTCTTGACCGCGATCCTGCCAATTGATTATATAATCATTATTGCCATACCACTTTCTAGCTGCACCGCCTTTATTATAGGGAAACCATTTTTTGCCGGAATCAACGGCTTCTGTGTCATTGTCAGCTGTGAAACAAATATTGTGCAGATCGACTTCCCACCACAAGCGCAGAAAGCGATTATTATCTCCGGT
>JAAYOA010000037.1 GCA_012520525.1 Clostridiaceae bacterium | reverse complement strand
TGTCGACGAATAACCAAAAATCATCTGATAAACGAGTTGAGTTTTTATTTAATAAAGCTATAGAATAAACACAAGACGCTGCCTCTCATCTGAGACAGCGTCCTTACTATTGCAATAAAATATTAGCCAATTAAATTAGATCAATTTTTACAACCCCATGGATTCCGTGTATTCTTAATAAATGTATAATTTAGTAATAGCCTCCTTGTCACCAATATCAGTGTGGCAAGGATAAAGGAGATTTTATGTTCACGAATAACCTCTCCCTGTCTTCTCTGGATGTAAATTTGAAGTGGACCGACCTACAGCAGTTGCTCGTCAAAGAGGGAATCGATTTACCCACACGGCTTAACAGCAGCAGCACAGCTATCGCAACCATTGTTCTTGTTATTTGTTTGATACTGGGTTGTCTGCTAATATTTCGTGGCGAGCGACTATTTCGTCTGTGGATGGTTTTGTGCGGTGCTTTAGTAGGCTCAATTTGTGGACGATTTATTGCCCGTTTAATCAATCCTTCGTCACCTAGTCTAATCATTATTGGCATCTTTACTTTAATAGGTATCGGACTATTTGCTACTCTTATGCGAGGCTTTATTGTCACCGCAGGTTTTGCAACCGGCGCTTTATTTGCCTGGACATTCGTCCATCCAGGTACACCACAGATCCTAGGTGTTAGTTCGGTCCTCGTCTGCGGTCTTGCTGGAGGTATTCTCGCATCCCTTGCCTATGTCTGGTTTATTCGCGGAATTACAGCATCAGCTGGCAGCTGGTTGGTCATTAATGTCGTACGTACTTTTCTGCTTCAGCGCCCCTGGTTTGCGGAGCGTCTTAAGCCTACATCCACTTCGGCTTGGTCACTATGGCTGTTGATCCCTTTAGTTCTACTGACGATCTGGGGAGTTAAGGTTCAACGCCGTGAACCACACCTCAAAAAACACCGCTAATAAAATCCACGAATCAAATACAACTATATTTGAATCCTCCAGAAAATAATTGAATCGAGCCTGAACAGACTCGATTCGGTTACTATTCATATTTTCATAGTATTGTACTTAATCAATATGCCTACATAGAGTTAAGCATCCCTTCCACCAGAGCAACCGCTTGTGCAGACACTTTGGCACCTATCGCTAAAACTTCTTCATGATTAAGCGGTTCATCAATGATTCCAGCCGCATAGTTAGTAATACAAGACAGACCAAAGATGCGGATGCCGGCGTGGTTGGCACAGATGGCTTCCGGTACTGTGGACATACCAACTGCATCGCCGCCCAATCTGCCAATGGCCTGAATTTCAGCGGGTGTCTCATAGGAAGGACCTTGAGTATAATAATAGATCCCTTCTTGAAGTGAGATGTCTAAGTCTTGAGCCACTTGTTTGGCTAAAGCAATATATTGGGGATCGTAGACGTGGGTTTGATCGTTAAAGCGGGGACCTAATTCCTCAATGTTTGGCCCAATCAGGGGAGAGACACAATTGAAACCTATGTGGTCGGTGATAATCATCAGATCGCCGGGATTAAAAGCTCTATTTACGCCACCGGCGGCATTGGTCAAAATTAAACTGTTTACTCCTAATACAGCCATAACTCGGATCAAAAAGACTACTTTCTCCATACTGTAGCCTTCATAGTAATGAAAACGTCCCTGCATCGCCACAACATTTTGTCCAGCTAAGGTACCGATCAATAAGTTGCCTTCATGACCAGGTGCCGTCGAAACCGGACAACCTGGGATCTCACTATAAGGCAGTCGCTTAACATTCTCGATGCGATCTGCAATTGGTCCCAAGCCTGAACCCAGCACGAGTGCAACTTCAAATTTTCTATTGTCTTTTGATTTAATATATTCTGCTGCTGCTTTGACTTCATTCCAATAACGTTCTCGTTCTAGCCGTTGATCTTTCATTTTGTACTCCTTATCCATCTGCAAATACCGCTCATTCACCATAAGTCACTTGTGACAGACTGGTACATATTTCTTCATTTGAACAGTTTTCAGACGTAACTGCTCATCGCAGAATTTGATACTAATGAAACAACCGCGCATCGCTAAATTCGATACGCGGTCGCGATTGCTAAATCTATTTTAGCAAACTTTAGGTTTTAAGAAATTAAATGTTGTGAGAATCGCGATAGGCGACAAGGGCTCTCAGATGGCTACGCTCTTCTGCTTTAATTTTTTCAAAGACTTCTTTGTGATTTGTGTCGATCAACAGTTCAACTTCACTAATAAATAACAGCGTATCTTTTTCCAGACCCACAGCAATTTTGAAAGCCGTTTCCCGATCCTTCAGATCTTCCTCAGTGAACGAGAAGTTCTGGTTGATGAGAATATCCAGATATGCACCATAGGGCTCATCCAGCTGATTCTCTGGTTCAACGCTCTTATATTGTTCAGCCAGGTCGGCATAAATTTTTTCGTGCTTTAGCTCTTCTTTGGCAAGCATACTAAAAAAATTTTTCTCTTCTTCATCTTCCGACCGAACTGCAAGCTCTGTATAGAATTGGTGACCGGTCTGCTCCAAGCGAACCATTGCGGCCAAAAGATCACTGACACCAAATGCCTTCATATGTTTGCTCCTTATTATTTGATAATTATATTAACCTACGACTTTTCTGTTATTTTATCCGCACCCATAAACCAAGCCGGCAGACCGACAAAGATAATGCCGCCAATTAAATTGCCGAGCGTCGAAAATAGTAAATTCTTTGCCGCCATGCCAATGGTTACATCGGTATTGGCTGGATTGAACAAATTGACACAGTAAACAGTCATGTTGGCAACGCTATGTTCAAATCCCGGTGTAATAAATGCAAAGAGGCACATGAACACGACAAGAATCTTTGCAGCATCGTTGTCGGTGCGGAAAGTCACTAGAACAGCGACGCACACCAAAGCGTTGCAGATCAAGCCTTTGGCGATTAAGCTCAGGGCTGAACCGCTGGCTTTAGCAATTCCCCCCGCCATGAATGTCGCTGTCAAGGCTTCATTTCCAGCTAAGCCAGTCCAGACAAAAATCAACGACAAGATCATCGCTCCGATCAAATTACCAATGTAGCAGAAGATCCAAAGCTTAATTGTGTCACCCCATGACACGGTTTTTTGTTGACTGCCGACGGTCATAACCATATTGTTGCCCGTAAACAGTTCTGCACCAGTCATAATGACTAGAACGAGAGCCACTGCAAAGGACAGACCTTGAACCAACTTGACAACATGTGGCGCCTCTGCCGAGAGTTGAGAACCGATCGAAAAGATCAAAATAATACCTATGCCGACCCACATACCGGCCCATATACACGCCATCAGGTAACGCATCGGCGCCGTGCGGAATCGTTTACTCTTAGCAGCAGCGGCAGCGGCAATTTTGCTTACTGTTACTTCGTACCCCATCATGATCCCCTTTATAAAATCTATAGCAGTTTAAATGATATATTACTTCTATCTTTACCTATATTTCCTGATTTATTTAATACGTTCTTATTTAATTTATACCCTAATTTATAACCCTAAAAGTGATTTCCTAACCCCTGGTCTTGTTACCAAATCTTGCGCTCATCCCAGTAGACAGTTGGAACAACTTCACAGCGCTCTGGCAGCTCGACATCTTTCAGTGCCCACTTTTTAAACTCTTCAAATCCCGTGCGATCCACGATATAACCGATGTGTTCTTTGCCATTAGGAGCCTCAGGATCAATATATTCTGCAGTATATTCATAAGTATTAGCAATAATCTTCATGATCGCTGGTTTATCGACCCACTTGAGCCAAGTCTTCGCAATGCGAGGATTCTTTTTACCGGTACGACCCATGATGACTAGACGGAAATACTTTTTGGGAGAGCGTGTCCATGCCAACATCGGGCAGTTGAGGACACATTCACCACAACCGATGCATTTCTCATGGTTGCGTACGATTTTATTATTCTCTATTGACAGAGCACCGACAGAGTAAGATTTACATTTGTTTACACAGGCTTGACAGGCAACACAGCGGGACTGGTCGTATTCTGGCAGACACATACCGATGATACCAAAGTCATGCATAACAGATTTGATACAGTCGTTGGGACAACCGGTCAGAGCAATCTTGACGTGCAAATCGTTGGGGAAAATCATGTCTTCAATTTCTTTGGCAAATTCGGTGGTATTGTACTGAGCTTTCGGACAAATTTTATTGCCGATACAGCCGGCCACGTTGCGGGTACCCGATGCGGGATAACCAGCCTTGCGTTTTTCTTGATTGGTGTCCAGATGGTCAATTACTGGCTGAATGGCTTCATTGACCTCAGGCATGTCTTCCATATCGATGCCGAGAATCTCAAAGCCCTGACGAGTTGTTATGTGAATGCGACCATCGCCAAATTTTTCGGCAATATCAGCCACAGTGCGGAAGACCAAGGGGTCACCCAGGCCACCCGGCACGCGCACGCGCAGTGCAGTCTTGTATTTATGTTTGGTGATGCGGAACGCATTCTTCATCACCTTTCTGGTATTGACGTCACGAAGCATAAACTCTCCCTCCCTCAGTCAAATAACTTGCGAGCATCGGTGAAACGGAATACCGGACCGTCTAAACAGATGTAGGTGTCATCCATCTTACAGTGACCGCATTTACCTAGTCCGCAGTGCATGCGGCGCTCATATGAAACCCACAGATTATGGTCTATAATGCCGCGTTTTTGTAGTTCCAACGTGGAGAACTTAATCATGACCGGCGGACCTGCAACGATCGCCTGTAAATTCTCAGCGTCTTTAATTTCTATATCCGGAATAAATGCTGTAACCATTCCCACCGGACCGGTATATCCTTCGGGAGCGCCATCGACGCACTGAATGACGTTGAGGCGCTCTTTCCAGCGCTCGATGTCGTCGCGGAAAAGCACTTCAGCAGGGGACTTGAAGCCACAGATGACACTAAATCCCTTAAATTCCTCTGGATGATAATAGGCGTACTCGATCACACCGCGTACCGGTGATAAAGCCGTGCCGCCTGCCACAATGATCACTTCTTTGTTTTTAAATTCTTCAATATCAAAGCCATTACCGTAAGGACCGCGGAGGGCTAATTTGTCCCCCGGCTTCAAGTCAAATAAATAATTTGTCACCCGACCCACATTGCGAATTGTAAAGTCAACAAAGTCGTCTGCATAACCAGAGACAGAAATTGGACTTTCGCCGTAACGGGGAATACTTATTTCATAAAACTGACCCGGCTTGGTGTTGGTGCCGTCGGTCTCTACCCTAAACGTCCATTCGCGCTCTGTGTGGGGAATAATTTCTCTAATTACAGCCGCTTGCGGGATGTATTCATTCGTCATGCCGGATCCTCCTCATTAAGTTTTTGCTTCATCACAGCGCCAACCTTTTCGATGGTTTCGGAAAAACTAATGTACTGCGGACAGGCGTCGTCGCAGCGGCCGCAGCCGACACACATATTGTAGCCGAAGCGCTTTCTGAAATCGTAAATCTTATGCATCGCTTTGAAGCGCATCCTTGAACCGTACTTGCTGCGGAAAGTAATACCACCAGCTATGTCGGTGTAACGATCCACCATGCAGGCACCCCAGACCCGACGACGCTCACCAGCATCTTCATTTTCTTTATAGTAGATGTCTTGCATATCAAAACATGTACAAGTAGGACAGACATAGTTGCAGCGACCACAAGCAATGCAGCGCGAGTCAAACTCCCGCCACATATCGTGTTCAGCCAGGTATTGGCTGTCTACTTCTTCAGGAACTTCGATGCTAAAAGTATTCTCGGTGACATAGTCAATATCAAAATCTGCTTCTCGACCTGCAAAAACCGCCAAATCCTCGTCAATGATATCTAGTTCAAAATGATCGTCCCGGATGTTCAAAGCAGCATCATAATCTTCTGGCACGTTGCTGCCCATTGAAACACAAAAACAGTTGCGATAAGTTTCTTTACATCCGACGACAACGAATTTGATCATCTTGCGGCGTCGCTCATAAAAATAATCCGGAGCACCATTATTGAGATAGATTTCGTCCATTCTCTTCATGCCATGGAGATCACAAGGGCGTAAAAAAACTAAAATCTTTCGCATCGTTTCAGATGCTTCGAGCCACTGATCCTCTACAAAATAAAATAACAATTGGTTAATGGGGAGCACCGCCGATTTAGGTGAAAATTGGGATTTTTCATCCCATTCCATCTCGTCGAAGCTGTGCACCTGCTGATACTGAATCTTGTCGGTGTCAGAATGTGTTCCACGATAGGGATGACGCACCGGACCATAGATGTCGTATTCGGTGAGCAACTTGGCTAAGCCTTCATTAAAGGCTTCTTTTGAGACAATTTGCTTCATCGCACCTCTCCTTGTCTAAACAATGTCTTCTGAAATGTTGTTGTAGTATTGAGTTTTCAGTAATGTTTATTGATATTATACAAACAAACAACTAAAACGCTAACAAGTATTAACGTTTTTTACAAAATAGTCCGTGTTATTTGCAACAATTATTTAAAATCTGTGCAAATTCCTATTATTTCTATTTTTTTTGTTTAAATCGGAGATTTAACGCTGGTCGATTTCGATGGCGCGTTGAAATAATTGCCTTGCGATAGGTGCGGAATTCGCCGAACCAAAGCCCGCATCCTCACAGATAACGGCTATTGCGTAAGGATGGTCGGGATCATCTATAAATCCCACAAAGATCGCATTGTCTTTTTCCTGACCTTCCACCTCGGCAGTACCAGTTTTGCCGCCGATGACGTAGCCCTCCACCTGTGCTGCATTACCAGAACCTTCGGCCACCGAACCGATGAGCCAAGTCTGCAGCTGCTGCGCTGTCACTTCGTCGCAGACTTTTAACAGATCGCGCACCTGTCGTTCTTGATAAATGGTGTCAAGCGGGGTGATCATGTGATCTATAATGTGGGGCGTCATCATTACTCCATCGTTGGCCACAGCGCCGATGGTCATGGCCAGCTGCAGAGGCGTAATAGCTAGTTCACTGTCAGCAACCGGTTGACCAATGCTGATCCACGATCGAGTGCTGTCGCGATCGGGCAATACAAAAGACGCCTGACTGACCGACAAGCGATCGACAGAAATAGGATAGCCAATACCAAATTCAAGAACAGTCTGACGCAAATGTTTATCACCCACGATTATGCCGATCTCACCAAAAAAGTGATTACAGGAAACATTGAGAGCCTGTTGAAGATCCACCTCGCCATGGGTAGAGTCACCATATTCTTTGACACCGTCTGGTTCGATGAGAGGCGTAGAACCGAGACATTCCACTGTCAAGTTTGGATCATATTCCGGCGCAGTATACCATGCCGCCGCTGTAATATATTTGAACGATGATCCAGGTGCATAGGTACCTAAAAATGCACGGTTATAAAGAGCGCTGTCGGGAATTTCTGTGTAAGATATGACGTTTTCAGGCAAAGTCGTAGGCGTACTAACAGAGGTCAACACATCCCCCGTGGTGTAATCAAGCATAACTATGGCACCCCTTTGATCGCCCATGAGATCCCACGCCAACTGATTTAACTCAGCATTCAGAGTTAAAGTGATGTCATCGCCATCCAGTCCTTTTCCCTTTATATCTAACTGTAGCTGAGTCATCAAAGGACGACCTGTCCCCAACAAAAACCCCTGATATTCGCTCTCAATGGTATTGGCAATGTTATGGGTATAATCACCGACAATCTGGAGACATGAAGCAGCCATACCGGGATCCTCCGCGTACATACGAACACCTTCTTCACTATGAGCCAACGTGTAACCGTCTTTTGAATAAATTGAACCAGCCTGGCTGTAACGACTCGCTAAAGCCTGTTTATTTTCCCCAGCTGCCGCTAAAAGTTGATTGCTGCTGCGTTTTTCCTGAACAACTACGCCCGCTACCAAACCTATAAAAACTAAAATAAAAATGACGAGAACGAGGCGAATGTTGTGTAGCAAAGCTTTCATCTTTTCACCACCATTTCTGTGCGACGAGCCATTAGACCGAGTAAAATACCAACCATAATCAGTTTCGCTAACAAAGAACTCCCGCCTTGGGATATAAACGGCAAAGTCACCCCAGTCAGGGGAATCAATCCGGTACAGCCGCCGATGACGAGGGCTGCTTCAAAGAAAAACATCGTGCTCACAGCTAGGGTCATGCTTGACGAAAAGCCATCTTTTACGTGTATCATATTCTTTGTTCCCCGCAGCCAAATAATAATAAACATAGCTACCACACAAAGACCCACGATCAGACCAAACTCTTCGCACAACACAGTAAACACCATGTCCGAGGCGACGACAGGGATGCCGTCAGGGCTGCCGTTGCCAATGCCGCGACCAAACAACCCTCCCCGGGACATGGCCTGTAAACCATATACAATCTGACGATTATAGTCGTTGACTTCTTCCCACAGCGTCGTCCAACCACTTAGTCGGGTGCGGACGTGGGGAAAGAGAAGATAGGCCAAAACACTGACTCCACTGCCAGCCACAAGAATACCCAAAGTAGTCAAATATTCTGATGTCATGACAACATAAACAACTAGAGTTACCGGCAACAGAATCATAATCATACCTAAATCTGGCAACAACATAATTAAAAACATGACCGCCGCAGCCCAGACGCCAAAAAATAATTGAGCCCGCATCTGAGGAGGATTTTTAAAAAATGTAGCCAGAACAATAAGGTAGGTAATTTTAGCAAACTCTGTCAACTGAATACTAGTGTTTCCGAGGGTCAACCATAGCGTTGCGCCGTGGGTCTCCGCTCCACCTCCAAAGATTAAGGTAATGATCAGCAAAAGTGGTGTCAAAACCAGACAAGCAGGATAGATAATCTCCAAAAATCTTGTCCTCGCCACGATGGCCATGACGATAGGCAAAACCACAAGCCCAATGGCAAGTGCCCCCATTTGGGGAATTACCAAGCTTACCATGGCTCTTAAAATGCTGCCGCCGTGGTCTTCGATCGCGCCTTCCATAACCACAGGTCGCAAGAGTGTCAACCGCAATTGAATCAAAATACCGATATAAATCAGTTGGGTCACAGCAGCAATGACAATGCGATCACTGTAGCGAAAAATCCGGGGAAGTACCAATTGATATAAATTAATAATCAGAAAAAATGCTGCCAGCATCAATAAAATAGGTCGGCGCATAACACCCAGTTCTGCCTGCATTTGCAAAATTAATAAGAGTCCACCGCAAACGGCAAACAGATTAATCAGCAACCAGGCCCAGGGGGAACTGACTGGTCGGCGCTGCAATTCCTCTCGATATTCTGCCAACGGGACCTCATAGATCAAGCCTTGGCGAGCAGAGCTCTCCCGCTCATCGATAAAAATCAATGTGATGCCTCGAACGCCGCCGAAAGTAAGTTTATCACCATTACGTAAAGGTGTAGCCTGTCGGATCGGAACACCTTGAATCATGACCTCGTGACTCAATTTGAGAGGTTCAATATACCAGTCACCGTCGTAAAGATAGATGGTGGCATGTCGCTTACCCACATTGTCATTCTTGATACGAATATCACAATTTTTATGTCTGCCAATAATCGTCGTGTGAAAAAGAGGCAAACTTCGCATATGATCTTCCGGTCGTCCCGGACGAGAGGGTATGATCAGAAAATAGCCAGGTGTTGGCTTGATGCTCCGCCGCATACCGCCGCTAAATTCTTGTAAAGCGCGGCGCATCAAAAGGATGGTTGCGAGCAGCACAATGCCTGCCAGAACATAGCGCATTAAATAAGCCAGATTAGCAGCATTCATAGCTCAAACCTCCTGTCGAACTTTTGTAAAGCGCAACTCTTAATTAAAAGTTACTTGAGTGATCAAAATATCTGTTTATAAATATAGTATTATAGTTTTGATTTTAATCGAATCTATTCCACGTGAATATCACTCGGATTCACCTTTTCACTAAAAAATTCAAAGTCGACCTTATTGTTTGACATCATGTCCGTTGAACGTGCTAGTGAATCCTCAAATAGGTCTTCACTGCCTTCAATTCCAAAACTGCCAGGTGCATACAAAGCCTGACGCACTGGAATTGGTCGATTCTTGGTACGTCCGTTGCCGTCATTTAGCTTATAACAATAAGTCAAATAATAGCCGGCATCACACAGGGTCACCGATCCATCGAACCGCCGTTCAAACTGCACCATGCCAATCATGCCGTCCTCAGCTCTTCCTTGGTTATTATCGGTGTCAAAAAGCTGGTCTGATACACAGTTTCCAAGGGAATAGAAACACAACATTGGTGTCTGATAGTCAGGTCGCGGCACTGATTCCACAGGCAAAATCACGTGGGGTCCACAATTGAAAATTACATCCACGCCGGCGGTTGCCAACGTTTCGGCCAGCTGTCGTTGGACATCGTTGGGCTCTGAACTGTATTCAGTACCTGAATGCAAAAAATAAATCAATACTTCTGCTCCGGCCTCCCGCATAGCAGTCGCTTGATCTGTCATGCGCTTTAAATCTTCACTGAAATAAGGTTCTTCCTGGGTAAATGAATTGACCAACGGAAGGGCATCCTCAGGTATGGTTATGCCGTTGAGTGAGCGCTGGTCGTCCTGTCGCCCGGTTTCATAAGACCAAGCTGCAAAGCCAACCTTAATTCCATTGAGTTCTTGTACAGACCAGGTCGTTTCATCTTCCGAACGTCTGGTTCCAATTACTTCAAGCCCGTAGTCACGTAGAACCTGATTGGTTCGCACAACGCCTTCAGCCCAGCGGTCAATGGAGTGATTATTCATTGCCGTAACCATATCAAATCCGCCATTTTTCATTGCTTCCGCGACGGCATCCGGAGCACTGAATAATGGATAACCAGTATAAGGTTCACCAGCCAATGTACCCTCCATATCGCAGAGCGCATAGTCGGCTTGTCCATTAATGTCTCGGATATATTCGAACATAAAATTATAGTCATAGGTTCCGTCTTCTTGTTCTCCACCTGCAATCATGTGTGAATGAAACAAGACGTCACCGACGGCGACAATGGATGCCTTCGCCCCTACCTCATAGGGAGGCATTTCAAGCACTGGAAAAAAGATGCCAAATTCTTTTACTTCAGACGCTCGAGAAGCAGCGGGAGACGCCTCTCCACCGTCCATCAAACTTTCAGCGTTGCTGACGTTGACATCGCCTTCTGTACTTTCTTCAATCTCTGTGCTGTCTCCAACCTCTGCAATATCTTCTGACGTATCAGTTGGAACGGCAGATATCGTTTCAGTATCCTGATCGTCATCTTGCGCCGAAAATTCTTCCTCAGGATAACGGTCCAGCAAATGGGAATCCTCAACCAAGGTCGGATGTTCCACCGCCACTTCAGCAGACAATTCGTCCGCCGATTCAGTTTCAGCTGTCATATCTGAACTCTTCTGTCGATTTTGATCACTGCGAGGTGGCGGCGTGCAGGCTGTCAAAAGAAGCAACAAGATGGATAAAATGAAGGCCATTCCAGCACGCCATCTGCCGCTCTTTTCTCGTCTCTCTTTCATTTTGTCTTCCTTTAAATTGTTCCAGATCAGATCAATCGACTCACTTAACCAGCTGAGAAATAGCTTTAAACTCAGGTGTACCCGCTACCCCCAACAAGTCAAAAAGGATTGTCTCGGTATTGGTCACACAGGCCCCCATATCTCTAAATTGATTTAATGCGTTGAGGCGATTTTCCGCAGTCCGGGAACTGACCGCATCCTCTGGAACAAATACTTTATAGCCTTTTTCCAATAGTGCCCGAGTTGTCTGATAGACGCATACATGGGTCTCCACCCCTGTAACAATCACCGACTTGCGTCCACTTTTTTCCAAATGATTCATAACCTCATCTATACACGCATTGAAACTCATTTTTGAAAAAATAGGATGCCCACACGCTTCAGCAGCGGCAGCAATTTCTGGTACCGACGGTCCTAAACCTTTGGGATACTGCTCGGTGACACACCCCGGCAGGTCAAAGATCTTTGCCGCAAGCAACATGCGTTCGGCTCGGGAACTACAGAAAGTACTTTGGTCTACAGCTGGTACCAAGCGTTCCTGTATATCGATTGTTAACAAATAAGCATCTTCACGGCTGATTTTAAAACGCTCTAAACTCATATAATGTTCTCCTAACCACTGTTATTTTCAATTAAATATCAGCTTTGATTTGTCACTAAAAATCCTCAAAGCACGACACCATTAATATCAAAGTTGGTTGTCTTAAAATATAATTCTTGTATTAAAACAAGATAATTTATGAGCCACACCACGAGGTGTGCTGCACCGATAGTTTAACAAAAAATTCAAAGCGAGACCTGGGTCTGCTTATACCACCCCAGAACCCGCATTCGATCTAATTCATGATCCATGGCAAATAGAACTTCCACAATGTCAGGATGATCGCGGGGAACTTCAATATCAATATAAAAACTATATTCCCAAGGACGCTCAGGTACCGGACGGGACTGTATTTTCTTGAGATTGATGTCATAGTCAGCCAAAAAACTGAGAAAATCTGCTAAAGCACCACTCTTGTGAGATAAATGCACCAACACGCTCAACGTATTTGCATCGGAGACGATGATTGGTTGCTTTGCCAATGCTACAAAGCGGGTGGTATTCACCGCGTTGTTGGCAACTCTTACAGGTAAAATGTCTAAGCCAGATGCTTCAGCGGCATCTGCCGAAGCCAAGGCTGCTAAGGACTTGTCACCTATTTCAGCTACGTCGCGGGCAGCAAAAGCTGTATTGCGAACCGGTCGTTCTGTCCAGCCCATTGTCTTAATAAACATTGAGCACTGAGCTAAAGCTTGGGGATGAGACGTCACTTGGCGAATGTCTGCCAGCTTCGCGCCTGGCAACACACAAATATTATGACTTATAGGCACATCTATAGACGCGATAATATAAAGTCCCATATGCTCTAAAAGACCATAGACTTCATCAACCGTTCCGGCAGTAGTATTTTCAAGAGGCAAAACCGCAACTGGAGCAATTTCATCCTTCACTTGTTGGGCTGCCCCCATAAATGTGGCAATCTGAAGCAACCGCGCTTGGGGGAAGAGGTGGGCGGCGGCCTGTGCTGAGTAGGATGCCTTGGTTCCTTGGTTAACAGCTACTTTAAATTCTGGCATCGTCGTCGGTGCGTGGGAAATGAGTTTGCCTAAAGCCCAATCTTGATTTGTCATTTCAGCATGCATACGACGATATTGATCCATGCGGGAGACACGCATCAAAGCAGCTAAGGCAGCGCGGTGTGAAATTCCAACTGAATCATTGGGTTCTTGTCCTCGCGCGGCCAGTAATTTAGAAATTTCTTTAGCTGGATCACGCACTGGTCTATTCAGAGCCTTTTTAGCTTGCCACACGTCCTCGTAAGCCGCACATCGGTCTTTTATTAATTCGTGCATTGCAGCGTCAGCGGTAGCTATCTTTTCTCGCGCGTCGGCAAGCAATGCTTTATATCGTTCATTCTGTTTCTGTTCCTGCTCCATTTTACCGACCTCCTCTACAAATTGTGCATTTAGTATAAGATAAATCCTACAGTATTATTTTCACACTTGCTTCATGCAACTAAAAACGCCTGCCGTTGATACCCAACCACTGATCTAACAGTCCAATGGCTAAGGCGGCTTCAGCCACAGGAACTGCGCGGGGTACAATGCAGGGATCGTGACGACCTTTAATTTGCAGTTCATCATTTTGCATGGTAGTAAGATTGACAGTAGGTTGAACTTTGCCAATGGAAGGAGTGGGCTTGATGGAAAGCCTTGCCACAATAGGCATGCCATTGCTGATTCCACCATCGCTGCCACCGCCATGATTTGTTAGCATCCGCAGTTTTGTTTCGCCATTGACACTAACAAAAGATGGAGCATCATTATTCTCTGAACCAAAACGGTTCGCCACAGCTACACCATCCCCAAATTCCACAGCTTTAACAGCAGGAATAGCAAAGAATAATGACCCTAAGCGAGGTTCTAAGCCATCAAATATAGGGTCACCAATACCAGGTGGAAATCCCCAAGCGATCACTTCGACTGTCCCGCCTACAGAGTCGCCATTTTGTCTAGCAGCAGCTACTACATCTGCCATCTGCAAGCCCAAGTCATCGTCTATAACTGGAAACGCTTTGTTGGCAAGGTTTTTTAAAATGTCGGGATCTGGATTAACCCACGATACCTGTCTGTCGTAAACACAGCCTATTCCAAATATACGCCCTGCCAACTGTACTCGACGCCGGGCTAAAATTTGTCTGGCAACTCCGCCAGCGGCAACTAGACAAGCCGTCAAACGTCCCGAAAAATGTCCGCCGCCTCGAGGATCATTAGCTCCGTCGTATCGCATAATACCAGTGAGATCACCGTGTCCCGGTCTAGGCTTGATGGTCAGTTCACTATAATCTTTAGATCTGGTATCTGTATTTTCAATAACCATTGCCAAAGGAGTCCCCGTTGTCTTGCCATTGTAAAGACCCGATAAGATGCGAGGCTGATCTCCTTCTCGGCGCGAAGTCGACCAAGGCGTCCTTCCTGGCGCTCGACGGTCCATAAATAATTGCAAGTCTTCCAAATCAATTGGCTGCCCCGCCGGCAAACCGTCCATGACGACCCCAATGCCAGCACCGTGGGATTCGCCAAAAATACTTAATTTTAATGCATTGCCCCAAGTGGATCCCATCAATTTTCCTCCAAAAATACCCCGCCTAATTTGACGAGTTCGACAAAAAATTCTGGCCAGGACTTGGCCACACAGCTCGGCTCATCGATGACCACACCATGGCGGCTGCTGATACCAACTATTGCCTGAGCCATGGCCATGCGATGATCGCCTCGACAGGAGACCGTAGGTTCTCCTTTTGGCTGACCTGTGAGCACCTCATATAGACCTATGCCGTAAACTGTCAAGGCATCGGCTCCTTCGTCATAACGAGACCGCACGCCTATACTCTCCAACAACTCCATGGTCGCCGCCAGGCGATCACTCTCTTTAAAACGCAACCTTTGGCAACCACGAAAAACATGGGCACCCGGCACAGTAGCAGCGGCGACAGCCAGGATTGGCACTAAATCAGGCATATCTTTCATATCTACAGAGAGATTTCCTTCATGGCTATCGCGAATTTTATGTAATCGATCCAAAATGGTCATGACACCTCGATCACCCTGACGACTGTGCATATTAAGACCGGCAATCCTCAGGTCATGGGCAATAAAAGCGGCAGTCAACCAATATGCAGCCTGGGAAAAATCAGCTTCCACAAAATAAGGCTCAGCGGGTCGCCGGTAGCCCTGTCCACCTGCCAAATAGTAGCCACCGTAAGGACCTCTGTCCTGATCCCACTCCACTGTCACACCAAAGTCTGCCATGACATCCATCGTCAGCTCCACGTAAGGCTGAGACTGAAGAGAGGATGTCAATGTTATTGTGGACTCTTCGCCCGTCAAGGGAAGCGCTAAAAGTAACCCTGTAATATATTGTGAACTGATATGACCAGGCACTTTATATTCTCCGCCAGTCAATTGCCCTTGTACCGTTAATGGCAGGCTTTTGTCCCCATTCTCAAATTCAAGGATCACAGGATCATCCCGGAAAATATCTACAAACTCCCGCAACGGGCGCTCCGGCAACAAACCTTGACCGATAAATCTACATTTCTTACCCAAACCTAAAGCAACCGGAATTAAAAATCTAAGTGTGGAACCTGATTCACAACAATCTATGACGGTGCTACCATCAATCTCTGTAACATCGTCAGTTTGATCTAGCAATTGCAACAGACCACCGAATGTAGCCCGCAAGTCATCAGACAAAGGACCTTCAACCCCTTGAATCAACTGAGGCCAATCGGACTCTCCACTTAGAGCCGCACAAACCATCGCTCGGTGAGCCACACTTTTAGATGGCGGCGGTGTGACGGTACCTTTAAGTTCAGATGGCATAACTCGAATCGGATGATCGGGCAAAAAAATAGGATGAACAGAAGCTTTTAATTGATTCTTATCCATTGACACCTGCCTCCAGCCATGTTGCTTCAACTAATTCGGTCATTTCGTCTAACTGAAGAGGATACAATACCGCCCGTCCGAAGTCTTCTAAAAGAACAAAATTTAATTTTCCAGTCAACCACTTTTTATCCTGTCGTACCGTGTGAAGTACCTCGTCTTTGCTCACAGCTGCAGCCGTCGGCAACTGCCATAAAGTTAGTAAATTCTTTAATATCGACTCCGTAGCAGCCGGTGTAATTCCCAAGGCAATGCCTATACGCAAGGCAGCAACCATGCCACAAGCTACGGCCGCACCGTGGGTATACATCGAATAATTAGTTGCTTTCTCAATGGCATGACCCAGAGTATGCCCAAAATTAAGCAACATCCGCTCACCTTTGTCCAACTCATCTGCAGCAACGATATCGGCCTTGATCTGGACGCAGCGGGCAATCATTGCTTCTGCCTCAAATTTTTGATTTGCGGCGTTTTTCAGTATACTTGCATCCCTAATACAGCCGTATTTTATCACTTCGGCCATGCCTTCTGCGATGCGCGGTGCCGGCAGAGTGGACAACACATCCGGATCACAGACTACCGCCCAGGGTTGATAAAATGCACCAACCATATTTTTGCCAAATGGCATATCAATCGCCGTCTTTCCACCGACGGAAGCATCAACTTGAGCTAATAGAGACGTAGGCACTTGGATGTAGGGAACTCCCCGCAGATAAGTTGCTGCTGCAAACCCAGCCACGTCACCAATCACACCGCCGCCGAGGGCTACAATCAGATCGGTACGCGTCAACTCTAATTGACCGAATATGTTGTAAAGTCGCTGCAACATATTGATATTTTTATGAGCTTCACCCGATACGTGGGTGTATGAAAAAACCTTAAAACCTGCCTCCCGTAAAATCTTATTGATTCTAGGGATATAAATGGGTCCAACAATGTCATCGGAGACAATCATGGCGGTGCGTCCCGATGTCGCCTGCGCGGCAATCTTACCGATCTCGTCTAAAGCACCTCTACCGATCGTCACTTGGTAATGTCTTTGCCGAGTTTCAACTTCTATCGTTTGCATACCACATCTCCCTTATATCTTGATTGAACAAAATAACTTAAACTAAACTTTGCTTTATTAAAAATGCCACACAAATTAGGGTACTTATGCGAACACAGTTTAATTATTAACACTGTCACAAGGTGCGTCCGACTGCTTCTGCAATCGGCTGCAAATCTTGCATAAGAGCAGCGAACTGTTCCGGCGTCAGCGACTGTTGCCCATCGGACAGTGCCCGGGGTGGATCATTATGAACTTCCACGATTAAACCATCGGCTCCTACTGCCACTGCTGCTTTAGCCAGAGGTTCCACGAGCCAGGCATGACCACTAGCATGGGATGGATCTACAAACACAGGCAAGTGGCTTCTTTTTTTCAAAACAGGGATCGCACTGATGTCCAAAGTGTTGCGCGTCGCTGTCTCGTAAGTGCGAATACCTCGCTCACAGAGTATAACTTGGTCGTTACCACCAGCCATAATATATTCCGCCGACATCAACAACTCTTCTATTGTATTGGCAAACCCGCGCTTTAATAAAATAGGTTTGCGCAGAGTGCCGAGCTGTTTGAGCAACTCGAAATTTTGCATATTGCGCGTTCCTACTTGAATAATGTCCACATATTGATTGAACATTTCAATTTGTGAAGGATTGGTAATCTCAGTGATAATAGGTAGACCAATGTCTTCTTTAGCATCCAGCATATACATCAATCCCTCGGCCTTTAGTCCTTGGAAACTATAAGGTGAGGTACGCGGTTTAAAGGCACCTCCGCGAAGCAGTGTCGCCCCTGACTTTTTAACGGAAACCGCGATGCCGCTGATTTGTTCACTTGACTCAACGGAACAGGGACCGGCAGCAACGACAATTTTATTGCCACCAATGACAATATCTTCAGCTGTTGCGGTCGCTCCGCCCAACTTACCCGCAACCTTAATTAAGGTATCTTCGGGATGAAATTTACGGTTGGCTTTTTTATACGGTTCTTGAACTTTAAGCACCGATTCCACAATTGGCCACCGTTCAATGTTGCCTTTATCTAAGACCGACGTGTCACCAACGAGACCGATGACGCTGGTAGCCTGACCGACGATCGGATACGTCATAAGATCAAAGGATTCCAGCCAATCCACTAATTTTTGTGTTTCCTCTTTTGGCGCGTCATGTCGCATGATAATGATCATCGTTATAACTCCTGTTTATTATTCTGAACTCATACCAAGTTATCTGGTCATTCTCTCTGTCCATTAACCTGAACATTTATGCCTCGAAATAGTTGCTAAAATGCGGCTACAGTGATTAGTCCTTCACACATAAATTTATATAAGGTGACTAACTCTGCATTTGATGTTGGTCTTATACATAGCACTCGTATCCTGCTTTGCGCAAAATTTCCAGAGCCATCTCTACTTGATTGTCAGAGGAAAGGAACAGCTGCATACGCCCACCCTCGTATTGACGAGCGTGAACCATGCCGATATTTTTAATGTTGATGCCTCGCACAGCAAGTAAAGTGCTGACCACAGCAACTTCGCCTGGTCGATCTTCCAATTCAATGTGAATTCGCGATTCGGTCACCAAGGCTCCACTGCCGCCTTGGGGCAAGCCGTCCCGTACACTTGCTGCAGTGAAAAATAATTCTTTGAGACCTGCTATATCATCATTGGCAAGACACGCTCGAAAGCGAGATAATTCTTGTTCAAAGCGATCTATAACTGGCAGCAATTTCTCCCGCGAACCGCGCACAATACCCGTCCAAAGATCACTATCCGATGAAGCGATGCGGGTGATGTCACGAAAGCCGCCTGCTGCGAGATCAAGTATTGAACTAGGCAACGGTGGCATATCGTCAGATACGGAACTACAAGCAGGGGGATCACCTTCAACGCAATCAACCGCAGTGGAAAACGTATCTAAACCTGAATCACACTGAATAAGTTGTTCGCTTTCCCGTGCGGCTGTATTAACTAAAGTCGTGGCAATCACATGGGGCAGATGACTGATGGTAGCCACCGCCCGATCGTGTTCCGGCGCCTCCATATAACGAGGCAAAGCGCCAATTGTTGCGACAACTTCACAAAGTAACGCCATATCTTCTAGCAGATCCCCGCCCACATAGTGAGGCGAGGGACACAAGGCATAAATAGCATTTTCAAACAGCGATTCACTGCTGCAGCGATAACTGCGTCGCTCAGAACCAGCCATGGGATGACCACCAATCAAGCGGCAGGGCCCGGCCTGTTCTAACACAGTTGTTTTGACACTTCCCATATCGGTCAAAAGGGCTGGCGTCACTTTTGTCAACATCCTCATAATTGACGGAATATAGTCTAACGGCGTTGCCACAACGACAAGATCCGCTTGGGCAAGTTCATCCCGAGCTGTTTCTGGCAGTTGGTTATACAACTGCAAATCAACCTCACTTTGTGCTAGCAGATGAGTTGAATCAACTTCTTCGTCTCCTGATTTATGCGGAAACAGAGGTAGTGACGGCATATCGTAGACAGCATCAGCCACACCCTGATCCTTCGCCTCGTTCAAACTGGCTCGATCGGTATCCAGAGCAACTAAACGCTGTAAACGATTCCAGCGACCGCGCAGAGAACGTGCCAGGGATCCTCCGATCAATCCCAGCCCGATGATGACTACACGAATATCCCGTTCAACTTCAGTCATGATTTTTTACCTTTTCAATATACTGCAACATACCGTTGATCTGTCGCATCAACTCCACGTATGCCTCAGGCCGCAATTGCTGCGCAGCATCAGATTTGGCTTCCGGTGGATTGGGATGAACCTCTACAAGCAGACCGTCAGCACCAGCTGCGATCGCTGCCCTCGCCAAAGGAGGGACCAAAGCGGCTCGACCAGCAGCATGGGAAGGATCTACAAAAACCGGCAAATGGGTTTTCTCTTTCAAAACAGGGATAGCACCAATATCTAAGGTGCTGCGATAGGCCGTCTCAAAAGTACTAATCCCTCGCTCACAGAGCATAACACGGTACTCTCCTTCCGATAAAATATACTCGGCTGAACCGAGCCATTCTTCGATGCTCATCGCCATCCCTCGCTTTAGCATAACCGGCAGTTTGATTTTACCGATAGCGGCGAGCAGACGAAAATTCTGAGCATTACGCGCTCCGACCTGAACAATGTCAATATATTTAGCGGCTTCATCTAAGTCGTACTCTGAAGTGATCTCTGAAATGACCAAAAGCCCAAAGGCATCGGCAGCCTCCCGCATCATTTGCAAACCTGCCACACCCAAGCCTTGAAAACTGTAGGGGGATGTGCGAGGTTTATAAGCCCCTCCCCGCAACACCTTGGCACCACAGTCGCTGATCACTTTCGCCACAGTAAAAATTTGATCATAACTTTCCACCGCACAGGGGCCGGCTATTTGCACAGGGCTAGAGCCGCCAAACTCTACATCGCCGATGGAAAAAACTGAACCTTCAGGTTTAAATGAACGCCCTGCTAATTTGTATGATGATAAGATCGGCACTAGGCGCTCTACGCCCGGTTGCAGAGAAAGATGGTCGGTATCGAGTTTTGTCTTGTCACCAACTACACCGATGATCGTGCGGAACGTACCCTCTGATATATGGGGAACGAGATCATGTGTTTCCAAAATGCTGACAATGTTATCAACATCGGATTGACGCACCTTCGGTTTCATAATAATAATCATAAACGTAAATCTCCTTATTCTACCTAAACTACCGTACTACTTTATCGCAAATGCGATGTGTAAATATTCTACCAACCAAGTGGTCAACGTCAAATGGTTCTTAACAAACAATTTGCTTTTATGCAAAAGGTCTATATATCGCCTATGATAAACTATTAGAATTATAAAAATGTTATTTTGTTATTATTCCATTTAATTTTGAGGATTGCATGTCACGATATTGTTTTTATTGTGGAAAAGAACTAAAACCTGGTGAACGGTGCACTTGTCGATACGCTCAAAAGATTAATGATCAGAAAACCACCGAGACGGAGGAACCTTCTGAATATAATCATACAAGTGAGGCAAGTGGATCTTTTTGGGAGCGTTTTAAAAAACAGCGCAGCCAAAACCGTCGCTATGCCGAAAATACAGGGGCTCGCTATCAACAAAGCTACAGTTCTCCATTCCAACAGTGGGGTACGCGATCAAGAAATAGAGGACGTACCAATTTACGGACCCAGTTCCGTAATATAATTGAAAAAATTTGGTTGTTACTTTCAAACCCCATCCAAGGAATCAACCAACTGGTTCATTCCTCATTAGGATGGCTAATCGCAAATATTGCTGTTTCATGTCTCTTGTTTACAACGATGACTATGCGCTCCGTAGGGCACAGTAACTTAGGTAATCTCTTAGTTTTTGCTGCAGTTCGACCCAATGCTGAATTTAATCTCACCACTCTAATAATTTTAGTCACACTTATATGTATTTTATTAACCTTTTCAATGGTCTTGATCAGAATAATTACGTACCGATTGACTGTACAATTTATCGGCAAGCTGCATTATCCGATGACGAGCTTCTTTAAAGCCGTCATTCCTGGACTTATTTATTTCAATATTTTTATGGTCATAGGTCATCTTACAGCTGGAGGTTCTGGCGTCACCACAATATTCCTAGTGTCTTCGGGCATCAGCGTCCAACTAATCGTTGACTATATTTCTCTGAGGGAGATCTCAGGTCAACCTGATGGTGAAATGTTAAAACAAGTCAGCATTGCCATCTTGCTCCAGTGTCTAATAGCAGGACTTTTGATCAACCTCACGTTTCCAAATATATCTAATTTTGGCTTTATTCCTATCACATAGATGTCGCTGATCACGTTGTGTGATCTCACACCGCAGATAAAAATAAATTTTTAAATAACTCAACTACTGAATTCCAACTGTACAAAAATTAATTTGCAACAAAAAAAGCTCCTAACCGAGCTTTTTTTTAATTCATTTATTCTGTCATAGAGCGAATGAAATCCGCCGCCCAGCGCTGGTCAATCATCGTCCAGCGACCACTTAAGTCCGGTAGATTAGATCCTAGAGTGTCTGCCGCATTCTGATAAAGTTCCCACGGCATTTCTAACATATACCAACCCTTTTCGGCTGTCTCTGTCTGTAACAATAAAATATCGCCGTCGGTTCCTAAAAAAAAGCAGGCTTCTATTATATTGTTCTGTTCTTCCTCGTAGCGAACCTTTAGAGCTACCTTGAGGATTTCCATGAGCCGGTCATCCAAACCGTTGTCCTGCAAATGAATCTTCTCTAAAAGTTCGTTGTCCCCTGATACCAAACGTAGATTTTGCCACTGGCTCAAATCACCGACCAATTCATTGAGCTGATCTAACCCGTCTTTTTGCACCAATAGCTCCGCCTCTGCCTCGCGAAAAAGGGGATGTCGGTATATCAACAGGCTATTTTCCTGGTCAATATAGAGAAGTCCATCACTTACAGACAGGGTCTCACCACAATTTTCGCAGTCAAATGTTTGGAGTTGTTTCCGCAACAGACGTTCCTTGAGATCTGGCTCCGCTGTCACATCCACCCGATCCCACACCACAACCTCTTGTTCGTAGGTACAGCGAGGACAGCGATGAATTTCTCTGTGAAATTGGGTTAGACTCATGCTTCACCGCCCAAATAAGCGGCCTTAATTCGTTCGTCTACCAGCAGAGTTTTCGCACCGCCGGACATGATAACCTTGCCTGTCTCCAAGACATAACCTCTGTCCGCAACACTCAAGGCAAGTTGGGCATTTTGTTCTACTAAAAGGACTGTTGTCCCGTCCTCATTAACATCGCGGATGATGCGGAAAATTTCTTGCACCAAAAGAGGTGACAACCCCATAGAAGGTTCGTCTAGCAAGAGCAATTTAGGTTTACTCATCAACGCGCGGGCGATTGCCAGCATCTGTTGTTCGCCACCGGACAACGTACCAGCATGCTGATTGCGTCGTTCTTCAAGGCGGGGAAAACGGGAGAAGGATTTTTTAAGATCCTCAGTAATCCCTTCCTTGTCATGGCGGGTATAAGCACCCATTTCTAAATTCTCTCGCACAGTTAGATTGGTAAAGATGCGCCGCCCTTCGGGAACTTGAGCCAGCCCACTCTGGAGAATTTTATAGGCAGGTTTATTCTGAATTTCCACCCCTTCATACTTAATCGTACCTGACTTGGGCTGCAAAATGCCCGAAATCGTTTGTAGAATAGTGGTTTTGCCTGCGCCGTTGGCACCGATCAGTGTGACCACTTCACCTTTGGCAACTTCGAAGGAGATGTCGCGTACTGCATGAATTCTGCCGTAATATACATTGATGGAATCAACTGACAACAGCATTCGGATCACCCTCACTTCCTAAATAGGCACCGATCACTTCGGGATTATTACGTACTTCATTGGGCAGACCCTTGGCCAATATTTTACCATAATTTAATACAATAATGCGCTCGCAAATGCCCATGACTAAGTTCATATCGTGTTCAATTAGTAATACTGAGATCTTAAAATGCTCCTGAACCAAGCGGATCGTATCCATCAGCTCCTGAGTTTCTGTGGCATTCATCCCCGCCGCCGGTTCGTCCAACAGCAACAGTTTAGGATGGGTTGCAAGGGCACGGCAAATCTCTAGTTTGCGCTGTTGACCATAGGGCAAATTACCTGCTTCAACCTCGGCAACATGGCTCATGCCGAAGGTCTTCAGCAAATCCATAGCCTGTTCAGTATAGTTGGCCTCTTCCTGCCAATAGGCCGGCAAGCGAAAAATTGCCGCTGGAATGCTGTAACGCCCTCGGTGATGAAAACCAGTTTTTATATTTTCCATAACCGACATACTCTTGAACAAACGGATGTTCTGAAACGTCCGGGCCAAACCAAAGTCTACTGTCTCATGTTGTTTTTTACCCAAAGTACTGACACCGCCAACTCGAATATCTCCCTCAGTCGGGTGATAAACATTGGTCAACAAGTTAAATACCGTTGTTTTGCCTGCACCATTTGGTCCAATCAGTCCGACAATTTCATTGTTGCCTATGGTAAACGATACGTCCTTAACTGCCTGGAGGCCGCCAAAGCGAATACCAAGATTTTCAACTTCTAGCAACGCCATATCTTACCTCCTTATTATGAAACAGGCTTATTTTGCTTGTTGCGTTTCAAGAAACGGCGGAATACTCTGTAAGTCACTTCTTTGCGCCCAAACATACCCTCGGGGCGGAAAATCATCAGGACAATCAGCATTATGGCATAGACCAGCATGCGGAACTCTGAGAAACCGCGCAATAACTCGGGCAGCAAAGTAAGAATAATTGCCGATACAATTGAACCGGATACCGAACCCATACCGCCGAAGACCACCATGACCATAATATCGATGGAGTAATTATAATTAAATTTCTCCGGAGCTAAATTGCCCTGGAAGTGGGCAAAGAGACCGCCCGCCAGACCAGCGAACATAGCCGACATGACAAAGGCAATCATCTTATATTTAAATGTATTGACGCCCGTCGCCTCTGAGGCAATCTCATCTTCGCGGATGGATAGAATAGCACGACCATGACGGGAGAACATGAAGGTAATAATCAAAACTAGTGAGATAATAAAACACCAGTACGAATAAGCAAAGGACGTAACCCTGGGAATACCATTGAGACCAAGGGCACCGCCTGTAAATTTAAATGTACGCAGCAATATACTAATCATTTCACCAAATGCCAAAGTGATGATTGCTAAATAGTCGCCTTTCAGACGGAGAGCCGGTACACCAACCAAGAAACCAATGATGCCCGAAATAATCATACCTGCAATTAAACCGAGAGGGAACATAATCATGACAGGCAGACCAGAATTAATTGTGAGTAGAGCTGTTGTATAGGCACCTATGGCCATAAAACCGGCGTGACCCAAGCAAAGTTCACCGAGGAATCCAGTGGCCACGTTCAAGCTAAGGGTCAAAATCATATTAATAAAAATCTGAACGACCAGACCTGAAGTATAGCTATTGAACACACCGTTTGTGATCATCAATTGCAACGCAATAAAAATAGCAGCAATGATGACAATATTTAATACATACGTCTTAAAAACACGTGACGATGACTTTTTCATACTGCCCCCCTTATACCTTTTCCCGCTGGGGTCGACCCAACAGACCGGAAGGTTTAACCAGCAGTACGATAATCAAGATGGCAAAGACCACGGCATCGGACAATGCCGAGTAGCCCGAAGGGATGTAGGCCTTTGTCAAAGCTTCAATAACGCCGAGGATAAAACCACCAATCATAGCGCCAGGTATGACGCCGATGCCACCTAATACTGCAGCGATAAATGCCTTAATACCTGGCATCGCACCCATATATGGTGTGACCTGAGGATACGCCATACAGAATAATATCGCGGCAAAAGCTGCCAAGCCTGAACCAATCGCAAAGGTCATTGAGATCGTTGTGTTGACATTGATACCCATGAGTTCTGCTGCATCCGTATCTTCAGACACGGCCCGCATCGCCGTTCCTGCCTTGCTGCGGGTAACAAATAACTGCAGGGCAATCATTACGACAATGGCGAGTACAATACTTATGACGGTTAAGATATTGACAGAGTTTGAACCGAGTTGAAAAGATGGCATACCTTTAGTCAAATCCGGGAACGTTCGAGCCGCTGAGCCGAACACAAGCATAGCTGCATTCTGCAACAATAGACTGACACCGATGGCGGTAATCAGGGCAGATAGTCTGGATGACTTACGCAGCGGTTTGTAAGCTAGCCGTTCTATAATGATGCCAAAAATCGCACAACCCGCCATAGAAATTAGCATGGCAGGAATAATCGGAATTCCATTATTGAGTAATAATAGCGCTAAATAGGCGCCGACCATCATAATATCACCGTGGGCGAAGTTAATCAGTTTAATAATGCCGTAAACCATCGTATAGCCCAAAGCGATCAAAGCATAAATGGATCCGATCTGTAGGCCATTGATTAGCTGAACTAAAAAATACATGGCGTCCTCTCAATTACACGTCAAAAAGGTCTCTGTTAAATACGTATACAAACTCCCACGGCCACAGGCTGTGGGAGTCTGTATATTGACTCGATTTAAAATTATAACATTAACAACCGGTATTTGTCGGCTTTTCCCAAATGTTCTTAATTTTATTCGGTAACGCCCTCTTTTGAATCCAGTTCGTATTTACCGCCTTGGACGACAACATAAGAAACAGTCTTGATCGGGTTGCGTTTCTCGTCAAATTTAAATGAACCAGTAACACCTGCAAACTCAATATTTTTAAGAGCTTCGACGACTGCAGCTTTATCCTTTGTGCCCGCCTCTTCAACAGCCTGCTTCAGCAGATAGACGGAGTCATAACCCAGCGCTGCAAAGGCAGTGGGATCTTCGCCGTAGGTCTCTTTATATTTGCTGACAAAGTTCTGTACTTTTTCATCTTCGTCATAGAGTGAGTAGTGGTTAGAGAAAATGACGCCATCAGCACCGCTTGGATCGTCTTTGAATTGGGTCAAAATACCGTCCCAGCCGTCACCACCAGTGATCAGACCTTTAAAGCCGGTTTCTTGAGCTTGTCTTAGAATCAAAGCATTTGTTTCATAGTATGCAGGAACATAGAGAACCTCTGGATTTGTAGAAACAATCTTGGTCAACTGAGCTTTAAAGTCAGAATCCGTTGCGCCAAAACTCTCTTCGGCCGTAATTTCTACACCCTGATTTTTTGCCTCTTCAGTAAATGCATTGTACAGAGCAACAGAGTAGTCATCACTATTGTCATATAGAACGGCGGCACTAGAATAACCTTTACCGGCAATAAATGAAGCCATCGCTCTTCCTTGGTATGAGTCTGTGAAGCAGGTGCGGAAAACAGTTTCACCCTGTTCGGTAATAGCATCCGCAGTACCCGTCGGGGTGATCATGGGAAGACCATCTTCGTTAGCCCGTTGAGCCACACTGATGGAAGGTTTGGACGTAACGTCGCCAATTAGTGCATCGATGTCGTGGTCTGCGACCAGACGACCGTAAGCGTTAATGGCCTCGGTGACATCACCCTTCTCATCTAAAACATTAAATTCAATCTGCTGACCGTTGATTCCGCCAGCGGCATTAACTTCTTCGACAGCCATCTCAACACCGTTCATGGCGCTGACACCATAAACTGAAACACTGCCCGTCAGAGGAGCCAGACCACCAAGGCGGAATGTTTCGCCGTCATCGGACGTTGCAGCATCAGCAGCATCATCATTGGCTGCTGCATCGCCAGCAGGAGCGGTTGTTTCATCAGCTGTATCTTTGTCGCCGCCACAGGCTGTCAATGCAGACAAAGCCATAACGCCAGCAAGCACAAGTGCGAAAAATTTCTTTTGCATTATTATTCATCTCCCTTCGATAATTAGTAGCTATAATACAAAATATTTATAGGACTGTCCACAGAAAATGGTTTAATTATTGAAGTTTACCACTTTTTTGTAAATTTATGCAATAAAATCATGATATTTCTCTGTTAATTATATTCTTAACGCCACAATAATTAAGTTTTTCAATGTTTTTATGCAAAATAAAATGAAGAGAGCCCCTCCGCGCTGATTTGCGCTTTGAAACTCCCTTCGTTGGCATACGTTTACTTGTATGCTCATTCCCTTATTAGTAATAAAACTGATTCTTTAATTTGTATTTTGCGATTCAATTCAACTTGCATTTATTGTATAGAAGTTGCCAATTTATGCATTATATGTATATGAATTTGTGACTTTACACATATCATAAGTTATTCTATATCTACTGCATTAGAATCATCATCAGCTGTATTATCATTTTTTTGCTCTGTCTCATCTATTTCAGATGGAACCGATTCGGACTCAGAAGCGGTATCGTTTTCGTTCTTCTCAACAGTTGTATCTTTTGACGCATTGTCTGTGACAGCCGAATCTACATCATCGGCATGATCCTTCGCCACATCTGAATCAGCTGGCTCTGTGTTCTCGTTTTTATCTTCGGTAAGAAGACGAATCGTGTCCACGTCTTGATTATTCTTTTCGTTGACGATATGGATCTCACCATCTTTAACGAGGATTACAGCTGTATCCCCATCTCTGACGATGCCGTCCAACATAGCTTCTGAGAATGCATCTTCTACAGAATTCTGAATCTCGCGGCGCAACGGACGCGCACCGTAGGCAGGGTCATAGCCTCTTTGAGCTAACAATATCTCAGCCTCTTCGGTGGACAGAAGATCGATACCAATGTCTTTTGTGCGTTCGGCAAAGTCGCGCAGCATCAGGCGAACAATTTGCTTCATCGCATCCCGATTCAACATATGGAAGAAAATAATTTCATCGACGCGGTTGATAAACTCCGGACGGAAAACTTTCTTTAATTCGTCCAGGACCATCTCTTTGGCCTCTTCGTAGGATTTACCGCCGTAAAGTTCTTCGTCGCGCTTCTCCTTTTCATTGGTACTGCTGCTGCCAAAACCTATGCGTCGACCTTCGCTACCAGTCAACATTCTCGCACCTACATTAGACGTCATGATGACGATGGTGTTGCGGAAATCAACCGTACGTCCCTGACCATCGGTCAAGCGACCATCTTCCAAAATTTGTAGCAAAGCATTCAGTACATCGGGGTGAGCCTTTTCGATCTCATCGAATAAAATGACAGAGTAGGGGCGACGGCGCACTTGTTCTGTCAACTGACCGCCCTCTTCGTAACCGACATACCCTGGCGGCGAACCGATCAGACGACTGACAGAGTATTTCTCCATGTATTCCGACATATCGAGTCGCACCATGGCATCGTCCTCACCGAACATGACGTTGGCGAGAGCCTTAGCTAATTCCGTCTTACCAACACCCGTAGTACCCAAGAAGATAAATGAACCTGCAGGACGGCTGGGATCTTTGAGACCTAGGCGACCACGGCGGATCGCTTTAGCCACCGCAGTAACTGCTTCATCTTGTCCAATGACACGTCGTTTGAGTTCTGCCTCCAAATTCCTCAGGCGCTCGGTGTCGGATTCCGTCAATTTCTGAACCGGTATACCCGTCCAGTTGGCGACAATATCGGCTATGTGATCTGCTGTCAAGACATTATGCTCTGTGTCTTGTTCTTTTTTCCAGATGGCACGATTTTCATTTAATTGTTTGTTTAGCTCAGACTCCTGTTTGCGCAGTTCGGCAGCTTTTTCAAAGTCCTCCCGCTTAGCCGCAGCATCTTTTTCCTCGATTATTTTATTAATTTTTTCTTCCAGTTCTTTGAGATCACCGGGCTCAGATGCCATATTCATGCGCAACTTCGAAGCTCCTTCATCGATCAAGTCGATGGCCTTGTCGGGCAGGAAGCGGTCAGTGATATAACGAGAAGACAGATTGACGGCCGCTGCGATCGCCTCTTCGGTAATTTGAACTTGGTGATGTGCCTCATATTTGTCTTTAAGTCCTTCTAAAATTTGGACCGCTTCTTCCTGGGTTGGCTCATCTATATTGACAGTCTGGAAGCGACGTTCCAAGGCCGCATCCTTTTCGATATTTTTGCGATACTCATCGATGGTTGTAGCACCGATAATCTGTAAATCGCCTCGGGCTAACATCGGTTTTAGCATATTTGCCGCATCGACAGCGCCTTCGGAAGCACCAGCACCGACAACGGTGTGAAGTTCATCAATAAACAGGATAATGTTGCCTGCAGAAGTCGCTTCATTGAGACAGTTTTTGAGACGCTCTTCAAACTCTCCCCTATATTTTGCACCGGCTAGCAGACCTGCGATATCGATAGAAATCAATTTCTTGTCTTGTAATAACTCGGGCATATTGCCGGCGACGATGCGCTGAGCCAAACCCTCGGCGATGGCGGTTTTACCCACACCTGGTTCACCAATCAAAACCGGATTATTTTTGGTACGGCGACAAAGAATCTGCATGACACGCTGAATTTCGTCATCTCGACCAATGATTGGATCAAAGCCATCTTCTTTGGCAATTTGAGTGAGGTCGCGTCCATACTCATTTAATGTAGGTGTATTAGGGTTGCCACCTTTTGTACCAGACTTCCCTCCCGCCTGACGTTGTTTCAAGTTGCGGTTGATCCGATCAAGCTCATTGGAACTGGCATCTCCAGTTGCCGCCTGACCTTGTTCAGATCTCAGAGCCACAAACAATGTGGGGATGTCCACTTTTAAACTATGCAGGGCATTGAGGGCAACGCTTGAACCTTCCCTTAAAATACCGATCAACAGCTGCTCCGGTTCAATGATATTTAAACCACTTATACGCAATTCATAGTTGGCAAGTTCTAAAACACGCTTCGTCCGCGGCGTGATTATGTCAACCAATTCTTGTATATTAAGTTCTTTGCTGTTTGACATATCACTCGTTTTATTTTCATGAATTTGATCCATGATTTGGTCTAATTTCTCTTTTGTCACACCTTGACGTGTTAACTCCGTATAAGCAGGACCGGCACCTTCTGCCATAATCCCACTTAAAATATGTTCTGTACCGACGTAATTCACTCCGTATGATGTTGCTACGGCGTAGGCATGACGCAGTACATTTGCTGCTCTATCTGAAAATCTCATAACCATAATTACACGCTCCTATTATTCTTTGTTTGTAATTTCTTTATATAAAATATCTCTAATTTTCTTTGCTCGATGATTTGCACATTGATCGGCAGACAACTGTTCGCCACAACTTTGCTGAATGGTACCGGCTCCAATCGCTGCCAATAACTTTTTAATCGTCTTGAAATCAAGATCAGTAAAATATCCTAATTCAATGGCCAAAGCTAGATCTGAAATGCGTTCTAATGCCTCTGCTCCACTTATATAACGAGCCTGCTGCAAAACACCCAGATTGCGATAAAGTTTGTCTTCCAATTTTGTTCCTGAGTGTTCTTGCATTTTTTGGCGCGCTTTTCGTTCCAACTGAATAATTTGATCGATTATGGAACGCAGGTCGCTTAGTATATCTAATTCGCTGAGTCCCAATGTGACCTGATTAGAAATCTGATACAGACAACCAACCGCCTTGCTGTGTTCACCGTATGCTCCTCGCACAGTGAATCCCATGCGATCCAGTTTTCGGCGAAGTTGATCGATCTGCTTGTAATGAGTCAGACCGGGCAAATGGGCCATAACCGAAGCCCTCATGCCGGTTCCAGTATTAGTAGGACACGCTGTTAAAAAGCCAAACAGCTCATCATAGGCGATGGGTAGCCGCTCTTCAACGAGCAGAGCTATTTCTTCCGCCTGCTTGTAGGCTGACTGCAAATCCAATCCTGGAGTCATTGCTTGAATTCTAATGTGATCCTCTTCTCCGATCATAATCGAAACGGATTCATCGTTGCTGATCACCACTCGGCTTGCTGCTTTGCGCCTCTTATTTGGACTGTGCAGTAATTCTTCACTGATTAGACGCTGTTCAACGAGAGCCTCGCAGGCCACATCAGTCAGCTCAGTTAAGTCCAAATCTCTATATAAATCAGGCATTTTGCTATTCGCGGCGTAAATCGAATCGCGAATTTTCTGGGACAATTCGACGGCCTGTTGATCGTCAAGATGTCCGGTAAATGGATAAGTATCGACGTTTCTAGCCAACCGCACGCGGGAAGACAAGATGACGTCCTGTTCTGGACCGCAAGTTAAATACCAACTCATTGATCTTCCTCCTTTCCTTCGCGCAGTTCCTTGATTTCGTCTCGCAGCCTGGCAGCTGCCAAATAGTCTTCGCGGGCCACCGCTTCATCTTGTTGTTCTTTTAATGATTTGATCTTCTGCTCAAGGGGAGACAACTCCTTGGTCTCTCTCTCATTCTGAGTTGTTTGATCCTGATCTGCTTTAAGGTCTGTATATTTTGCATTATTATCAGATACCGAACCCGTAACCACTACATTGTCGTGCTCAGATCCCCTTCTGCCGGGTTTGCGACCGACGTGCTGAGAGCCCCTCTGTATTCTCTGAAACAGTCCTTTTAGGGAAGATTCAAAGTGTTCATAACAATGGGGACACCCTAACAGTCCTGTTTTATTTATATCCTCAAACGACCAATTACACTTGGGACAGCGAGCTGCCGCTGAATTTACTGTGGTCTGAGGCATTGTGTGAGATAACATACCTGCGTTGCCTAAAAGATCTCCCAACCAAGATTTACCAAAGGCTGGATTCGTAAAGAATTGATTGAAATCTCCGACCGAGTAATGGGACTGGTGCGCTGCGGCACACTGGGGACATAAATATTGCTCGGACTCAACGCCATTTATATTTTGTTTTATATGGACGGATGCTTCCCGTTCATTGCAATTTTCACACTTCATGTCATCACCTTCCTTCGGTCGTCACTGGACGATTTCCTGTTCTGTCTTGTCAATTCAGTAAATGTAGAACTAACGTTTTCATTATGTTGGATAAAGATTTTGTTATAGAATGTATGCTTAATCGTCGTATGCTCCTCACTTCTTTTTAATATCTGTAGGTTTTAATCAAATGGTTTTGACCTTCATTGACCTTGATTCCCAAAACAGGCCCCTCGCAAAAGGGGCACTGTTTACTTTAATACGTATTTTTCTATTTTAGCTTTTGCAAATTCCAATGAATAAGTTCTAATCTTCATTATCATGCTTAGTTGCGTCTTTTTTTTCTGTATTCTTAGACATCGTTTCAGCTTCTTTCTCTTCTCGCTCCATGCGAATTGCTTGGCCAAGTAACATGCTCTTAAAGATATCCATGCGAATGAGATCTTTAACCACCGGTTGAATCCGCGTCAAGGCTTGATCCGAAGTGGCGTTATACATGATTGCGGCAATATTATCATCAATGATGTCGTAATCAACGAGATTGTTCAGGTGGATGACCACATCATGTCGACTGATCGTATCACCGAGTGAATTTAACACATGCATGACATAGTTGCTTTTCTTATTGTCGTTGGCTATGCGGGAGATGCGAATCCAACCACCGCCACCGCGACGACTTTCAACGATATAGCCTTGGCCATTTGTGAAACGAGTCGACAATACATATGTGATCTGCGAGGGAACACAGTTGACTTTTTCTGCCAGCTTACCCCGCGTGATTTCAACCCGTCCGTCATTATCATCGATCATTTCTTTGATCATTTGTTCTATAATATCTGTTAAGCGGGCCATGTCGCACTCCTTTCTTACTAAACTTAAAGGTCAAGCGACTAGTTTGTCTTTGACTTTCATTGACTATATTCTAGCATATACATAACTACTGTCAACTTATAGGTATTAAATTTTTGTTAACTTCTGTGTCTTTTGAAACCGCATGGGAAGGCAGGTGACTGCAAATTGACAATTCTAGAAAAAGGATTAAAACCAAAATCGCAACGTATTTTTTTGACACCAACTATGGATACAGTAGAGCATCTATACTATATAACGTGGTGCGGTCATTATTACTGCGACACCAATTATCAGATTGAAAGGGATTACTTTGCCGATGTCTTAATTTGTTATATCGTCCGGGGCAAGATGAAGTTTCGCCAGGAAAAATATGAAGCGACCGCTCAAACCGGCGACGCAATTCTATTGAACTGTAATTACCCCCATAAGTATCATCCCATCGATCAAGCAGAATTCCTGTATTATCATATCAACGGACAAAACGTACATCGTTTAACCGACTGGTTGATTGCCGAGAACGGCGGCATCTTATTTAATAATCTTTTCAATAGCAAAGTAGCCTCCCAGATGCAAGGACAGATCAATCTCTTGGTCAGTGGTGTCGGCGATGATCCCATAGGCATCAGTCAGAATATATATAACTGTCTGTCTTATTTGGCTGTAAGGCATAAAAAACCTCTGCTTCTGCAGGGCAACTCAATGTCCGCAAAGGCCATTCGCTTTATGAAAGCAAATATCGAAAAACCCATTTCTATCCACGACATCGCCGCTTCAGTTGATCTCAGCCCATTCTATTTCAGCCGTAAATTTAAACAAGAAACAGGGGATACGCCCGCTAATTTCCTCATCCGCCTGCGTGTCAACAAGGCAGCGGAATGGCTGCGCACCACAGATCATTCTGTGGCAGACATAGCCTTTAATTTAGGTTATGAGAATCCCTCTAGCTTCTCCCAACTGTTTACCCGCCGAACCGGCATGACTCCATTGCAGTTTAGACGCGTTGTGATCTAAGCAAGGGATAAAATTTGCGTTGTCTCTGGTGCTCTACAGTTTAGCAACTTTAAAATATGCCAAAGAAGACACAAGCCGCTTGATTTGAGCGGCTGTGTCTTCTTTTTGTTAATAAGATAAGTTTCTGTATGTAATCAAGGTTAGGTAATATTTATACGAGTCGACATATTGATCGACAAATATGCTCGATATTTAATCCCAATTGACCCAGACGGATCCTTTGTCGGCAGACTCTGCACAACGATTGACCCAGCGGATGGCTTCAATGCCGTGATCCAAATCAGGATAGACTAAATTATCCAAAGTCTCTTGGTCACCACGATCCTTGGCATCCATAGCGATGGCAAATTTTAGGTAGATATTTGACCAAGCTTCAGCCAATCCTTCTTGATGCAATACGCCTAGTCTTTCGTAAGCTAAACAATCATCTGAGAGATAGTCTGTACCGCGCCAGAGAATACGTGACGGCTCACCCTGTACCTCATAGCGCAGTTGATTTCCTAGGGCATCATTATATTCGACACTTGCTTTAGAACCAACTATACGAATGCGATGTCCGTCCATCCGACCAGCATCTACAGCAGAGGTCCACATTCTGCCTACCGCACCGTTTTTGTAGTGCATGATAACATAGGCATTATCTTCCAGGGGTGCCCGGCTCTTGACAAAGCTTTGGCGATCACAGAGCAACTTTTCGATCTTCATATTAGGCAGAATTAATTGGCTCATGTAGAAGGTGTGGGTAGATAGGTCGCCAAGGACGAAGGTTCTTCCTGCAATCTTGGGATCTACACGCCATTTCTGGCTTGGTGTGTTTGTGTCGCCCAGTTCATCACAGGCATAGCCGTGGGTGTATTGCAGTTCGACCATATGGATGTCGCCCAATTCACCATTTTCTACCATACTGCGCATTTGTAACAGCATAGGATTACCGGAGAAACCGAATGTAACTCCGACAATTTTATTCTGTTTTTTTGCCAGCTCGCGAATAATTTCGCCTTCCTCTTCTTCAAAGAAAAGGGGCTTCTCACAGACTACGTGCAGACCGGCTTCGAGAACAGCCTTTGTAATTTCAAAGTGGGTGGCATTCGGTGTGGCGATACTCACTACTTGAATACCATCTTCGCGTTTGGCCTCTTCCTTTAACATGGTCTGATAATCGGGATAGCAGCGATCCGGGTCGACGCCCAAATTGACGCCAAAGTCTTTGCCGCGCTCGGGATCAATATCAAAAGCACCTGCAACAAGTTCAAATGCCGTATTGTCACGCAGCGCCCCCAGACGATGTTTATATCCAACGCCGCCTGTACGGCCGCCGCCGATCATTGCCCAACGATAAGGTTTTGCTATTTTTTTCTCACCATTCAACATTTTTGCTCCTCCTAAATTAGTTAATCGATTGCTGAAACAAGATACTGCGTCCAATAACAAGTACTGCTATTTTATTAACCAGCATATAAATTTATTTAATTACTAATAAATTATAAATAGGTCGATTGACGATATGGGTTTCTTCTAGTTGCCTTTATTGTAAGTTAGCTAGATGACTACATGAATAGGTTAGTTAAACTATTTTTTCATAAATCTTGCTATTTTTGTTTAATAAATGATTATAAATTTTTTTCTCCATGAACAAAGAGGTCTGATCTTCTTTTCAAGAACTAGAAACGACTGCAACTTTATATAAAAACCCGGAAAGCACTATGCTTTCCGGGTTTTATGTCATTTATAGACCTAAATAAGCGCGAGCAAGAACCTACATCAATTAGCTGATATATTTCTCGACATGAGCTTTAGTAACTTCTGCAGCTTTTTTAACGTTGTCCTCTTGTGTCATTTCGTAATATTCCGGACGGAACACTTCGATTGTGATGACATCGCCTTTAAAGCCAATTTTCTTCAATGTATCAGCAAAACGCTGGTGATCGAGGATGTCACCTTCGGCGCCCGGCCACAGACGCTTTTCATCTGTGTTGTAAGGTGCGCCACAGGGCATATCTTCCATACCATTCAGGTGCCATACAAAGATCTTGTCACCGTCGGCTTGCTCGAGTTTTTCCCACGTTGATGCCATTGCGTGGAAATGATACTGATCCAGAGTAATACCAACCAACGGGCTATCAACTTCTTTGACAATGTCATAAGCGTAGTCGAAGCGGTTAATCGACATGCTGGGAGCACCACAGAACTCAAGGGACAGCTTGATGCCGTGCGGTTCGACCTTCTTGACCATTTCTTTCAATACAGCAACTGCATCTTCTCTGATTTCAGCAACTGTTGCATGAACATCAAGGTCCATAGAAGGTACGACAACGATCATTTTGCAACCAAGAATGTTGCAGCGGCGGATGATTTCATCCAACTCTTCCATGACCGCATCTTTCTCTTCCTGCGTCTGTTTCATATTGAAGAAAATAAGGGCATTGTAAGAGAGCATTTTTAAATTATGATTTTTGAACCACTCACCCAGCTCTTCGATCGTATACTTTCCAGCTTCCAGATCACGATTCAAACACTCTGACTGGACATCAATGTAATCAAAACCGTACTTCTCACAATACTCTAGGTCTTTTAAGACTGAATGGTCTGCACAAAAGCGATTGCAGCCTTCGTTAAATCCAATTTTCATATTTACCTCTCACATTCTCTGCGCCAAAGTTGGCGCTAATTAATTGTTGCCCTTACTTTAGAATTTTATGTAGTTTTAATGCATATGAATTACATATAGTCTTTGTAGTTGTCCATTGAAACAGGCTCGAACGGAATGTCAACAACGGTGTCAACATCATCGCCGTTAGCAAAGAGAACAGCGGCACGGACAGCACCAGCACCTTGACCAACCGGATTCTGGAAGACGGTGAACATGAGTTCGCCATTGTCCATAGCGGTCAAACCGGCGGGCGTAGCATCGATACCAACAACGGGGATTTCCTTCGGATCAAGACCAGCAGATTTCATAGCTTCGATTGCACCGAGAGCCATTTCGTCATTGTTGGCGATGACACAGTCAAAGGACTGGTTCGTACCCAAGAAGGTCTGCATTTTATTCTGAGCCTTGGCACGGTCAAACTCTGCAGTATCTTCGTAAATAATGTTAGCTTTGATGCCGTTGTCTTCGAGAGCCTTTTTCGCGGACTCTGTACGTAGAATGGTGTGCTGCAGACCCAAAATACCTTGGAGCAGAACAACGTCTATTTCTTCTTTACCTTCACCTTTAAAATGTTCAGCAAGGAATTCGCCCTGATAGCGACCAGAGTTGTTTTCGTCAGAACCAACGTAAGTGGCCTTGCCAGCCTCCAGTTCACCGGACGGTTTACGGTTAACGAATACAACTGGAATATCGCCTGCAGAGCTCATGATTTGCTCCATGTTATCGGAGTTAACCAGATTAACGATGATCGCATCGACACCTTGGCTTGCAAAGGTCTGAACGTTTTGAATCTGTGTATTAGCATTGTTATTAGCGTCAACAACTGTCATTTCAACGCCCATGGCTTTTGCTTGCTCATCAGCAGCAGCCTCCATGGCAGACAAGAACTGGTCACGAGCAGAGATCGTGAAACCGATCTTGTAAGAGCCGTTGGCTTTAACTTCACCGAGACTGTCAGCGACTGCATCGTCTGCGCTAGCAGCACCAGCGTCTGCACCTGCGTCTGCATCAGCATCTGTACCTGCGTCTGCATCAGCATCTGCACCTGCCTCTGTTGCTGCTGTCGTTTCTTCAGCATCACCGCTGTCACCGCCGCCACATCCGACGGCCAGACCGACTGCCATAACAGCCGATAACATAATAGCTAGAAATTTTTTCATTTTATCCTCCAATTTCCTCTATTCAGTGTGTGTGACTCAAAGTCACCTTTCCAAATATATTTCTTAACCTGACATCCAGCGCTGTCCTCGCCGGATCACCAGGTCATGAAATCATAGTAACTTGTATTAACGATAGAATTCAGGGGTTTCACCTACAGATACATCTTCCATGACACCGCTCGTCTGAGATGCGACTAAACCATCTGCTGTAACAGCTGCGATATAACCGTCCCATGCGCTCGGTCCGTTGACTTCACCCTTCTTCGTATCATCAATCCATTCCTGTAATTCAACATCGTAGGAATCAATAAAGCGATTAATCCAGTCTTGTTCAATCGGTGTTGAGATCATTTGATTCTTACGAACTGTGGGATATGCCGGTGCGGGGAGATTGATGACGCCCTCTTCACAGACCACTTCACAGTTAATGTCATAACCGAAGTTACTGTTGACATAAACTTCAAGGATAACTGTATAACCTTTTTTAGATTTGAAGATCATGATCTGGGGATCTTTGAGACCTTCATGGGCATGTTTAGTATCTGCACCCATGATTACTTGAACTTGTGTCCAATCATCATCGAGCAGCCAATGCATACAATCAATCTCATGAATAGCTGTGTCTGTAACAGCCATGTCTGTCGTATAAGACGGATCTACCGAAATTGCCCTGTGAGTACATTTTGCCAACAGAGGTTTACCAAAGGTGCCGCCGTCGAGCAATTCTTTAACTTGACGATAACCCTTGTCATAGCGACGCATAAAGCCAACTTGTACAAGTTTTTTACCGCCCGCCATTTCAGCATCGACAATTTCTTTACAATCGGCTGCTGTCGTGGCCAAAGGTTTCTCACTAAACACAGGTTTGCCCGCCTTAATTGCCGCCATAATCGGCTCTTTGTGAGCAAAACCAGGGGTTGTTACAACCAATGCATCGACATCTGAATCGTTAACGATGCCTTCAATATTGTCATAAATCTTGCAATCGCTACCGACCAAATCAGCACCTCTCTGGGCACTCTCTGGGAACACGTCCATGACAGCGACAACGCGGCTGCCCTGTAATTTGTTGTGTAAACGTTTAATATGTTCGCGACCAATCGCACCACAACCAATGACACCTACTTTTAAAACATCCATACTGTAGCTCCTTTTGCAGCTCATGCTGCTCACTAATGGGTTTTAACTACTTTAATGTTATATTAACACAAGTGTACACGTGAACACAATGCAAAAAGTATAACAATTTTGCACATTTTTTTTTATATTTGTGCAACTTGTTGATAAACTCAAGCTTTAAATGTGGCTTTCGTACACCTCGATTGTTAACAATCAGAAAATACGTCTGCATGATTTCAAAAGTTCCAACAGGATGAACCATACGTCAGTTTTCTGTTTCTCTAGATATTGAAATATGTACTTCTCTTGTTTAATAATTCTAATCCAGTAAAAACGAATTTTTTTGATAGAATATAACTAGATTATGAATTATATTCTAATATTATTGAACACATATAATTGTGCTCGATCTTGATATATTTCTCACAGAGAGTAGGATGTTTATGGCTGTTACCCAGCAACAAATTGCCGATTTAGCCGGCGTTTCGCGCGGCACAGTGCACCGAGCACTTAATAAAAGTGGACCGGTCAAACAAGAAGTCGCCGAACGCATCTTAGCCATTGCCGAAGAATTAGGTTATCAGCCTAATCGAGCCGGCTCAATGCTTGTCCGCACCCACCGACCATTAAAGTTAGGTGTCATCATTCAATCGACGGAAACACCATTCATTCAAAAAATTCTTTCAGAGATCGAGGCAGCGCGCGAGGAGATTAAAAATAATGGTGCCGAATTGATCCTCTATACAAACGAGCAACTTGATTTAAAGAAACAGCTGCAGGCCTTAGATGAGTTGTATAAAGAAGGCGTAGACGGCATTTCTTTGGCACCCATACAAGACCATCGGGTCGTCCAAAAAATCAATAAATTAAAAGAAGAGAATATTCCCGTCGTCACATTCAATACCGACCTGCCTGATTCGATGCGATTATGTTATGTGGGTCAAAATAACTATCAAAGTGGCAGAGCTTGCGCCAGTTTGATGAATGGTCTGCTCTGTGGCAAAGGTAAAGTTTTAATCGTTACAGGTTACCACAACAGCATCTCCCACCAACGCCGTGTAGAAGGATTTCGTCACGAAATAAAAAATGTCTTCAAAGACATCGAATTACTTCCCGTCGTGGCCTGTCAAGATAAGAGAGATATAGCCCGCGAACTTGTAAAAAAAGCATTTCAAGAACAACCTGACCTGCAAGGTATATATAACACTGCAAATGGTCAGCTAGGAACATGTGATGCCGTAAAAGAACTCGGTATCGGCGATCAAGTACACATGATCTGCCACGATCTAGTACCCGAAAATATCGTTAATCTAAAAAATGGGTTGATTGATTTTATTGTTGACCAAGGTGCAAAAACTCAGGCTGTGAAGCCAGTAAATATACTAATAGATTATATTATCAGCGGAATTAAACCAGAGCAAGAGAACCACTTCACCCATATTGATATTTATAATTCATATAATTTGAGAGAATCGATCTAGCTGTCACCATATTAATTGTTCTCAATCTCGCTTCAAGTTTTCCCGCGCCTCGTTCTATAACCTATCGATGTCTTAAACATAAAATGCCCTACAGATCTGCGCCGCAGCTGTAGAGGCATTCTATATCTATTGAGTTGAATTGACAGGGTACATAATTCTACAGGCAGGGAACTGATATTCTAAAATTAGTTACTCCTGTATGGACATTCCAAACCGACACATCACTTTAAAGTCTGGAATAATATTAAGATCCTATTTTAAAGTCCAAAGATTCAGGTTAATGACAGCTAGATAATATGGATGGGATCACCTGCCCGCACCGTGCCCCCTTGAATCGTTTTCGCAAAAATACCTTCCCGCGGCATAATACAATGGCCGACTGCCCGCATGACGGCACAGCCTCCGTCGTGGCACTCTTTGCCAATTTGAGTGACTTCTAAAATTGCAGATCCGACAGCCAATCGAGTGCCGATCGGCAACGACTTGAGATCAATCCCTCGAGTATTTATGTTTTCAGCAAAAATACCATTTTCCAAATCCATATCTGTTTGGGCGCGCATAATATCTATGCTTTCCTCCGCCAACAAGCTTACTTGACGATGCCAATTACCAGCATGGGCATCGCCTTCGATCCCCCAGTCGGGTCGTAAGAGGATTGACTCAACTTCTTTTTTAGTCGTCCCTTTTCGCTCACTGACGTTCACGGCGACGACAACGCCCTTGATAGCTGCAGCCACATCGGCTGTCAGGGCAGCTTCTGCAACGGCATTGGCCACTTCGTTCACCACAGGTTCGTTTACTACAGGTTCGGCACAGTCACCAACTTCCCCTCTCATAACTTCGATGCCGTGGGGCAGAGCGGCGATCACCGCCGCCAAATTCTCAGTGGCAGCCTTGGGACTGCCAGGTAGATTTACGATTAAAGTTCGTTTCCTAATCCCCGCTTCACTGCGACTCAACACAGCCATGGGTGTGATGACCAAGGAAGCCTGCCGCATCGCTTCGGGAATGCCCGGAACTCGCCGATCAACCACCTCTAAAGTAGCTTCTGGCGTCACATCCCGGGGAGAGAAACCGGTACCGCCATTGGTTAAAATAAGATCAACATCTCCGCCGTCCGCCAACTCACAGAGTTTGTCGACGATTAGTCTATATTCATCGGGAAGGATTTCATGTCCCACAACCTCATAGACATCTTGCACCAACATATCTTTAAGTTTCGGTCCTGTCACATCTTCTCGCTCACCACGGGCACCTTTATCGCTCACTGTTATGATATAAGTTCTAATTTTCAAGGCTTGACCTCTCTCATTTAAGTATTCATTTTAAGTTGACTGAAGAGGCATAATTACCTCTGGATCTATTTTAAGCCAAAATTGCGACATTGAATTAAAGGATCGCCAGATCCTAGGTTCAAGATCAATTTGAATAATATTTTCTGGTCTACTATTAAATTCAATATTTATAGGACAACAGATAACAGATGTTTCAAATAGATTTTCGATTACCCTCACCGGTCGGACAGGAATACTGTTAGCTGTCTTTTCTTTGCTCAGTTGAATATAGTGAGCCCTTACACCTATATAGTTTGTTTCAGCAGGTAGTATGCCTGAAACGGTTAACTCCGTTCCCCAATCTAGGGCTTGAACGCGACCACCGGAGGGATGTTCTTCATCAATTGAACCGGATTTCTGTACAACTGTTGCCTTTGAAAAGTTTTTACAGCCGGATAATTTTGCCGTTGACAAATGGACAGGTCTTTCAAATAAATCTCGTTTTGACAATAATTCCACGACAGACCCCTGTTCCATTACGGCGACCCAATCACAAAATCGATTGATTTCATCCCGGTTGTGGGTCACATAGATGACACCGCCGCCATAACGGTCAAAAAGATCAAACATCGCATGTTCCATCTGTTGTTTTAAAAAAGTATCAAGGGCCGAAAAGGGTTCGTCGAGAAGCAGAACCTCTGGATTCGTTACCAACATGCGAGCTAGAGCGACGCGCTGCTGTTCACCGCCCGATAATTGATAAGGGTACTGATCTTCAAGCCCCTGTAAATACATATGCTGAATATAGCTATCCACAATCTGCTCTTTGTCCTCAACTTGTCGTGCCAACATTCCGGCAAGAATATTTTCCCGCACCGTCATATTTGGAAATAGAACATAGCGCTGAAACAGATAACCTACTTTGCGCTGACGTGGCTTTAGATTGATACCTAAATTTGAATCAAATAATACCTTGTCATTTAAGACGATTCTGCCTCTGTCGGGGGTCTCGATGCCAGCTAGGCATTTTAAAGTCATGCTCTTGCCGCAGCCCGAATGACCTAAAAGACCCAGGACGCCTTGTTCGTGAATAAAATCCACATCTAAGACGAAATTTTTAAGGCGCTTAGTGATCTTTACCTCCAGCTTCATGGTGTCATCTCCCGCTGTTTCTCTCCACATTTATTGTAGCAATGTGCTGTCTTGCGTTCTTTCAAAGTTAAATTCATTAAAAAGATAGCTACAAAAGAAATAACCATAATAATCAAAGACCAGCGAGTAGCCAATGTCTTTTTGTTGTTCTGAACAGCACTATAAATAGCCAACGCCATCGTCTGGGTGCGCCCGGGAATATTGCCGGCAATCAGTGTCGTGGCACCGAATTCCCCCATCGAACGGGCAAAAGAGAGTACAACACCGGAAAGAATACCGGGCCAAGCATTGGGTATCAGAATCTTATGAAAAATTTGCCACTCCGTCATTCCTAACGTGCGGGCACAGGCAATGAGGTCTGGGTCCAGCTGCTCAAAGGCACCTCGAGTCGCTCTGTAAAGTAAAGGAAAGGCAACGACGGAAGCTGCAATCACAGCACCGTACCATGTGAACACAACGGGCAATCCCACCGACTCCAGCCACCTGCCCAAGCCACTGTTGCGACCAAAAATAACGAGCAAGCCAAAACCCACGACAGTCGGAGGCAACACCATAGGCAACGTAAATAAACCATCCAGTATTTGCCAACCGCGTCGCATTCGAAAAACACACCACGCCGCCAGCACACCAAAAATCAACGTGACTACCGTCGCGCACAGTGCAATTTTCATTGAAATCCAGAGCGGTGATAAATCCATCCTAATTCCTTACCATAAATACTATTTTCTAATTAAGTACAACCTGTATTTAACCCTAATAGGTCATTTTATCTACAGGAATATTGACCCAAAAGTACGCCACGCCTTTAATTTCACTGCATATTTAAGCATCGTTCTTTAGTTGACAGGATCAAAACCATATCGCTCAAAAACCGCCGAAGCCTCCGGTGAAGTCAGGAAATTTAGATAAGCTTTGGCCATATCGGGTTGGTCGCTGCCCGCCATGACTGCCGCCGGATAGATGACCGGATCATGACTTCCCTCAGGTGCGAAAGTAACCACTTTTACCTTATCGGAGATTGCCGCATCGGTAGCGTAGACGACACCGCAATCGGCATCCCCTGTTTCAACCCAGGCTAACACGTTGCGCACATCTTGACCGAAGTTAGCTTTGGTCTGAACCTGATCCCAAATACCAAGGTTTGTAAAAATTGCTTCGGTGTATTGCCCGACCGGCACTGATGATTCACCAATTGCAATCATTTTAATATCATCATTTAATACATCTTCAAAACTCGCCAATTCATGTTCTGCAGTAGCGGGTTGGATGAGCACAACTTTATTTTCTAATAAATCAATGCGACTGTCTGTGTCTACAAGATTTTGTTCTTCTAAAGCATTCATTTGCTTTTGACCGGCAGAAACAAATACGTCGGCAGGTGCGCCTTCTTCAATCTGCTGTTGCAGTTTGCCGGACGACCCATAGTTCACGACTAACTCCACTTCCGGATGCACTTCATTAAAAATTTGGTTTAGCTCGGTCACCGCATCGGTCAAGCTGGCCGCCGCCGACACATATAGTTCCATCGATTTACCACCCGAAGCTGAATCTTCTGTAGTGCCATCAATGGCGTCTTCATCTTCAGCTGTTTCGTTTATGGCTTCCTGTGTCGCCGTTGTCCCAGTCTCTTCATCAGCGATATTGTTGTCGGTCTGCTCAGATGTGCTGCCGCAGGCACCTAAACCTAGCAACAGGGTTGCACACAACCACAAACTGATCAGTTTTTTTACGATATTTTCCATAAGTCCCTCCTTATTTACATCTCTAATCACAAATTAATTTGTGTTTAGTTGCGCAACTATGACCAGCGGCGACAGATGTCTAAGCCGCCTTCGCCCAATTGAATAGCATCTTCTTTATCAAAAGGAACACCGCCATATATCAGCGGCAAAAAAAGATCTAAACTAGTGACCGGACTGTGCATGGAAGCACCCGGCACACCTACTAGGACAGTTTTATCCATAGATCCTACCGTCAACATATTGCCAGGTTGTACCGGCAACCCTTGGAACAAGAAAGAATCAGCCAGCTGACGGATTACAGTGGGCGTAACATCATCGGGGTCGACAGACATACCACCAGTCATGAGGACTAGATCTGCACCTTGATCTTTAAAATCTATGACAGCTTGAGCAATAAAGTTGATGTCATCGGGACAGATCGTTGCGCCTAATTCGATGCCACCATAGGTAGCGATCTTGCGACGCAATATAGGGGCAAAGGCATCTTTGATCCGACCACTATAGATCTCTCCCCCTGTGATGACCATGGCCGTCTTGAGAGGGCGATAGGGAGCAATCGAAAAGACAGGGGCGTAGAGCTGAGCTGCTTCCTTAGCCTGCTCGACCCGTTCCACTGTTGTCACCAAGGGCACAATCCTTGCTCCTACAACCAGATCCCCTTGTTTAACCGGTGCGCCGTGGCGCAAAGTCGCAAAAGTATAATCCGGCACTGAATTAATGGCTTTTAATCCATCCCTATTGAGTACGAATACTCCGTCACAGGAAGCTTTTAAGGGAAAACGACCCTCACTTGGAGATGGAATGATTATGTTTTCCCCTGTCGCTGCTTCTACAACTGCAAATGCCGCATCCTCTTCATGTACTAAATTAGGATCATTTTCCCAGATAAATATATGTTCTTTTCCCATGTCCAACAACACCGGAATGTCTTCAAGGGTTATGACGTGCCCCCGTTTAAAGCGAGGACCTTTATAGCCGCCCTCTAAAATTGCTGTCATATCATGAAACAACTGTTTACCCACTGCATCATACACGCTGACTTTTTTCATTGTTTCTCCTTCTTGGTTCGCGTTATCTAACCTGTAGCTAATCAGTCAAAGTAGAGGACGTGTGCTTATAATGACCACTTTTACCGCCCATTTTTTCAAGCAAATATATGTCGCCGATCCGAATATCCTTCTGCATGGCTTTGCACATATCATAAATCGTAAGGGCAGTCACTCCTACAGCCGTCAAAGCTTCCATCTCCACACCTGTTTTGCCATTACAGCGGACGGTAGCAAAAATATCGATTCGACAAGCCTCTCCATCGATATCATATTCAATATCTACGCCTGTCAGTAAGAGAGGATGGCACAGGGGGATAAGATCCGGTGTGCGCTTAGCACCCATAATGCCAGCGATTTGTGCCGTCGCTAAGACATCTCCTTTTTTTACATTTCCCTCCGTTATCCGGGCGAACGTCTCTTTGTTCAGCCAAACTGATCCCCGAGCTGTGGCCTGGCGGCTCGTTATATCTTTTCCACCGACCGAAACCATATGGGCTCTGCCATCGGCATCAAAATGAGTGAGTTGGTCAGACATTCTATCCTCCTATTTGGTTCATATAGCGGATTGTGTCACTGACTCCCCGCTCATTCAAGTGATGTTCCCACGGTTTATCGGCTGCCGCCCGGCGGAAAGCCGCTTTTAATTCATTTCCAGACAGTCCTCGCAGTTGGATCTCGCCGCGACTATGCAAACAAGTTTTCAGATAACCGTCCGCCGTTAGGCGCAAGCGGGTACAGGTACTACAAAAGTGATGGCTGAGTGGTCGAATCAAACCCACGTGTCCTTTTCCATCGGGAAAGCGATAAAGCGTTGCTACACCCTTTTCACCTACATATTCGAGTTCAGGAATAACCGTCAACACCGTCTCACATGACAAAAACGACTCTTTGTGCCACTCTGCTGCTTCCCCAATGGGCATAAGTTCAATCCAGCGTACGTCAATAGGATATTTCCTAGTCCATTCAGATAACGTACGCAGATCCAAGTCATTAAAGTCATTTATCAAAACTGCATTTATTTTTGTACCAGTGAATCCGACTTCCCGCGCTTTTTTAAGTCCTGCAAATACATCCTCGATGTCACCACCGCGGGTCATTTCTTTATAAAGCTCGGCTGAAGGGGTGTCCAAACTCACATTGAGCCTATCAACTCCAGCCCGTCTTAAGGGTTCGGCAAATTTACTCAATAGAGAACCATTTGTCGTCAGACATAACTCTTCCAATCCTTTATTCTTTAGCTTTGCCAAATTAATACACAAATCGACAATGCCGCGGCGTACCAAGGGCTCACCCCCAGTGAGACGTATTTTTTTGACACCTAAATCCACCGCTGCAGAAGCAATTTCAACGATCTCTTCATATGTCAAAATAGCTTCGTGCATTTTCGGCACAACACCCTCCGGGGGCATGCAGTAGTGACACCGCAAATTGCAGCGATCAGTGACGGAAATGCGCAAATAATTTAATTCTCGTCCATGGGCATCAATCATTTACTCACCTGCAATAGAATTTACATTATGCAGTTTATCGAATTGTATTCAAAAGTAACTCGCTGTTAAATTATATTATAGCGTCAATTTTCAAGTTAGTAAATCTATATTTATCAAGTAAATGCCAACGCGCTTATTTAATGGAAAAATATATTAAATTTTCTCAAAAAGAAGCCGCTCCAGCTGCCGTAACCTCTGGCTGGAGCGGCTTCTTTTTGAGAAAATTTAATATAT
>JAAYOA010000036.1 GCA_012520525.1 Clostridiaceae bacterium | reverse complement strand
TGTTTTCACTGTCTGCTGGTTATTTGTCAGTGCAGATCCCCGTACCTTTGCGGCTGTAATAATGGGCAATCCGCTATTTAGATGGTTTGGTCGGAGAAGTTATTCATTTTACATTTGGCAATATGCGATTATGATTTGTGGTCAGGAATTGATGAAATATTCCAAAATGGATTACAGTTTGAAAGTACTTTTGCAAGTGCCATTTGTATTTTTATTGACTGAAATTTCTTATCAGTTGACAGAAGCTCATTTGGCGTTCTTTTGGCGGCGCTTTACCCGACCGGCACCAAAGCGTCATAAACGTCATAGTCGGCGTCGCTACTTTTTAATTCGTGTGCCGATTTTCGTCTTGATTTTGACGATGGTAACTTGTTTTACGTTGGCCATGCTGCAACCAGCAAACACTGCGGATCGCGCTGCTTTGGAAGACCGCATTCAGGGTGATCTTCCGGCAATGCGTATTGAGAGCAGGGTTGGTATCGTTGCTGATCATGACGAATTGATGGCTATGATCGCTCAGTCAGAAGGTTTGACAGAACTACAGCAGGGAGATCAATATGACAAGACAACCGAAGAAATTTTTGCTACGGCTGTTCAAGCATTTCCTGAGTTAAAGTTGACTGAAGACGAAAAATATTGGTTAGAGACTCAACCGATAACCTGTGTGGGGGACTCAATAGTGGAAAGTGCGGCTGTGGAGTTGCGCTTTCGTATGCCCAATATTGACATTGATTCCGAAGTTAGCCGACAATTCTATGACGGTATAGATATTTTAAGATATCGCAAAGAAGCTGGGACGCTGCATCCGCAGATTGTATATGCTCTCGGCACGAATGCGGTTCTTTCTATGGATATGATCGATGAACTTGCCACTGAATTCAACACCCATGATATTTTCTTTGTTACTACGATTCAACCCTTGGCAGATGTCGAAAAAAATATCAACGGTCTACTTTTAGAGGGGGCAGAAAAATATGGCAACGTCTACTTGATCGATTGGTATGATTTTGCCAAGACCCATAGTGAACTATTTTATGAAGACGGCACCCATCCTAACTTTAACGGCGCCGCTGTTTATGCTCAATTAATTGCTAAACATGTGGCAGAGAGGGGCGTCGTTCGAGATAATATACATGTACCGGAAGAGACAGAATCTGCCGGTGAGGAGACAGTAGATTGAATTTATCCTTCAGGAAAAAAGTTACAAAACCGCCCTTAGTTGAGGTGCGCGATCTGACATTTGGCTACGATAGAAAACTTATTATTGATCATATTAATTTTCAAATAAATAGCGGCGATTTTGTCGGCGTTATAGGTGGAAATGGTACAGGCAAGAGTACCCTGCTAAAATTGCTAATTGGTTTATTGGAACCTGATAGTGGTGAAATCTTGCTAGCCGGTGCACCTTTACAAGAACGACGGGTAAGAATTGGCTACGTGTCACAGAAAATTGGCACCTTTCACGGTGGTTTTCCGGCAACGGTGGAAGAAATTGTCGTCGCTGGTCTTTATTCGGACATAGGTTTATTTAGACGACCAAAGGCCGAGCATTGGACGCAGGTAGAAGATGCACTTGCCAAAGTAGATATGAGCGCCTACCGCAAACGCTCAATTCATGAGTTGTCGGGAGGTCAGCAACAGCGTGTCTTTATAGCGAGAGCCATTGCTTCTCAGGCCAGTTTGTTAGTTTTAGATGAGCCAACCAGTGGAGTAGATCCCAAAGTTGAAGGAGAACTTTATACTTTATTGAGTAAACTTAATAAAGATATGCAGTTGACGATTGTCCTTGTCAGTCACGACATTAATGTGGTGACTGCGCGAGCAAACCGTCTTTTTTGTTTTGGATTTAAAGATTTTTTTGAACACGATTTGTGTGAAGATCAGGACGGCAACTTTTTTCGTCGCTTATATGGACACGATATAATGGCTCATATTCATTTTGGCGGACGCTGTATGATTAACAAAGTCTGCGAGGAAGAGTCACAAAAAAATCTTAGTTGCTGCGTTGGTGTTGAAGAGAGTAACTGCGACAGCAATTATATCGAGCCTGACTGTTCAGCTGAGAAAGGAAAATTCAGTGATTGAGATGTTGTCCTATGGGTTTATGCAGAAGGCTTTTATAGCAGGGCTCTTCATTGCTTTGTCGATGGCATGTATCGGTATGGTCTCAGTATTGCGTCGCCATTCGATGATCGGCGATGCATTATCCCATGCCTCTTTGGCGGGCGTCGCTCTAGGTTTAGTTTTAGGCATAAGTCCGGTGACCATGGCTATTGTGGTGGCAATTGGAGCTGCCTTTTCCATCGAAGTCTTTCATCATTTTTTTCCCCAGGCTTCGGAGTTGTCCATTGCCATTGTCATGTCGGCAGGGATCGGTCTGGCTGGTGTGTTGTCCGGTTTTGTAACGGCTGCAAATTTTAATAGCTATTTGTTCGGAAGTATTGTTTCTATTCCCGACAATGAACTTTGGCTTGTAGTCATCTGTTCCCTCGTCGTAGTGATTTTAAGTGCATTATTTTATAAAGAATTATTTTATATTGGAGTTGATCCCCAAGCTGCCGCTGTAAACGGAGTGCCGGTGAGACTTATCAATATTTTATTCACAATACTTACAGCGGTCGCTATTGCCATTGCCGCTCGCACTGTGGGCACACTTGTCGTTGCCTCCCAACTGGTTCTTCCTGTCGCTTCGGCTATGCAGCACGCTAAGAGTTATCGAGGCACTTATATTGCATCAGTTTTATATAGTGTAGGCTATACTTTGTGTGGCATTGCTTTTTCCTATGGATTAAATCTAAAACCTGGCGGAACCATTGTCATGACCAGTTTAATAGGACTCATTTTACTATTGATTGGGCATACAATTTATAAATACGTTTCAACAAAAAAACGGGGTAAAAGTGCGCACAGACCGTAAAGTCGAATTTGTTAAAAACGAAATCCTGGATGACTCCAAGTCATCCAGGGATTAGAAATCATAATTTTTGATATTATTACAAAAATAGCATCAAATCACTTATGTATTAATATCACTCAGAATTAATCCTTCGTTGCGCTCTAAAGCCCAGTCCATCGCCCATTGGGATTCAAATAACAAGACCGGCAAATCATGTCTGTCCATAACAGTCAGTGTGGTGCTCGTTAGATTCAAGTCGTCCGGTGCTTCTCCGTGCATGAGTTGGCGATCTTTAAATGAAATCCAGCGAGCGAAACGATAATTCTCTGGTTGTAGAATAATATCTACTTTGTATTCATTATTTAAGCGATGTTCGAGGACGTCGAACTGAAGGACACCAACGACACCGACCATGTAAGATTCGGTGCCCGCATCGGGACGTTTGTACAGTTGAATGGCGCCTTCTTGAGCGAGCTGTTCCATACCTTTGTTGAACTGTTTGCGCTTCAGCGAATTTTTGGGCTGAACTTTAGCAAAGTGTTCCGGTGAAAAACGAGGAATATCGCCGAATTCAATAGAGTTGTCGCCGGTATAAAGCGAATCGCCGATGCGCAAAACACCGGGGTCGAAGATGCCGATTATGTCTCCGGCGTAGGCCTCCTCTAGAATGCGGTGGTCTTGAGCCATGAAGGTCTGAGGTTGGGTCAGTCGAATTAATTTATTGTCGCGATTATTAGTGACTTCCAGTCCCTTTTTAAAGTGACCAGAGCAAATTCTTATAAAAGCCATGCGATCCCGGTGACCGGGATTCATATTTGCCTGAATTTTGAAGACAAATGCGCTAAATTCTTCATCAGTCGGCTGGATTGTTTCGCTACCGGAATTTACTTTCTTTGCCCCTGGAGGCGGTGCCATTTTTAAGAAATCCTGTAGAAATGGTTCGACGCCGAAATTAGTAATGGCACTGCCAAAGAAAACGGGAGTTAATTCTCCTTGTAGAACCCGTTCCATCTCAAAATCCTCGCCGGCTATGTCGAGAAGTTCAATTTCGTCGCTGATTTGTTGTTGGTGGTCTGCGCCGATCAAAGCGGTTAGTTCGGGATCGTTGAGATCGGTCAAGGCGATGTTGACTTGTTTGGATCCGTGGGTACCATCAGCTATGAAGCGCTGCACTTGTTTCAATTGACGATTGTATACACCTTTAAAATTGCCGTCGGTGCCGATAGGCCAGTTGATCGGAAAAGAATCTATATTCAAGACTTTTTCCAGTTGATCAAGAAGTTCAAATGGAGACAGGGAAGCTCGATCCATTTTGTTAATAAAAGTAAATATAGGAATGCCCCGCATACGGCAGACGTGGAACAACTTAATGGTCTGGGGTTCAACGCCTTTGGCGCCGTCGATCAACATAACTGCAGCGTCGGCGGCACACAATGTGCGGTAGGTGTCTTCAGAGAAGTCTTGATGCCCCGGGGTGTCCAAAATATTGACACAGTAGCCTTCATATTCAAATTGCATAATTGATGATGTGACAGAGATACCTCTCTGTTTCTCTATTTCCATCCAGTCCGATGTGGCGTGGTGGGAGGATTTACGAGCCTTTACGCTGCCGGCTTCTCGGATCGCTCCGCCGTACAACAGTAGTTTTTCTGTGATGGTCGTTTTGCCTGCGTCGGGGTGTGATATGATGGCGAAGGTTCGCCGTCTGTTGACTTCTTGAGCTAATGATTTTGCTTTCATATAATTATCCTGTATTTCATGAATGTGATTTAGGTGGTTAGTGGATTTCTAATATATTAGTAATTTGCATTAATTATTTGCTATTTCATATTTGCAAGCAGTTTCGGTGCTGCAAAAATGAGCTGAATTGATCTGTCAATCGCTATGAAGACCATCGGTAACAATCGTTGGACTGATACTATTTACTGTGATCTCGTTCATATTGCCTAATGAACTGTTGAGCCGTCCGTGGGGAGCGACTACTTTGCCGGGTTGCAAAAGTCAACGCTTTGTCTGCTAAATCTGGATCACTAGGGTCCATTCCGTGTTGGACGGCCAGTTGGAAAACGATATCCAAGTATGTCTTTTGAATTGGCGTGCGGAAGTTGAGGGTCAAACCAAAGCGCTCGGACAGAGAGAGGCGTTCTTGGCGAGCATCCACTTCAAACATGTCATCCTGGGTGTCGGTAAAGCGTTCCACAACCAAATGGCGACGGTTTGTAGTGACATAAATTAAAATGTTGTCAGGCTGGTGGGTACTGCCTCCCTGCACGATGCTTTTCAATGTATTAAAGTCATCGTCGACTGCGTCAAAACTTAAATCATCAATGAAAATAATAAAGTATTGGGATAGATGGGCCAATTCTTCCAACAATAGAGGTAGCGTACCTATGTGTTGTTTTGTCAGTTCAATCAGACGTAATCCCTTGCTGGCAAATTCATTGGCGATGGCTTTTACAGTAGACGACTTGCCTGTACCGCGCGCGCCATAGAAGAGTATGTTTTCAGCAAAACGATGGTCTAAGAATAACTTTGTGTTGTGGACGGCCTGTTTAATGACGCCGTGGTAATCAACGAGGTCAGCCAAGGCGATATCGTCGGGGTGTAACACAATTTGAAGTTCTTTGTCTTGCCAACGAAAGACATGATGGAAAGGTAAAAAACCGACACCATTTTTCTTGTGAAATTGCATCAATTTATTAAATAAATCGGGCCAACCGCCGTCCACATGGAGTTTTGCCAAAAATTGAGCGATCAATTCCGAAGGAGAGTTGGGTTCTCGACGCTTGCGGGTGGAGGGTTGGGGCGGTTCAATAGGCCACTCTGGCAGTTTTCCGATGATCGCCAAAGCCCACTCTTGACCTGACGAAATGGCGACCTGTCGTAAATCTTCTTTAATTTGGGCAGCATTTAACCGTGCAATCTTTTGCAGTGTGCTTAGGTCTTCCAGCACCGCTGGTGCCAATTCTTGGACTTTTTCTCGGTCATAGGACGTGCGTATCGAAGCGCTGCGGCGACTAAAAGGGTTGTCGTCGTGGAGAATTGCATTGATGATCAATTCCGCCCAAGTACAACCTGTCGTGTCTGCCATTAGTGTGCGGTACACTGCGGCTAAGGCAGTTGTACTCTCGATTAACTGATCACCGGGGTCAGTCATGTAGTCAAATAGGGTGATCAGTTTTTTGACGGCTGGTAAAGCCGTCACTTCATGGTATATTGTCAAACAACGAATGGATAAACTCAATTTGTCGTAGTTTAATAATTCTGTTGTCTGTTTGTCTGTCAATGGATTCACCTCATTTCAATGGAAAAGAATCTGAACTATTTTATCACAGAATTACAAGCAAATTGCCAAAGCTTCAGAGCAAACATTATAATTAACTATAAATCATTACATAATAAATAATAACACTATATATAGGAGGACTTTTATGGCAGGTCATTCAAAGTGGAGTAATATAAAACGTAGAAAAGGGGCGGTAGACGCCAAACGAGCCAAAATTTTCACAAAAATTGGTCGCGAGATACAAGTTGCTGTGCGTGCAGGGGGTCCTGATCCTGAAATCAATAGTCGACTTAAAGATGTTATTGCCAAAGCTAGAGCAAATAACATGCCTAATGATAATATTAATCGCAGCATTAAAAAGGCTTCGGGAGACGGCAGTACCGACCAATTGGAAGACATTCAATATGAAGGTTATGGCGCAGGTGGTGTTGCATTTATGGTGCGCACTCTGACGGATAACCGCAATCGAACTGCTGCTGATATCAGACATATTTTTGATAAGTTTGGTGGTAACTTGGGCACGACAGGCTGTGTTTCTTTTATGTTTCAAAACCAAGGACAGATTTTCCTTGAGCGAGAAAAGTATCCTGACGCCGAAGAGATTATGATGGCTGCTCTTGAAGCAGGCGCGGAGGATATAGTCGAAGAGGAAGAAGTATATGTGGTAGTCACAGCACCGGAAAATTATCACGAAGTCCTAGATCAGTTGTCGGTCGACTACGAGATCGCTTCCAGTGAATTAGGTCCAGTTCCTGACAATACGATGAATATTAGCGATGCAGAAACAGTGACACAGTTAGAAAAATTAATCGATGCCTTAGAAGACAATGATGATGTCCAGGACATCTATCACAATTGGGACGAATGATCAAATTAAAGAGAATAGAAATATTTCGATGACAGAATCTATTGGAGTAAAGGATGGTATTTAAAAATTGGCGAAAACGACGCAGCATAAGTCAGCGGAGGCAAAATAGACAAAACAATGAGAATCCGCCTGACCCCAAAAAAGAGTTGGCTTCTCTGGAGGCCACTTTAGATGCGCCTGTCTCTCCATCAGTGGAAGACGCTCTTACGCGAAATAAATACCAAGACCCCAAATCTACAACTCGTTCCCATAGCGGTGTCCGTCAAAATGGCACATCACGCCAGACTAGCATCAATCCCATCGGTCGTCTGGCTGAAGTGGTCGGACAACTTCAGCAAAATGAAGAAATTAAACAGTCTGAAGATTTAAAGAATGATTTAAATCAAATTGCCGTTGTTGCCTTTGTTGGACCTAGTGGAACTGGCAAAAGTACCCGTGCTATCAAAATTGCGCGAAAATACAATATTCACTACATCATTGACGATGGTTTGCTGATTCATGGCAGCCGCATTGTTGCCGGCAGCTCGGCCAAGCGAGCGGACACCCGCATCGCTTCGGTGCGCCAGGCGCTCTTTCTTGATCCCACAAGGGCTAACAATATGAGAAGGGCGTTAGCTGAGCATAAACCAGCAACGTTGATGATTTTAGGCACTTCAGATTCTATGTTGTCTAAGATTTGTGCAAACTTATGGCTAAATCAACCGGCGATGTTAATCCGCATTGAAGATGTGACGACAGAAGAAGAGAGACAAATAGCCAAAAAAGTCCGCTTAACAGCTGGTCAACATACCATTCCTGTGCCCAGTATGGAAATTAAACACGAGTTTTCTGGTTATTTTTCTGATCCGATGGGTAGGCTGCGACGTCGCTTTGATCGAGAGCGCGGCATAAAAAATGTCCACTTTGACAGTGAACGTACCGTCGTTCGCCCCACTTTTTCTAGTTTAGGTAATTATTCGATGTCTGATCAAGCTATGGAACACCTAGTTTCTGGTATTGTCCACAGCGTTCCCGGCGTTGAACAAATGATCGGCTTTAAACTTCAAAAGATGACTACTGGCGTAGTTCTAGATATAGAATTAGCTCTAAGTTATGGCATGGATGCACAAAAAGTTTTGCAAAAGACACAGGAACAGGTTACCCGGCAGGTGGAAGAATACACAGCAATCAATGTCTTAGCGGTAGATGTGATCGCTAGGCGTGTTATTATGCCGACCAAGAAAGTTGCAAATTAGCTAATAATATTCTTGTTTCTCATGAATTATTGTAGATATATTTAATTTTTAGATATATGGAAGAAAAAATTATACAAATGTTATATTATTATAATAGTCGCAGAATTTTATGGTGCTAGTTATATGACAAACCAACAGAAAAAATTCAACGATGTTTCAATTGTCGAAACAGAATTGTCGGTTCCCCGCAAAGGGAGCGTTCGCGTGCGCATTGATCTAGACAATCGTATTTTAAGCTGGCGCGAATCGAATCGGTGGAATCGAAACTTTACTCGTACGATCAATCAAAAAGAAGTAAATATGGTGCGTCAAGCAATTACAAACTACAAATTGTTTAAACTTGACCGCCCTTCGGAAAAAAGTGATCATTTTGACCCTCATCTGTCTTGTACTTGGCAGGTGTCCGTGTATTGTGATGATGCCGAGCCGGTCAATGTTTGGCACGGTTCTGATATGGATGACGATGGATTTATAGAATGGACGGAATTAATGGGTCATGTCTGCCGTCAACTCTTTGATGTCGTTGATTAAGTGAGGGCTGTATGGATTCAAGTTGGCAGACATTTGTTACTGAGTGTGAGTCTTGTCAGCGCTGTGAATTAGCGGCTACGAGACAACATGTAGTCGTTTGGCGCGGTCATGTACCCTCCCACTTAATGCTAATTGGTGAAGGACCCGGTGCCGAGGAAGACCGACAAGGTAAACCGTTTGTAGGTCGATCAGGTCAATTGTTAGATATACTCTTTACAGCTTTTGGTCTCGCTGAAAATAATTACCATATCGGTAATATTATCAAATGTCGTCCTCCGGGTAATCGCAATCCCTTAGAAGAGGAAGTACAAGCTTGCCGACCGCTGTTGGAGCGCCAAATTCAATTTGTCAAACCACAAGTTATTATTCTTCTCGGCGGCGTGGCATACAAAGCTTTTACCGGTGACCAAACACCAATTTCTCGTGTAAGAGGAAAATTTTTTGAACAGGATGGCTATTATGTCATGCCGACATTTCATCCGGCGTATGTCCTGCGAGACAATCGTCAACGCAAGAAGCTATGGGCAGACATCGGTATTGCAAGGCGACGTTTGGAAGAACTGGGATTGCTGGAACCGTTGAGCTTTGTCTGAGAAAAGGATAATGAGACATGTATAGCATTAATCCTGGACCGAATTTAAGGAATCTTTCTAAGGGACAAGATAAGCAAAATAAGCGAAAGGACGCAGCCAGAACACGACAGAGCCGCTCGCTTATCAAATATAAACATCGCGAGCTTTGGCTCGCTTTTTTACTTTGTGTAACTATCATTTTTGTTCAAGGACAGACCTCCGCATCTTCTG
>JAAYOA010000035.1 GCA_012520525.1 Clostridiaceae bacterium | reverse complement strand
TGAAGCCGGCGATGATTGAGCCGAATACACCTGCTGAAGAGGTGGATGAGTTACTCCGCTCCTTTGTCAAAGCGACGGATCTCACGGGTGCGGATATTACCAGTGAAATCACCTATGAAGGCACCGTAGATTCGGGTACACCGGGTTCCTATGACGTAACCTACCGAGTGACGGATCAATATGGGAATACGGCGGAAAAACTAGTGCCGGTGCTTGTTGGTACCGATTGGAACCAATATGAAATCGGCAACGGCTGGGCGTTGGGCGACTTTACTTATGATGGTTCAACGTTAACGGGATTTTCTGCTCAAGGTAGAGAGAAACTAAATACGAATAAAAATGTAGTTTTGCCGGGATTTAGCCCGGAAGGGGATCGACCGGCAATCAAAGAGGTTAGAGGTTTTTCATATACCAGTATGCAGACCGTAGATTTCCGTCATATGAATAGTCTGGAGATCATTAGAAATGGTGCTTTCCAAAATTCAAGCTTGACAGCTGTTGATTTATCGCCACTTAAAAATTTAACGACGATTGGCGACAAGGCTTTTCATGATGTTTCTGATCGAATTACATCTCTTAATTTTGGTGAATTGCCTAAATTAAAAATAATCGGTGCCAACGCATTTACAAAGAGAACCAAAAATAGTTATGGCAATTTCGTACTCAGCTCCAATTTGAAATTGGATCAATTAGATTTAAGCGGATTGACGGGACTTGAAGTCATCGGTGAAAACGCCTTTGCTAAAATGGAATGTGACGACACTAAATTGATTGGATTGACCAGTCTTAGAGAGATAGGAACAAATGCATTCTTAGGAGGCTTAGGCTCCCCTCGTATCACTATCAAAGACCTGCCTCAGCTGAGGACGATTGGGGAAGCGGCTTTTAAATCATGCACGTTACCGGAAATTGATCTTAGACAATCAGTCCACTTAGAAGAAATTAAGCGTGATACTTTTGAACAATATTTTATAAATGCAGATCTAGTTACTGTTCTATATTTGCCCGAACCTCAAGGTGATATTGAACCGGCATTAAAACGAATTGGCAATTTTGCATTCTGGCATATGCGTTTTTCCCGCGTAGTTATAGCTGATATGCCTCATTTAACTTATATTGGGAACAGGGCATTTGCCCACGGTAAAACCAATGCTGAATTGACATTGCGCAATTTGCCTTCCTTGACACAAGTAGATTATCTGGCTTTTGCTGGAGGAAAACTTACAGAAGTTACATTCGAAAATGTACCAAATTTAATTGACCTGGATGCAGATGCATTTAAAGATAACACCGGTGTGCCCGAGTATAATAATCGGGTCGTAGTTTGGAGTTTGCCTAAAGAAGAAAACAAACTAGCTTCTAGAGCTACTTATATTGTCAATCCCGACATAAGTGATGACAGCTCATATAACAGCAGTGATTTTGTGTACGGTGATTATAATGGGCGATGGGCCATTTATGGTTTTTCCGGAACCGGCATGACTAAATTTTTAAACGGCAATCGCGATGTACAATTGCCAAATCTTGATCCAGATGGCAATCCAGTCAAGGCAATTGCTGCCCAATCATTTAAAAATCTGGAAGCCTTTAGCGCAGATGTATCTCAAATGACTAATCTCGAGGTCATTGGCAAACAAGCATTTTTTAGAACACCGATTGATGAATTTGAGTTTTCTTATTTGACAAACTTGCAAACAATAGAAAAAGAAGCATTTGAAGATACAGCTTTAACAAAAGCTGATTTTAAAGACTTATATCATTTGCAAGAAATTGGGGAAAGTGCTTTTCTGCACTCGAACATTTCTTACCTGCGCTTTGATAACAATGAGCTCATGAAAGAGTTCTCGAAACAAAGTTTTTCTAGGAATCCATTGAAAGAACTTCACTTTGGCAATTTACCTAATATAACCTTGATTGGGGAAACTGCATTCGGTCCTCGAAATCAATATGCCTCTCAGGATGGACCGATTATATTACGTACACCAGTCGATCTATCAGGTATGCCTAAGTTAGAGGAGATTGGTTATAATGCGTTTTACAATATGAAATTTAAGTCGATAAACTTAGAGGGTTTAGATAATTTGAAAAAAATTGGTCCGAGTGCATTTAGAGACACAACATTTAGATCCTTTAATTTTGCTCACTTGCCTAACCTTGAAGAGATCAATTCTTCAGCGTTTATGAACAATCGGCTGGAAACCGTAGATCTTTCAGGTAATCCAAAGTTGAGGTACATTGGAAGCGATGCGTTTAATAACAATTTCCCGCCTTTCACATCTGAAATAAGTGAACTTAAATTTGCCAATAATTCAGTTATTGAGTTTATCGGCTCCGGTGCTTTTAGAGGTAACAAGTTAACCGAACTTGATTTAAGCCAATTGAATCATTTGCACACGATTGGAACCGGAGCATTTCGAGAAAATGAAATCGAAACATTGGGGTTGCCCCAGGCGGAAACATATACAAAAATTGCTCGAGACACTTTCTCTCACAATAATTTGACAGAAGTTGATCTGCCCAACAATATAAAATCAATTGAGAAAGATGCTTTTAGATTTAATGGGAGGAACAAGAATCAAATTGTTGCCTTATTCACTCCGAATCGAGAAAATCCCAACAATATCGAGAACTCAATTTCTTATAACGGCGGTCACATCATTGATCCTAACATCATTAATATTCGCTATATCTATAAAGATACCGACGGGGAGATCGTTGAATTGCGCCCCCCAATGATGGAAGTGGTATCGGCAAAGGTAGGCGATACGCTAACCTTTGAACCCGTAAATATTGGCGGTTATATGTTGCCAAGCAATCAAAATATAACCATTGAGGAAGATAGGTGGGAATATGATGTTGTCTTTGAGTATCAAAAACTCGAACTGACAGAGATGACTGATCCCACTGGTCGTACTGAATTAAAGCATTTAAACGAAGGGGCGGCGACAAGTCATGTGGGGAACACATTGGTCACACGGGTAGGCATTGACCGTTCGAGCACCGAAACGCCACTGAAAAATGCTGAACTAGAAATCTATTTTGATCCTACATATATAGATTTTGATAAAACGAAGGTTTTTTCACTCCCAGGTGTCTATTCAGCCCAAATTGACGAAACAGGGATCATAACAATTGCTTTTGATGAATTGACAGGTGGAGATTATTACGGTATTCCCATCGAATGGACATATTTAGTCGGTCCTACACCACAAAATTATTCGCAGGAATTAATCACGGTACTGTACCATATCCCTGAAGGTGAAAGCGAACGAGAAATGGTCACTTTTGCCAAAGATTATTCTGAGGAAGCCCTCGGTTCAGATGATCCATCATTTCCTGTCATAGGTGCTTATTACTATGAACCAATGATACGTAAAGGTGCACCTGATGCTGAGGGACCTGGTTATGAGGGTGGTCAACGTGAGTTCGGTCATCAATCCAGTGCTACTGTTGACGGTCAAAGCATTAATTACATAAGCGACCCCATCGATGTGCCTTTTAGATTCTATATCGGTCAGACAGAAACAATCAATCTGCTAGAACGCAGCATAAGCAAGATCACTCTTAAGGATCAATTGCCGACTTATAAAGCTTATGATCCTGAAACAAATTCAGTAGTTGACAGAACTGCTGTATTTGACCCTGTGAGAAATTCAGATTGGATTTACGATGAAACGACAGAAACCGTTTCGTATACTAGACAATATCCTTTAGGCACACGCACAATTTATGGTATACCGACATTATATTTGCAGTTCCCAGGTGCAGTCAGTAAGGAAGGAATTGTCAATACAATTCAGGCGGAATTGACACCGTTTGACAACCCCAAAGATGAACCCTTGATTATATTAACCGACGATGTCATGGTCAATCCTGGTCCGATTAAAGATACACCCCCTCCAGGATCTATCGCTTACTTTGAAAAAGAGAGTCAGCGTCCGATTTTCCGAGATCGTCTGGATGAAAAGGAAGAATTATTTCCTTGGTCATTGGAGTTTACGGTCAGTGATCAATATATGAATGAGGGTTACTATTTTAAAAATGTGGTGTTTAATGATTATTCATTAGACGAACGAATGGAATATGTGAGCCTTAATTTGCCCTATCGTAGCCATGTGGCAACGGTTGTCGGTTATCCTGAAGAAAATCAACAGGGTGAAGCAGTAGAAACGGGTCAGACCGTTGATGGATTTTACAAGTTTAAAAATCCTGAAACGATTAGAAGTTTTCAAATTCGTATGGGCGATACACTCATAACGAGTGATTATAAGATTACCCTCAACACGAAACTGCGGAATCCAGAAGATGTCCGCTACAATGACACAGATAGTACTCAAAATTATTTTAAAAACTGCGCCAGTGTCAGTGCGCCAATTTATGATCCAAACGGAGACGTTGTTACAACGTATAGCCGTCAGGACTGTGATCAAACACGTATTGCCACGATTGAACTAAAGGCAGAGCCACGGAAGACATCTACATATACAGAAGCTGGATCAGGTAGAAGTGTGGATGTAGGCGAAAAAGGTGTGTTTACAATTTCTGTGGTGAGAAGTCTGAACCATGCCACTTCAATTCCAACAGAATATGACTATTATATGCCGAATTTTCGCATGGTAGACTTGTTGCCTCAAGACGTGATTCTGGTAGATAACGGTGTTAAATTATCACGTGAATTTGCCCAATGTCCTGGCGCTTCGTTTGAAGTGGTACCAGAATATTATGATGGGCGAACAGCTATTGTTTTCACAGCAGATCGTCTTTTGTCCAATGTAAATACAGTGGCAGATTTACACACCATGATTGACATGGGCAAAATGGTAGGAGTGGTGACAAATGACCTCTATATGTCTTTTGATCAAGAGAATGATCAAAATTATTCATATGGTGCGCCTACAGAAGGTTTTGACATAGGCGACGGTTATGTTTACATGCACGATGAGGCGTCTTTATCTATCCTGCGTACGGATTATATGCAAGCGCGAAAATACATTCGCACTGTGGAAAAAAATGAAGATGAAACCTTCTCGCCTACTAGTGTGTGGTCACCGGAAGGTGTCATCACCGAACCCGGCGGTTATTTCCAATATATGCTGCGTCTGGACAACAGCACAGAAATCGACAGAGAAGAGACAGAAATTATCGATGTGCTTCCGTACATCGGTGACCACGTCATTCAATACAACCAAAATGATCATCGAATTCCCCGCAATTCAAAGTTTGCTAATACATTGGTTAACGTTGAAGTTATGGGGAAATACGGCAATGACTTTGATGTAGTTTATACAAATGATCCGATTGATTATCCGTTGGAGAAAACAGAGGAAAAGGGTGCGAGTGAGCACTTAAAAGCACTCAATTGGACGTCAGATATTAGTGGTGCTACGGCATTTTGGATGAAACCCAAAGCGGGCAATCCTGGTGTATTGAAGGCGAGAGATGAATTATTAGTTGTCGTCACAATGAAGGCGCCAACCGATGAGAAGTATCAAGGTGAGCGGGCTTATAACTCCTATATTCGTCACGATGACACCGTTGTTAAAGGGTTCTTAGAGACGAACTTGGTCTACAACGAGATTGCTACCCCCATTGGCAGCTTAATTTTAAGAAAGAAATCACAAATTGATTTACCAAGTGGCGATCCACATTATCTTGCTGGCGTTGAATTTACCTTGTTTGATACAGAAACAAATGTAATCATTAAAACTGCGGTAACGGATCAAGATGGTTATGCTCGCTTCGAGGATATTAAGATTGGCAATTATACACTGGTTGAAACAAAACCTCTGCCTAATTTTGAGAGCCTTGAAGATATTGAAATTAAAAAAGAAGATTGGCTAAGATTCTCTGATCAAAACTATGTGTACGAGTATGGGACAATATCCAATAAACCAATCTTCAAAGGTCGGTTAATCATTGAAAAGGTCGATGGAACTGGTGAATTCTTAAACGGTGTTGAATTCAAGCTCACTCGAATAAGAGAATCGGGGGATCCTCAATTTGATCCAATAATTAAACGGACAAAAAAGAACGAGAATCTACTGTTTGAAAACTTGCCAAAGGGCAAATACATTTTAGAAGAAACATCAAGCATAAATCATCTGTCACCATTAGGTGTTATTAAACTGGAAGGCGAAGATAAGAACTATAGCTTTGAAATCAAGTATCCGGATCAGGTTATTAGTGTTGTTGGTGAAGATGCGATCGTAAATGACCTTGCTGATGTCATGATATTTAAGTTAGGTCTTCTCGGTCCACTAGATGAAGATAAAGATATAAGTGAGTATCGGGCAAGTGACGGTACTTTTGTAGATGAAAATATTGTTTTTGAAGTAAGCGAAAGACTTAACGAAGGAGACGAACCGACGGCTCCGGTGCCTGAGATCAATAAGACAAATTATGCCTGGACAGTCAGTAACTTAAAGACAAATACCGTCTATACAGTAAAAGAAGTGTCTGTACCGGATCAGTCTATCTATCATAGAAATGAGCTGGAGTACACGTTTAAAATTTCTGCCAATGGTCAATTGTTGACAGAAGATGATCAACCGTTTGTAAGTTACAACATCCTGTTCCCTAACGAGCGAAAACCTGTGGTCGGCAAGGCGACGTTGGTTAAAAAGGATAACCTTGGGTCGCTTCTAGCAGATGCAGAATTCACACTGTACAGATTAAATGAAGAAACAGACACATATAATCCTGCGTGGTATAACCCAGAGACCGAGCAATATGAAGCGATGACGGATCCAGCGAACCAGTCCCCCGCTGTTCAAGTGACCGGTACAGATGGAGAAATTGTATTTGATCGCATCTCTAGCGGCAGCTATGAAATTCGCGAGACCAAAGTACCCGCGGGGTATGCCGGCGAGATGAAGTCCTATCGATTCATCGTGCCCTCCCAAGTCGATGCGTCGATGTTGGAAAAAGAAGGTTACACAGTGACGGAGGACGAGATTGTCCGAGCGTTCAGCTTTGAGGCAGTCAATGTACCTTTGAGTATGGACTTTACGAAGCGGTTCCCTGTCGCGACGCACATTACAGAAGCAGAGGCCGACGCCTTGTTGGCTCAAAATGCCAACTATATCAAACGTCAAAATGGCGAATTTTACGACGTATATAGACCTTTAAGTGATGTTCACTTTGATCTCTATAAAGTCGAGGGAGAGGAGCGGACCTTGTTGGCTTCCGACCTCGTGACCGACATCTACGGTAAATTAGACTTCACGGGCATCACTTGGGAAGAAGATGGCGTCTATGAATTGGAAGAGACCCAAGCTCAAGATGACAGTTGGCTCTTGCCTACGCGACCGAGCCGTATCTATGTGAAAGACTACGTGTTGCTGAAAGACTTTGACGGCATCATGGATGTATCAGTTGACAACTATAAGAAGAGTGGTCTGATCATTGTATCGAAATACGAACGCACGACGAAGGAACGCCTAGTCGGCGCAGAATTTACATTGTATGAGGGTAGTAAGAGTGATGTCTTAAATGAAGACGGCACGTTGCGGGAAGATGCAGTTGTCCATTCTGTTTTAGAGACAGACCGCAATGGTTATGCCCGCTTCACAGATTTGTCCTTAGGTAACTATGTATTAAAAGAAACCGCTGTGCCTGCTGTGGGAGAGGGTGAAGATCCCTATGAGATTTACGAAGAATACCTAGAAGTGAATCTGACAGGTGAACACACCTATGAGTTCTTCAGCATTTACAACATTAAACAAGGGGATTACTTCGATATTCCCATTAACAAGACCTGGATCACGGATGCTCCAACGGATACAGATCCATCACAGCCTGGGGAACAAGGTCTTATCATCAAGCTATATAGGCGCAATCCCGCAAACTCCAATGAATACCAAGAGTATGAACGAGCAGAGGTATTCCCTGATGATGCAGGTAATTGGTCGTACACCTTTGAGAATCTGTTCATCCACAATCCACATGGCGACACATATATTTATAAAGTAGAAGAGGTCGTGCCAGACGGCTATCGAGCGGAACAGACCTCTTACGAAATATATGGAGACGCTGATGGCAATCTACACTATCTAGATGACACAGTGATAGAAGCAGTAGAGTTCACGAACTATGAACTCATCGACATCGCCGTAAGAAAGGAATGGGATGATGGTGATCAAGTCGATGGACGTCCCGATTCCATTACGATCACCTTGTTGAGAAATGGCGTAGCAATGCCAGACTATACCGGCATTGAAGTGGTCGAAGAGAACGGTGTATGGACCTATGTGTTTAGAGACTTGGAGAAGGCAGATGGCGACGGCAACCTCTATACCTATGAAGTAAGAGAAGAAACGGTTGGCGGTTACTATACGACTTACAGCCGCGAAACAAACGGCACAGATCCATCAGGAACGGGTGTAGAAGAAACATTAGTGATCCGGAATAAAAAGTTCCCTAAGGGTAACTTGCGAGCGGATAAGTTGTTGCATAACCAGGTCATAAGACCAGGTATGTTCAGTTTCTCTTTGTACAAGTCCACATCCAACGGTGAGATATCAGATCCCTCTAGTGCCCTCGTACAGACAGTAGAGAATGGTCAGGGTGAAGACGCAGCCTCCTTTGACGTGTTGTTTACGGATGTTCCAGTACCTTCTGAAGTTGGTGAAAACAACGCCCTATACTATGTGATTAAAGAAGACAATCTTGGAGCAGATGGTTATGTCTACGATACTAGCCAATATCTGGCGAAAGTTTATGTGGAAGCTCCAGCAGAGGGAGAGACAGAGCTTCAGGTTGTGACGACTTACTATGAGTTAAAAGAACAGTCAGGCGGCAGTGTGGTTGTGGGAGATGCTTTGACCACGCGCCCTGTCTTTGCAAACACCTACGAAGCTAGCGGCAGCTGGACACCAGAAGTAGGCAAAGCCTTGACCGGTCGTGATTTGACAGCAGATGAATTCAGCTTTGCGTTGAAGCAGTCCGGCGAGACGGATGCACTGCAGACGGCGACCAATGATGGCAACGGCAAGGTAGTCTTTGACACCATCCAGTACGATGAAAGCGATATAGGCAAGACCTATTCATATGACATCACAGAAGTACAGCCAGAAGTTCCAGAAGCAGGTATGACCTATGACGAGACGGTATTTGGTGCAACGGTAGAAGTAACGGATGCCGGAAACGGTGAGCTGAATGTCGACGTGACATACACATTGGCAGATGAAGCAGTAGACGGTATACCTGAATTTGTGAACACCTACGAAGCCAGCGGCAGTTGGACGCCAGAAGTAGGCAAAGCCTTGACCGGTCGTGATTTGACAGCAGATAAATTTAGCTTTGCGTTGAAGCAGTCCGGTGAGACGGATGCACTGCAGACGGCGACCAATGATGGCGACGGCAAGGTAGTCTTCGACACCATCCAGTACGATGAAAGTGATATAGGCAAGACCTATTCATATGAC
>JAAYOA010000034.1 GCA_012520525.1 Clostridiaceae bacterium | reverse complement strand
GTAATTGGTATTGATTTAGGAACAACCAACTGTTGTGTAGCAGTTATGGAAGGTGGCGAACCTGTCGTTATTCCTAATCCTGAAGGTAATAGAACAACTCCGTCCGTCGTTGCTTTTACAAAGGATGGCGAACGTCTAGTCGGTCAGGTCGCAAAGCGACAAGCCGTGACCAACCCGGATCGCACGATTCAGTCGATTAAACGGGAAATGGGGTCTTCGCATAAAGCAAATATAGATGGAAAAGATTACAGTCCTCAGGAAATCTCAGCGATGATTCTGCAGAAACTAAAGGCCGATGCCGAGGCTTATTTAGGTGAAACAGTTTCTCAGGCTGTCATCACTGTACCTGCTTATTTCAGCGACTCTCAGCGTCAAGCTACAAAGGATGCCGGTCGTATTGCAGGCTTAGAAGTTATGCGTATTATTAACGAGCCCACGGCTGCTTCTTTAGCCTATGGTTTAGACAAAGAAGATGATCAAAATATCATTGTCTTTGATTTGGGTGGTGGTACGTTTGACGTTTCCATTCTAGAAATTGGCGACGGTGTATTCCAAGTTCTAGCTACCAATGGAAATAACCGCCTGGGTGGAGACGACTTTGACCAACGTATCATTGATTGGATGGTTGATGAATTCAAGAAGGATCAAGGCATTGATCTAAAAACTGATCGTATGGCTATGCAGCGTCTCAAGGATGCAGCTGAAAAGGCAAAAATTGAGCTGTCGGGTATGACAAACACCAGCATTAATTTGCCGTATATTACTGCAGACGCAACGGGTACGAAACATCTTGATATGTCACTGAGCAGAGCTAAATTTGATGAATTAACGGCAGATTTAGTAGAAGCTACGATGGTTCCTCTTCGCAATGCGATGAGTGACTCTGGTCTAAAACCTGACAAAATCTCTAAAATTCTCTTGGTTGGTGGTTCTACACGTATTCCAGCGGTTCAAAATGCAGTACAATCTTTCTTTAACCGTGAACCCTTTAAGGGCATCAACCCCGACGAGTGTGTGGCTCTTGGTGCAGCAATTCAGGCGGGTGTGTTGACAGGGGATGTCCAAGATCTCTTGTTACTTGACGTCACCCCCTTGTCCCTCGGTCTTGAGACCTTAGGTGGTGTTACAACGACTTTAATTGAGCGCAACACAACGATTCCGACTAAAAAGAGTCAAGTGTTCTCAACAGCGGCTGATAACCAGACTACAGTTGAGATCCATGTCCTTCAAGGTGAGCGAAAAATGGCTCGGGATAATAAATCGCTCGGCAAATTTACATTAGATGGTATTGCGCCAGCACCCCGCGGCATTCCACAGATTGAGGTTACATTTGACATTGACGCAAACGGCATTGTCAACGTAACAGCTCACGACAAAGGTACAGGAAGAGAACAGAACATAACCATCACGGCATCGACCAACTTAACGGACGAAGAGATTGAACGTGCGGTTAAAGAAGCAGAACAATTTGCCGCTCAGGACAAAGAAAATAAAGAGCGGGTTGAGACCAAAAATGAAGCTGAGACGATGGTTTATACAGCTGAAAAGACTTTGAAAGAAATGGACGATAAGCTCACCGCAGATGAGAAGAGTGCAATCCAGTCCGCAAGTGACCGCTTGAAAGAAACAATGGCTAGTGACGACATTGAAACAATCAAGAAAGATATGGAAGAGTTGCAAAAATCTCTGTACTCTGCTACCGAGCGCATTTATAAAGAGAGTGGCGCTCAACCTGGTGCAGGTGAAGCAGGTCAACAACCAGGCTCACAGGCTGGTGGACCTGATTACGGGCAAGCTCCCGGTGGTGGCACCTACGAAGCGGACTTTAAAGACGCTGGCGGCGATGATGAGTAAATCGTTATCAACGCGAAGTACGTTATAATCACATTCGTGGTACAATAACAAGTATATTTTTATAAATTACACTGTCGACCCGGCTGAATTACAGACGGGTCGAAGTGCGTTAAAATTGGGAGGTCTAAGTGGCGGATAAACGTGATTATTACGAGGTGCTTGGTGTCGCCAAGAATTGTGGCGAGGATGAACTAAAAAAAGCTTACCGCAAGAAGGCTAAAGAGTGTCATCCTGATTTGCATCCGGGAGATAAACAGGCCGAGGAGCAGTTTAAGGAATTAAATGAAGCGTACGGCGTCCTGAGTGATCCGGAGAAACGTCAACAATATGATAGATTTGGCTTTGCCGGTGTCGACGGACAAGGATTCCGTGATTTTAATGCCGCGGACTTTGGCTTTGATTTTAGCGATATTCTTAACACCTTCTTTGGTGGTGGTTTTGGCGGCGGTGCGAGTATGCGTCGCAATCCAAATGCGCCACGGCGGGGTTCGGATATGAAGTATCGCATGACCCTGTCATTTATGGAAGCCGCCTTTGGTACGACACGGGAGATTACGATCACCCGTGAAGAAAATTGCCACACCTGCCATGGTTCGGGTGCAAGAGCCGGCACAGTACCTGAAACATGTCCTGTGTGTCACGGTTCGGGTATGGTGCAGCAACAGCAACAAACTTTGTTTGGAGTAAGCATTGTCAATCGCCCCTGTGACAACTGTGGTGGTCGTGGTAAAGTTGTTCAAGAACCTTGTGAGAGTTGCAGGGGCAGCGGTCGTCAAACCATCCGTAAAAAGCTGGAGATTAAAGTGCCTGCGGGAATAGACAGCATGGAAATGTTAACTCTAAGAGGCGAAGGTGAAGGTGGTTATAACGGCGGCAATCCGGGTGATTTATATGTTGAAATAACTATAAAACCACATAAATTATTTGAACGCCACGGTTACAATACCTACTGCACTGTGCCAATAACATTTACCCAAGCTGCTCTGGGTGGTGAAATTGAAGTGCCGACGATTCACGGACCGGAAAACTTTACCATTCGCGAAGGAACCCAGCCAGGAGATACAATAACCCTGCGCAATAAAGGTATTCCTGTTATTAATAGACCGGGGCAATTTGGTGATCAAATAGTGACTTTGCATTTAGAAGTTCCTTCTAAATTGAATGATGAACAAAAAGAAATTTTGCGGCAATTTGAACAGACTTGTGATGAGCAAAATTATCGCAAGCGCGGATCATTCTTTCAAAAGTTGAAAGATCTTTTTACGGACTGATAGCCTGTAATCTATAGAATGAGAAAGGTTGGAGCATGATTTTAGCAGAAATTACAATTGTGACAACCCCAGCGGCGGTCGAGGTAATAGCTGAATCCTTGATTGCCATGGGTGCTCGGGGGACTGCTGTGCAAAATCCAGCCGACATTCTTGCTGTGGTCGAACAACCGAATGTACCTTATGAATATGATGATGATTTAGTTGGAAATCTCAACGAAGCAACGCTCACTGCATGGTTTGATGAGGATCACCTAGGGGCTGACCATAAACAGGCGCTAGAGGCTAAAATTAAGTGTGAATTGGAGCGCATCGGTACATATATTCCGATTGGTTCAGGTGAGGTGTCAATACAGAAAGTTATTCAAGAAGATTGGGAAAATGCCTGGAAGACCTATTATCAACCGATTATTGTTTCGGATCAGTTGGTTATCAGTCCTACGTGGATAGATTATAATCCTCAGCCGGGACAACATATCATAAAATTGGACCCCGGTGGTGCGTTCGGCACGGGCAGCCATGCTTCAACGTTATTAACATTAGAATTGATGGAAATTTATATGATAGGCGACAGCAAAGTCCTGGATTTAGGGTGTGGCAGCGGCATACTTAGTATTGCTGCTGCAAAATGGGGTGCCTACAAGATTGATGCGTTGGATATTGATCCTGTGGCAGTGGAAACTACCATCGAAAATGTAGAGATCAATTGCTGCAGTGACCTGATCAACGTTCAAGAAGGTGAGCTCTATAGCCTTTCTGCAAAACAAAAATATGATTTTATTTTGATGAATATCGTAGCAGATGTCATTATTGATCTCTTGCCTATAGCCGCTGATCATTTAAGACCGATGGGACTTTTATTTTGTTCTGGTATTCTTAATAAAAAAGAAGATAAAGTGTTAACTGTCGCGAGGCGCTCTGGCTTCGAAGTACATGAAAGACTAGAGAGGGATGAGTGGGTGGCTTTTGCTTTTTCTCACGGAAGTTAAATTGATATTAGGTGAATAACGAATGCAGACCTGCATTTGATTAGAGTAGGATATAAGAATATTTGAGAGATAATAAAGGGAGAAAGACCGCGGTCTTTCTCCCTTTTGAGTTCATTATAAATAATTAGGTGGTTCAAATAATTGGTGATGTTTGATCGATGAAACGGGCAAACAATTGGTGACCAGGTATGTCTCGATAGCGTTCGTCCCGCGTCGCTTCTTGGACAGCAGCTCGTTCGCTGTATGGTCGTATTATTTTTGTAGGTTGATTAGTCTGATCATCAATAAGCCGACCATTATTTTCTAATGCTTTGGCGATTAGTTCTACTGTCTTTTGATCGCTGGCACTGCTGTCGTATATGCCGCAGGGGACAGGATCGGCAGTGTGGGTTCTCACACTAATCGGGGTTGGATGATCGGGCATGACCATAAAGCGATAGTCTTGCCCGGTTTCTTGTCGGTATTTCTCCAAAGCTCGCCATATTGGTGCAATGATTTGGTGGTCTATGCGAGAGATCGATTCAATTTTTTCTTCTAAAAGACCTTGATGACCACATTCGTCAGGTGCTTCAAGGTGAATGTAGACGTAGTCTACATCATTTAATAAAGCGTCGATCGCAGCTTTAGCTTTGCCGTCAAAGTTTGTGGCCAAAGTGCCCGTTGCACCAGGAACATTAATTACATCCATGCCACAGCATATACCGAGTCCTTGAACTAAGTCTACCGCTGAGATGACAGCACCTTTGACGCCGTAAACGTCAAAAAGATTAGGTAGCGATGGACGCGTACCTTCTCCCCAAGGCCATAAGCATACTGCTTCATTTAAACCACGGTCGCGACGCTTGAGGTTAACGGGATGATCACGTAAGATTTCTCGACTGCGCTGAATTAAATCTAACATCACCTCTGCCCCTGGTCCTGCCGGTAAATAATTTTCTATTTTTTTACCAGAGATATCATGAGGTGGAGTCAAGTCGTTGTGTTTTGGACCGCCATGCCAAATTAAACAGTGGCGATAACTTTTGCCTGCATAAAGTTCGCGTTCCGGTGTATTAAGTTCCTTGGCTAAATCAGCTATGAGAAGTGCTGATTCGGAAGAGGTAATCTCACCGGAAGAGTAGTCGACCATCGTACAATCTGCGAGATTTTTTTCCTCGCTCAAGGTGACAAGATTAACTCTAAAACTGACATCATCGTCGGCCATATCAATACCTAAACTGACCGCTTCCAAAGGTGATCTGCCGCTGTATAGTTTACGGGGATCAAATCCCATGGCGGACATATTAGCGGTGTCACTGCCCGGATTCATACCGTCAGGTACATTTTTTACCGTGCAAAGCTTACCAAAATTTGCAATTAAATCCATATGAGGTTTATCAGCCACGTCTAAAGGTGTTTTATGATCTAATTGTTCCAACGGCAAATCTGCCATGCCGTCGCCCAAAAAAATGACATGTTTCATATAATCTCCTCAGAGATCCCTGTAAGGGATGTAGTATAATTATGCATCATTTATAACAAAGAATGACCTTATAATTCTAATACATATTAATAAAAAATGATAATCTGCAAGAAAACAAAAGATACAATGTTAAATTAAAATAAAATTATCAGGGTTTTCATAAGATTTATCCCTAAATAGAGGAAAAATGATTGCTGATTTTAACGTTTTCCCCGGTGACTGTTGTAATTATCACTAAATTAAGAGGAAATATTGAAGAAAAATTATTATAATTTACGAATATATTTATGTGGGTTATAATGAAATAAAGCAATTCCACAAGACAAAAATAGATGAATCAACAGATTGTATTTTGCCTTGTGAAATTTGCAAATTTGCATCAGAGGATATGGTTCTACAGACCATATTGCAAGTAAGGAGGGTTGGATTTGCCCAAGAAAAATATGGTAGCGATGATCTTGGCCGGCGGTCAAGGGTCTAGACTAGGTGTTTTGACAAATAATGTAGCTAAACCTGCGGTTCCGTTTGGCAGTCGTTATAGGATCATCGATTTCCCACTAAGCAATTGTTCAAATTCCGGTATTGACACAGTAGGTGTTTTGACACAGTATCAACCGTTGGATTTGAATACTTATGTCGGCACAGGTCATCCATGGGATCTCGACCGCAATAACGGCGGTGCTTTTATTTTGCCTCCATATCAAAAGATTGAAGGCATGGATTGGTACAAGAATACAGCTAATGCAATTTATCAAAATATCAATTTTATTGATAATTTTATGCCCAATTATGTTTTGATTCTCTCAGGCGATCACATTTATAAAATGAATTACGATTTGATGCTCAAACAGCACATAGAAGAAAAAGCTGATGCAACGATCGCTGTTCTGGAGGTACCCTGGGATGAAGCGCCTCGCTTCGGTATCATGAATACCGATGAGTCAGGACGAAACATCATTGAATTTGAAGAAAAACCAGCTGAACCAAAGAGTAATTTGGCGTCAATGGGAATCTATATTTTTACGTGGTCAGTATTGCGTAAAGAACTGCTGGCCGATGAAGAGAATCCCGATTCTAGCCACGACTTTGGTAAAGACATTATCCCAAGTATGTTGAGCCAGGATATGAAACTATCTGCATATCATTTCTCTGGTTACTGGAAAGATGTTGGTACGATTCGCAGCCTGTGGGATGCCAATATGGATATTCTGGACAAACAGGATGAAATCAATTTCCGTGATTCGGCATGGCGAATTTATAGTCGTAACCCAGTTAAACCGGCACACTATATCAGCAGCGAGGCGACAGTTAAGAATAGCTGTATGACTGACGGCTGTGTGGTTTATGGTGAGGCTGAACACACTGTTCTTTCTCATAGTTGCGTGATTGAGGAAGGGGCAATTGTTAAAGATTCTGTGCTTATGCCCGGTGTAAAAGTACGCAAAGGTGCGATCGTCGATAAGGCTATTATCGGTATGAATACTATCATTGGAGAAGGCTGCAAAATTGGTGGCAAACCGGATCCCCAGAACCCCTACTACAATAAAAAACTTTGTTCTGATGAGATCGTTGTCTTAGATCGCGGTTTAATCATCAAGGATAACGCGGTTATACCCGGTAACTGCATGGTCGAACACCGTCCAGACTTAACCGAAGGAAACGTCGTTGAAGATGTTGTCCAGGTATGGTAATCGTCAACTGCGGCTGACGACTAAACATAGTGGAGGAATAAATAATGTACAATAAAGTAATCGGGTTAATTTTAGCAGACGACTTGGCGATCAACTTAGGTGAATTATCGTATTCTCGTGGTATTGGAGCGATGCCCTTTGGCGGACGTTATCGCCTGATCGACTTCGCACTTTCAAACTTTGTCAATACAGGCATGCTGACCATTGGAGTTTCGACATTTTTAAAATATCGTTCACTGATGGATCATCTCGGTACAGGTGCCGCCTGGGATTTAGATCGAATGAATCAGGGACTACATATTTTACCCCCTAACTATGGTCTAGAAGCTCATAGCGGTGAGTCGTACGACCTCACAGGATTATGGGATTTTTATCGTGATTTTTCGCACCCCTATATCATTATTTCGACATGTCATTGCGTCTTTAATATGACTTACGAGGATTTCATCGAAACTCATATCAATAGCGGTGCTGATATGACAGTGTTATATAACGAAGACGGTTATCGTTGCGGCAGTCCGATCACATTCTTCGATATTGACGAAAATAATAGAATTACAGGTGTCTATTACAATCCAGAAAAACCAAAGAGTAACAATACATCGGTTGGCACGTTGATCATGCATAGAGAACTCTTTGTTGATTTGCTGAGCAATATGATGTCACGCGGCATTCAAGATGCTTCATTCTTAACCTTCCTACGTATGTTCAAAACCTATGATATTAGGGGTTATAAGTTCGAAGGTGAAGCGTTGCGGATCAATTCAATTCAGAGCTATTTTAATGAGACGATGCGCGTCTTGAGTGATCCTGTTCGCTCTCAAATTTTCTATGGTGAGTATCCTATCTACACGAAAGTAAAGGATGAAGCACCGACCTATTATAATGATAGTTGTGTTGTAGATAACAGTATGATTTCTGATGGTTGTGTCATACAGGGAACTGTACAAGATTCAATGTTATTCCGTGGCGTAACAGTTTCCGGTCAATCAACGGTTAATAATAGTATTTTATTCCAAGATACTTTTGTTTCAGAAGGCTGTCAGTTGGAAAATGTAATTGTTGATAAGAATTCTGTCATCCGACCTGGAACCAAGTTAATTGGTAATCCTAACTATCCGATCGTTATTGGAAAGGGTGTTATAGTATGACAAAACTGAAAATTCTTTTTGTTGCATCTGAAGTTGCTCCATTTGCAAAAGTAGGTGGATTAGCTGACGTTGTAGGTGTGTTGCCTGGTGCTTTAAATAACTTGGATTGTGAAGCACGAGTTGTTATGCCACTGTATCGTCAGATTAAACAAAAATATGGAGATCAGTTGTATTTTATGCGTTGGACCATGTTAAAACTTGGTTGGCGTTCAATGTATAGTGGACTTTTCTCCCTTGAAAAAGATGGTGTGACATACTATTTCATCGACAACGAATATTACTTTGGTCATGATGCCATTTATCAAGATTACTCATTTGATATCGAGCGCTTCTGTTTCTTCCAAAGGGCTGTCCTCGAAGCCATGGGTGATCCGATGGAATTTGAACCCGACATTGTTCACTGCAATGATTGGCAGGCAGGCATGATTCCAGTTTTGTTAGATGCCCATTATCGGCCCCATGGTTATCACAAAGAGGTAAAGACTGTTCTAACCATTCATAATTTGAAATATCAAGGCATCCACGGCGTTGAGAGAATTGCCGACCTTTGTGATCTATCACCTCAATATATGACAGCATATGGTGTGTTAAAGGACGGGGTTCCCAATTTCTTAAAGGCAGGTATTGTGTACTCCGATGCAGTAACAACGGTTAGTCCCACATATGCACAAGAAATTCTCAGTGGATATTACGGTGAAGGTCTTGATGGTGTGCTGAGAAATTATGCATATAAGTTGACTGGAATTTTAAATGGCATTGATCTAGTCGGTTATAATCCCGAAACTGATCCAAGCATTACCAAGAATTATACAGTGAAGAACTATAAAGAGGGCAAGGCGGCCTGTAAGGAAGCGCTACAAGAAAGACTTGGTCTCGACATCAATGCAGGTGCGCCGCTTCTGGGTATGATTACTAGATTGGTTGATCAAAAAGGAATTGACCTATTGACACGTGTATTAGATGAAATGCTATATAGCGGTATGCAAGTCATTGTTCTCGGAACGGGTGATCCATACTATGAGGACAGTCTGCGGCGGATGGCCGATCATCGTCCTGACCAGCTATCAATTAATATCTGTTATGATGATGAACTTGCTCGTCAAATTTATTCAGGTTGTGATATGTTCTTGATGCCGTCCTTATTTGAACCTTGTGGTTTGTCACAGATGATTGCCATGCGTTATGGAACAGTGCCGATTGTCCGAGAAACTGGAGGACTAAAAGATACAGTTACACCTTATAATCAGTTTACCGGCGAGGGCAATGGATTCTCCTTTAGCAATATTAATGCACACGAACTATTGTTCACAGCAAAATATGCCTGTGATGTTTATAGAAATCATGATGAGGCATGGGAAGGTCTTGTCGAAGCTGGTATGAATGGCGATTATAGCTGGAACTCTTCGGCTAAAAAATATAAGGAATTATATAATCATCTGGTCAACGAAGATAGTCACGAATAATTCTACAATCAACCATTTACCCTTTCTGAATTATTCTATTTCTGAAGTTTTATTATGACTCCGTAGGAGAATAGCATCAGCAAATAAAATAATTTAAAGAAGTATTAGTAAATTAAATTTAATCCCCTCAATTAGGACGGTCAAATACCGCAACCTAATGAGGGGAATTTTTTATGAGAGCAATACTTCTGCACTATTTTAATGTATGATTTTTCATTTTGCGGTAGAATAGCAATAGTCAAGATGCAATTAAATTTAAGAGAATACGAGGGAATCACTATGGATTTTGTCGCTGAATTATCGACATTAATATCTCAGGAAACTGATTTATCAACGGACATCGTCAAAGATTTTTTGGAAGTACCACCACAACCTGAATTAGGTGACTATGCGTTGCCCTGTTTTAAATTGGCAAAGACCATGCGTAAAGCTCCGAACCTGATCGCCGAAGAATTGGCAGAAAAAATGCAACCTTTGCCGGATTATTTAACTGAGGTCAGACAAACTGGTGGTTATCTCAATTTTTTTATAAATCGAAGTCGATTTATTCAAGATGAAATCACTTCTATTCTTCACTCCGAACAAGAGCCTGGGGTAAGTGATCTAGGGAAGGGTCAGACTATTTTGGTAGAATTTTCTTCACCTAACATAGCGAAACCTTTCCATATCGGACATGGATTTACGACGATTTTGGGAGAGTCCCTGGCACGTATTTATGACCACCTCGGCTATGATACGAAACGTCTCAATCATCTCGGCGATTACGGCACTCAATTTGGTAAATTAATTGTCGCCTATGATCGTTGGGGCAATGAAGAGGAGTTACTCAGAGAACCAATTGATGAACTGTTGCGCATATATGTCAAATTTCACGATGAAGCGGAACAAGAAATTGACGAAAAAGGTGTTTCGATCTTAGAAAAAGAAGCCAGGGAAGCATTCCAAAGACTGGAAGCTGGAGCAGAACATGAAACTCAGCTTTGGTCTCGTTTCCGCGAGGTCAGTTTAATTGAGTTTAATCGTGTTTACGATCGCTTAGGCATCAAGTTTGATAACTTAAATGGCGAAAGTTTTTACAGTGACCAAATTCCCGCTGTCGTCGAAATGCTGAAAGAAAAGAATCTTTTAGAGGAAAGTGAGGGGGCGCAAGTTGTGCGATTGGATGAATTTAATTTGCCTCCTTGTATTATTCTCAAGTCAGATGGTACGACAATCTATGCTTCCAGAGATATTGCTGCGGTTTTATATCGTGATAAAACTTGGAATTTCAACCGCAATATTTATGTTGTCGGTTTGCCTCAGCAACTTCATTTTAAACAGATATTTGCTGTTTTAAAGAAAGCTGGTGAACCCTGTGCCGACCGCTGTGAACATGTGGGCTTTGGTACGGTGAAGTTTCCGGACGGAGCATTGAGCACCCGTTCTGGAAAGGTAATAAAACTGGATGATCTTTTTGCTGAAGCAGTAAAGAAGACTCGCCAAATCATTGAGACAAATGCCACCGAGCGAGGGGATGATATGTCAGCCGAAACAATCGATGCCATTGCAGAAAAGGTCGGACTTGGTGCAATTTTATATATTTTCCTCAAGAATGGTCGCGAGCGAGATATTGTCTTTAAATGGGAAGAAGTTCTGGACTTTGATGGCGATACTGCACCATACTTACAGTATACCTACGCTAGGGCTAAGAGTATATTGCGCCGAGCAAATGAGGTTGATGCGACAGCGGATCCGAGCACTTTGGAATTAGCTGCCATTGAAAATGACACGACTTTCCAGCTTGTGCGTGCTATGGCTGATTTTCCTGAGGCAATTCAAAATGCAGCCAGTGCAAATGAGCCATTCATGATTGCGAGACAGATCAATTTAATTGCTCGACTTTTCAATAAATTTTATAATAATGATTCTATTTTGAATATAGAAGATACAAATTTGAGACAGTCAAGATTGTGCCTTTGTCGTGCCGTCTGTCGGGTTTTAAAGACGGGTCTAAACTTGCTGGGAATCGAAGCGGTAGAAAAGATGTAAAGATAGGAACATTATGGCAGCAGATAAAGAAACAAATCGAATCGAGAAAAATTTTGATGGATGGCCGGACATGAGTCGTTATCCTAAATTTAGTGAGCTTATTTATAAACCGGTGTTTCTCAATGAGATTCGTATGTTGGCACGTCAAAGTAGAGATCATTTGGAGTTTTCGGAGAATGTGGCTGATATTTTACATGAAATCCAGCCTCTCAAAGAAATTCTTGATCGCTATCAGCAGGCTTATGCCCTCGCAGGCATGTGTCACAATTTAGATCCCCATGATATTTTTTATCAACATGAATTACAACGGCATTTTAGGGATCGGCGACTTATGCGAGAGCTTATGGACGAGATTTATCAGGTCATATTGGAGCGCAGCGATTTACTTAGTGGAATTGCCCGTCTGACGGGAAAGTTGCCCATTTTAAATGCCCATAACCAAACTGCAATTAATCGAGACCATCTGTCTGTAGAACAGACAGAAGAAGTGGAGCTGGTGTCTGATTTGCGCCAGATTGGTGATATTTTTCCAGACTTACCTAAGGATCTAGATATAGCAGTTCCTTATCAACAACCTGATGAAGCGCGGATGTTGGAGATGGTTGGAGAATTGATTGATGTCCGGCATACTTTGGCACAAAAACAAGGATTTCCCAGTTTCCTCGAATTTGGTTACCGTCGCTTGGGCTATTTCGATTTTGACCCGGATGAGGCGCGTTCTTTACGCTATACAATAGAACGCTATATCGTACCACTAGCAGCCCGCATTCGCACAAAAATAAAAGAGATGGGGGGATCAGCACCAGCTGATATCTTTAGTGCATCCTACATCCCTTGGACAGAACAAAAAATAGACGAGCTGATTTTTGCTCCAGAGCGAGACCAACGACAACATAATTTAAAAATTAATCAAGGTCTTGTGGATAGTCTGGCAGGTTGTTCGCCTCCATTTTGGGAAGCTTTGTATGATTTAGAGTATGTTCAATCCTTCCATCGACCTGATGAGTTTGTTCATAACAAGTGTTTTCGGTTGACAGATCCGGCACTACCTGTCATTTTTACAAACCGCAAATTGAGCTGCGAGAGCCTAGCTGATTATTTCAATATGGCAGGGCGCGCTTATGGTTATCTCTGCTGTCAAGAAAAAAATCGCTACTTCTTCTATCAAGATCCGTCTTTGGCTACAGTTCGGATTTGGGGAAAAGGCATGGAATGTCTAAGTTATTTTGGTTGTGAGACTATCTTTGAAAATGTCGAAATGGCTGATTTTTGGACTCGGTGGCATATGCAAAATTTACTGCTGGAATTACCTTTACAAGCGATGCTAGATGAATTTCAAGTGCAACTGTTTACGGTCAATACCAGGTCATCGGAGCGATGGTATAGGTTCTGGCTGCGTCTTGTTCAGCGTTATTTTCCAGATCTATGTGATGATTCGGAATGGTTAAAACGGCAAGCCAGTTTATGGCTTTGCTGCCAATCGACCTATATCGAACCTTACTCATCTTTATCGAAGGTTGTAGCTATAATTACAGGACTTAGTTTATGGGACATTGCCAATAGAAGGCGCAGCGAAGCTTTAACAGCGTTTGAGACATTTTGCACGATGACTTTTGATGACACATGTCTGCGCCTGCTAAATAGTGCAAAGATCCCTGACCCCTTTAATCCTAGAACCATAAAGAGGATTGCCTTTCAATGTGCAGATTTCTTGGAACTGTGAGGTGAAAGAAAGACATGACGCCCTCACAGGAGAAGAGAGAGTTTTTTACTACAGATTCCGAAGACATTTCGGAGGCGCTTGTGATGGACGAAATGGGATTTCCCAGAGCTTGGCTGGAATATATGGCGGAACTTTTGTCTCCTGATGAATGGTCAGCATTTTTAGCAACTTTTGCTGAAAGTCCTGCCAAGGGTCTTTTGTTAAATGTCAATCGCATACATAATTTAACGAAACCGAACTGTCGGCGATTGAAGGATTTCTTGGAACCATTGGAGACAGTGTCTTGGAATGAACAGGGTTATTATCTCCCTGAAGGAATGAGGGCTTCAGCTACAGATTGGTATGAAGCCGGCGCTTTTTATTTACAAGATCCGTCGGCGATGTTGCCTGCTCAAGTTTTAGGTGCAAAACCGGGCGAATGGATACTGGATTTATGCGCTGCACCAGGCGGTAAAGCAGCTGGGATTGCCAATGACATGGCGAGTCAGGGTGTACTCGTTGCCAATGAAATTGATGTAAAGCGTTGTCGAGCTTTGTTGCATAATTGTGAACGCCTTGGCTTATTCAATTGTGTGATTACCAATGAAACACCGGAGCGCTTAGCAGATATAATGCCAGAGCGGTTTGACCGCATTCTTGTTGATGCACCTTGTTCGGGAGAGGGGCTTTTTCGGCGTCAGCCATCGGCAATGGTTCACTGGCTGGAATTTGGTCCTGAGCAGTGTTGTCAAGTGCAGTTGAAGATTTTACAGGCGGCCTGGCGGTTGTTGCGACCAGGAGGTGTTTTAGTTTATTCAACTTGTACTTTTTCGCAACTTGAGAATGAAGATGTTGTTGAAAAATTTTTGACATTAAATCCAGATGCTGTGTGCGAAGATGCCCACCTGTTCTTGCCTTCTGTGACAGGGGTCAGCACAGGGATTGGTACAGCTAATGCTGATGCCATGGTGAGAGTATGGCCTCATCACGGTGCTGGTGACGGTCAATTTTGCGCACGTTTAAGGAAAGCTGGAAATAAAGTAGAGACAGTTGAACAGGAATCTGTGATTCAAAGTTTAGGTGCTTCGGCAAATGCACCTATGCATCCAACGCGATCTTTTAAAAAAGTTGACACAGAACAAAAACGCCGACGGAAAAAACACCGTAGTCGAATCAGACAACCTAAATCACACTCTTCAATTATTTCGCCCCCCGATGCCTTTCGTCATTTTTTTCAAAATTGTTTTACTGGAAGCGAAAATCTTCCAAGTGCTAAATTGTACAATGAAATTATTAGTAATGATCGTTTACTTGTGGTACGTGGAGAACACTTGAATGGGGTTCGGTGGGACTTGATTCCTTATTTAAATAAACTTAAATGGATTAAACCAGGTATTTATTTGGGAACACTTCACGAAGGACAAAAAAAATCTAATTTTCGTCCATCCCAGGCTCTGTTGCGTCTGTTTACAGCAGTGGATTTCTTGCAGTACATTGATTTGACTTTGGCAGCGGACCATTTACAGGCGTATTTGAGTGGCAACACTTTAGATTTAACAGAGATCAAATTGGTTGAACAAAAGGGAGATTTGAATGCCCAAGAAGCCGAATCAAATTGGTTGCCTGTCTGTGTAAACGGATTGTCGCTGGGGTGGACTCAACTGGGAGGACGAATGCTTAAAAATGAACTGCCGGCGGGTTGGCGCAGATAATAATAATTGAGGCATAAATCTATAGTGTTGATAATTTGATTTCCGACGCGGTTGATGTCGGTGAAAGGAATTGATAATGAAATTAGTTGTTGCCACACACAACAGAGATAAGATAAAAGAAATAAAAGCGATCCTGAAAGATTTGCCTTTCGAGGTGATGTCGCAAAAGGACGTGGGTTTTGATGAGGAAGTGATTGAAGACGGTGTGAGTTTTCCTGCTAATGCATTAATTAAAGCAAAAGCGGTACATCCCTATTGTCCAGATGCCTATGTCATGGCCGATGATTCTGGTTTATGTGTCGATGCCTTGGGCGGAGCACCGGGGATTTATTCCAGTCGCTTTGCAGGGGAAGAAACGGATTATCCAACGAAATTCAAATATTTATGGGATTTACTTGCTTCAGTGGATCCTGACGATTGGACGGCCAGGTTTATCTGTGCAGTGGCAGTTGTCCGCCCGGACGGAAGTGCTTTTACGGTCTTAGGCGAAATGGCTGGGTGCATAACGGATACCCCGCGCGGACAAAATGGCTTCGGCTATGACCCTATTTTTTATCTGCCTAACCTCCTCGTGACGTCAGCTGAATTGCCTCCAGAATTAAAGAATATGTGTTCCCACCGCGGTGTCGCCGTGCGTAAAATGGCAAAAAAATTGCTCAAAGAGACAAAATAATGTCCGTCTGTGACAAACAATTGGCTTTCTAATCTATGCAAACAATTTAAAATATTATATGATCATTCATATGTGTTTATTATATTAAACAGAGAATGGAAGTGAAATATGCCTGATAAAGACTACTATTTGATCAGAGGCGATATGTTGCCCGAAGTCTTTGTCAAAGTGATCCGAGCAAAAGAGCTGTTGGCAAAGGGTGTCGCGCAATCAGTCAATGAGGCTGTCAAAAAAGTCGGACTTTCTAGAAGTTCTTATTACAAATACAGGGATGCTATTCGTCCTAACTTTGACATGAAAAGTATTAACCTTATGACTGTTGTGTTAATCGTAGAGAACACACCGGGTCTTTTAGCAGAGATTATTCATTGTTTAACCGATGCTCAATGTAATGTTTTGACAATCAATCAAACTATGCCGATCAATGGGCTTGTAGATATTACACTTTCTATTGAAACCAACCCTGATCACGTCGAAGTTCCAGAATTAATGATTCGGTTGGGGCAGATTCACGGCGTTCGATCACATCAAATTTTGAAAAGAGTTAACTAGTGTGGAGGTCAAATAAATGAATGTTGCTATATTAGGTTATGGTGTTGTGGGAAGTGGAGTTGCTAAAGTCATTGCAGACTGCGCAACTGGATCATGTCTCAATTATGTCAAGGATCTTGCAGTGACGGCAATAGTTGATATACGTGAGTTTCCCGACGATCCCTATGCCGATATAATTACCAAGGATGCAGCAAAAGTTTTTGCCGATCCTTCGATCGATATCGTCGTCGAAACAATAGGAGGGGCGACAATCGCTTATGAATACACAAAACAAGCCCTGACAGCGGGCAAACACGTTGTGACCTCCAACAAAGAATTAGTTGCCCTGCATGGCGCTGAATTGCTTGAAATCGCTGCAGAAAAGAATGTACGCTATCTTTACGAGGCAAGTGTTGGTGGAGGCATACCTATTATACGTTCGCTCCGCAGGGATTTAGCAGGTAATCGGATCGAGAGAGTGTCTGGTATCGTCAATGGTACGACAAACTTTATTTTAGATCGCATGGAGCATGGGGGCATTCCGTTTGGTCAAGCCCTGACTGAAGCCCAAGAACTGGGATATGCTGAACAAGATCCGGCAGCCGATGTAGATGGCATCGATGCACGTCGAAAACTAGCTATTTTAGCAAGCTTACTTATGGAAGAAGATATCCCCGACGATATAATTTATACAGAAGGTATTCGTCATCTTCAGTCCGTTGATACGACAATCGCCAATCGTTTGGGATATAAATTAAAATTAATTGCCGCTATGACGCGAGATTCGGAGGACCGGATGACTTTGATCGTTGCCCCTCATCTCGTGGGCGAGACCCATCCTTTAGCAAGTGTACACGGTGTTTTTAATGCCATTTATGTCACAGGAAATGCGATTGGTGATGCCATGTTTTATGGTCAAGGTGCAGGTACTTTGCCAACTGCTAGTGCAGTTGTGGCCGATATCATCGAAATTGCAACAGTGCCATACCACGAAGCCTGTGTCGAACGCTGGTTGCCACTAGAAACAGACCGCCTCATCTTACATGAGGAGGCGCAAGTGCATGCATTTATTCGCCTTTCATCAGCAATCGCCGACCGTGTGATATCAGCACTTGCGGCATACGAACCTAGAACAGTTATTACCGAGAACAACAGCCAGGCTATAGAGGTGGGACGTTCTGTCTTCATGTCTGAAGGTGCCTTGGCAAAGTGTCTCGAGGAGGCGGGAGTCAGCACAGATGATTACGCTGTGCTTAGAATTTTGCCGCTGTAGTATATATTTAGTAAATGGCAAAGGAGTTATTTTGGGCATAGTTTTTTCAATAGAAGCATTAAAATTTCACAAGCTGAAGGAGGAACGTTTTCCGCGAATCTTGTTTGTGATCTTGTTGGCTGTCAATCTCTTTATAGCAATTTTAAGTCCAGGAGATCGCAATTTTGATGCCTTGTTGCAATTTTTAAACGATCAGATTCAACTTATTGGTTTCAACTCAACGACTGAGTCTCTTACACCCTCGGACATACCTCTGACAAAAGGAAATTTGATTTTCCTAAGTGTACAGATTTTGCTGTTCCTTTTTAATATATTTATGGGCTTATTGTATGCAGGGGCTTACACATCGGAACGGTTAAAGCAACCGGCAGCTTTGGGTATTAAAGCAATGTTGAGAAGTTTGCCAAAGTTAATTCTTTTGGTGTTGATGTTGATCATTCCGACTATCTTAAGTTCATTTTTAATGTGGCTACCGATTATTGTGATTCTTTGTGGTTTGTCGTTTATGCCTTTTCTTTTTAGCGAAAAGCGTATGTCGTTTTTCGAGGCTGTGAAGCGGAGTTGGACATTGACACGAACCCATAAATTAAGTATTTTTTTGAGCTTTTTCTTTCTCAATTCAATTAAACGTTTAATTACAATGGTCGTCGGTTATATTGCTCCGGATCAGATGTTCATTCTACAAGTCTTAATGGCATTTCTGACGACAATTTTTGCTTTGATGAAAGGTCGACTCTTAGGTCTTTTGTATGTATTTTATACACGACAGGTAACGGTTCTTAAAAGTGGTTTCATGGTGATGACAGATATGAAGGATATCTTTAATGACACATTAACACCTCTTCCTGATGATGTTTTCATACCCGAGATAAGGAATCTTTCACGTTATAAAGAGAATAGTAAACCGTCTCAGAGTGATTCTCCTTTCCAGTTGAATGATGACCATTCAATTCGAGGTGGTTCTAGCCAACAAGATCGCCCTGATGCGTCGTTGCCAAATGAACAAGAGCCGTCTGATCGTGATCAGGATATGAATGGGAAATGAATATTTGGCAATCCTTTACACTAACTATCGGCAATTGTGATAATAAAAAAATATAATACTGTCCGCAGGTCGTGGAATTAATCAGTGCAGGATATTTTACCAGACAGGAAATGAGGTCGTATATGGAAAAACGTAATGCAATTTTACAGCTGCTATTTAGTCAGCGTCGCCTTGAAACCAGTGATATGGCTCGTATGCTCGATATGAGTGAAGAAGAAGTACAAAAAGAAATCGATCAATTGGAGAAAGATCACGTGATTATGGGTTATTCAGCCATGATCGATTGGACCAAAACGCCTTTTGAATCTGTCAAGGCGATGATTGAGGTCAGCACTACCCCCCAGCGAGATCGCGGGTTTGGCAGAATTGCCCGGCGTATTTATAGTTATCCAGAGGTTAAAGATTGCTACTTGGTATCTGGTGATTATGATCTGATGGTTATTGTTGTATCTAAAAATTTACAATCCGTTGCTCAATTTGTGTCCGAAAAGATAGCGCCAATAGATGGTGTCTTATCCACGCGCACCCACTTTATTTTGCAAAACTATAAAGTGAACGGTGTTACTTTTTCAGTTGATGAGTCAGATGATCGAGAGACGGTGGTTCTATGATTGGGCGACATAATGAGACAAACGGATTACCTAAGGATTCCGCTAATGAACCAATAACAAGACTCTCAAGTCGGGTGAATTCCATTGAGCCCTCGGGTATCCGTCGTTTTTTTGATTTGGCGAATGAACTTAAGGGCGAGGTGCTCTCACTTTCCATAGGTGAACCTGATTTTGTCACTCCATGGAGGGTGCGAGAAATGGGTATTTATTCGTTGGAACAAGGTTATACCCACTATACTGCCAATCAAGGTCTAATGGCTTTGCGCAACACAATTTCTGAGTACACCGAGGAAAAATATAACTTAACCTATGATCCTAAAACTGAAATAGTAGTCACTGTAGGCGGCAGTGAAGCTCTTGATGATGCTATCCGCGCTTTAATTGACCCTGGCGACGAAGTGATTATTCCTGAACCATGCTTTGTTTCATATAAAGCGAGTGTCGGTCTGGCGAATGCCGTGTCAGTTCCTATTTCTTTAAAAAAAGAAAATCAGTTTAAGTTGACACCGGAAGAATTAGAGGCAGCTATAACACCAAAGACACGTCTACTAATTTTGGGTTTTCCTAATAATCCGACAGGTGCAATCATGGATCAAAGTGATATTGAGGCTTTGCTACCTGTACTCCGTAAACATCCTCAGATCTCGATCGTGTCAGACGAGTTATATGCACAATTAACTTATGGCGAGGCACGCCACTTTTCCATCGCCAATGTACCGGATATGCAGGATCGCACCGTTATCGTCGGCGGATTTTCAAAAGCTTTTGCGATGACAGGTTGGCGAATTGGTTACGCGTTGGCACATAAAGACATAGCACAGGCCATTAATAAGATCCATCAGTTTGTCATTATGAGCGCGCCGACGACTGCCCAGTATGCAGCTATAGAGGCACTACGCAATTGCGACAGTGAAGTGGAGAAGATGGTCAATGAGTATAATTATCGCCGTCGCTATATCTATCGCCGTCTGTTGGAAATGGGGATTGAATGTTTTGAACCACTCGGAGCGTTCTATATCTTTCCCGATATTTCCCGTTTTGGTATGGATTCGAATACCTTTTGTGAACGTCTTTTACAGGAACAAAAGGTAGCCATTATTCCTGGCAGTGCTTTTGGGAATTGTGGAGAAGGCCACGTGCGTATCAGTTATGCAGCGGCTTTTGAAACTATTGAAGCTGCTATGAATCGGTTAGAAAACTTTATTAGCTCACTTTAATGCTCTTTCGAATGAATATAATTGCATTGATCGCAAACAGTCGGAGACATAAATGCTTGAATTTGAACAAATAAAATACGAATTAGAAAATATGGAAGACGATCTGCAGACTTTGCGGGAAGCGTTGCACATCAATGAAACAAAAGATCGGGTAGCTGAATTAGAAGCACGAGCTCAGGAACCTGATTTTTGGAACGATCCAGAAAAAGCTCAGGAAATCCAGACACAGATTACCCGCCTGACGCGGCGTGTCCAGCGCATGGAAAATTTGAGTAATGAATGGGAAGATCTCATCGTTCTCTGCGAAATGGGGATCGAAGAAGGCGATCAAGATTTGCTTGACGAAACCAAGACAAGCGTTGAAAAGTTGAAGCGCGATTATGATACTCTGCGGCTAGAAACTCTCTTTACCGATGAGTACGATCGTTTAAATGCCATTCTAACTCTTCATGCGGGAGCAGGCGGAACAGAAGCCCAAGATTGGACAAGTATGCTCTATCGGATGTATATTCGCTGGGCAGAGTCCCATAACTTTGAGGTAGAAGAACTGGATTATTTAGATGGCGACGAAGCAGGCATTAAGTCGGTGTCATTCCGCATAAGTGGAGACAATGCCTACGGCTATCTGAGATCTGAAATGGGGGTTCATCGACTTGTCAGAATATCACCTTTTGATTCGTCTGGTCGCCGCCATACTTCGTTCGCTTCTTTGGAAGTATTGCCTGAATTGGATAAGAGTATAGAAATTAATATTCGGTCTGAAGATCTCCGGGTTGATACTTACCGTGCTTCAGGTGCAGGCGGGCAGCATGTCAATAAAACATCTTCTGCGGTGCGTATGACTCACTTACCGACAGGTGTCGTGGTGCAGTGTCAGAGTGAACGGTCCCAGTTACAAAATCGAGAGACCTGTATGACCATGTTAAAATCTAAGCTGTTTGCTATGGCTCAGCAAGCTCAACTCGATCGTATTGAAGACCTTAAGGGCAACCAGATGGACATTGCCTGGGGCAGCCAAATTCGATCCTATGTATTTTGTCCATACACTATGGTTAAAGATCATCGAACTAACTACGAAGAAGGTAATGTAGATGCAGTCATGGATGGCGAACTCGATGGATTTATCAATGCCTGGCTAGCCAATAAACAGAAAGCATCTGGAGGACATTAATGAACAGTAAAGTTTTAATTGTTATGGGAAGCGACTCAGATTTACCACTTATGGAAGCTTGCATGGACAGGCTGGACGCCTTTGATATTGCTTGGGAAGCAACCATCTGTTCGGCTCATAGGAGTCCTGATAGAGCTGCTGATCTAGCAAAGAATGCAGCCCAACGTGGATTTGACGTCATCATAGCAGCGGCGGGGTTAGCGGCTCATCTGCCGGGTGTTTTAGCGGCATTTACCACGCTTCCGGTGATTGGTGTGCCCTTGGCTGTGGGGCCTCTTCAGGGGGTCGATGCTTTGTTGGCGGAGGTGCAGATGCCCACAGGTATACCTGTCGCTACTGTAGCCATTAATGGCGCTGCCAACGCAGCGATTCTAAGTGCGCAAATTTTAGCCTTAAGCGATGAGCAACTACAAAACAAGCTCATTGCTTTTAAGTCTGAGTTAACTGAAGGCGTCAACGTTAAAAATAAGCGATTACAAGATAAATTAAATAATCGATTATAAAACATGGCAACATATGGGTTCAGAGGAGATATTTATGGATAGTGAACTTCATGATGAATGCGGTGTGTTTGG
>JAAYOA010000033.1 GCA_012520525.1 Clostridiaceae bacterium | reverse complement strand
TTAGAAGAAAACATGATCTGATCCCCACTAAAACCGCAACGATCACTCATCATTAATTCGGTATATGAAGAACAGTCCACCCCACACCCTTCTTCCTTTAAAATATCTAAAATACGAGGATTGGGCGTTGCTTTGACAGCAAAATATTCTTTGAATCCCGGATTCCAAGAAAATGCATCATAAACAGCTCTAGCCGTCTCTCTTATTCCTGCTTCATCATATAGATGAAATGGTGTCGGATAATTGGCAGTAATTTTTTTAAGTTCATCTATTGTAATGAATGGTGTCTTTTCCATCTTTTTATCCTTTCAGGTCAGATATTTGCTTTTTATCATACCACAACCATTTTATGATATATAATTTATTAAATGCATTATTTCTACAAAAAATACTTGACTTACATGATTCTTTTGTTAAGAACATAGTTTATTTAATTTGACTAATTTACAGAAACATTAATAATTTAATTAGTTGTTTAATGCAATATGATATACTTTTTTAGATATTATTTTTATTAAAATATTCGGGAGGACTAGGTGGTTTCAAATCTACAGCAAGTTCCGGCATTAAATCCGGACATTAAGCCATATTATGAACGCATACGGCTGGAGGCTGTAAGTTTTACCCCTACCAGAAGCCAGCGTGTTTACGTCGTCTTCAAGCGTTTAGCAGACTTGCTGATTAGTCTCCTTGCAATTATTTTATTGTCGCCAATTTTATTAATTATCGCTATTGCCATACGAATCGACTCCGAGGGAAAAGCGATCTTTAAACAAAAACGAGTAGGCAAAGATGGTAAATTGTTTACCATCTATAAATTCCGCACTATGTCTACCGAAGCACCGAAAGATAAATCGACAGCAGATTTTAAAGACTCAAAAAATTATATAACTAAAGTGGGCAGTTTTTTACGACGAACGAGTCTTGATGAATTGACTCAATTATTTAATGTTTTCAAAGGTGATATGAGTTTGGTAGGGCACCGCCCCCTGATCCCTGGAGAGAAAGAAATCGATCGTTTTCGCAAGGACAACAACATTTATTATTTGCGCCCTGGCATGACGGGGCTTGCCCAGGTTAGTGGTCGCGATGACATTACTTTGACTCAAAAAATGCTTCTGGATAGAGAGTATCTCCACCAGGCTTCAGCTCTAATAGATATTAAAATTCTCTTCCGAACGGTAGCTGTCGTCTTTAAACACGAAGGTGTAGCTTTTTAAACTTATTTTTTCCCGTCATAGATATCATCTACTAAAATCGTCTTTATAATTTTTTCGAAAAATCATATTTTATAATGACAAATTGACAGTTCAACCCAGGATAATCATCAAATATTTGTCAATTTATCTATCATTTATATAAAATTTGTCATTGACAAAATCTTATTGCAAAATAAAATTAAATTGTAAAGAAGCATGCATTCAATTGTGTGCAAAACAAGTCAATTATGCCACATATAAAGGAGTATTTCTTAGGGAATTATTAGTTGGATTATAATCGGCGGATTAGCTGGCTGGATTGCCAGTAAAATCATGGGTACAGATGCTAGCATGGGAGCAATTGCCAATATCGTGGTCGGTATTATCGGCGGATTAATTGGCGGTTTTGTCATGTCTCTGATTGGCAGTACTGGCGTTACTGGATTCAATATTTGGTCATTTATTGTTGCTTTAATTGGATCAATAATACTGATTGCAATTGTTAAAGCGATTCGCAGATAGCAAATTATAAAGTATTACACACTGCAATTGTTAAATAAGGAAAGCTGCTGTTTAACCTCTGATAAACAGCAGCTTTTCTATTATAAGATTGTACTTTTTTTATTTAAGTTCGATTATTATTTTGGTTTTCTTGGATCTTATCATTTACCGTGGGTTTCTTTTTATCATTAAAGATCGTAAGAGATAAAACCACCAAGCTCGTCGCTATAGCAGCAACCAAGATCATTAAAAGTACGCCACCAACTGAAGGAATCGCCACTGCTGCAGCTATTGCAAGTAGATAAAGCCCAATCCCTAAGAAAAGTAAAACAGAACGTCGTTGGCTTTTATACTCTTTCTGGGAATAGATTTCATCCCGTTCATGTTCATGATTGACAGAAAATTGAATCTGATTCAAATCAATATCAAGTTCAGATATTTCTTCCACTGAATCAACTACTTTCTTATAGGCTGTTTCTTCACCCATGCCCGTCTTAACATATTGATCGTACTTGTTCTGCATACGCTGCAGCAATTCATTCTTTACTGCTTCTGACTTAGCAGTTGGAGAAATATCGGTAAATAATTCATCCACATACGTTTGTAATTCTTTTTGCATGAGTATGACTCCCTATTGATAAGGATCAATCAACTGTCCCATTCCCAAACGTCCATTCGCTCTAATATTTTATCCTGAGAAGTTGTCAGCATAAATATCGATCGAAGAGCATCTTGAAATCTATAAGTATAAGCTTGAACATTAAATCATATTTAAGCCATTCTGAATATATCGTAATTATCTCTATTCTAGGTCTATGCTCATTAGCTGTCCATGGATTATAAAATTTTTAAGATATTTTAACACATATCTAACATAAGGGGTGTTAAAAACACTCAGCAATCTGCTGCTCTTTGCCTGTGGACGCCTGATATAAATCATAGTAAATCCCTTGTTGTTCCATCAATTTTGCGTGGTCTCCCCGTTCCACGATGCGACCTTTATCCAAAACAACGATCTGTTCCGCTTCTCGGATGGTCGAAAGGCGATGTGCAATCATAAATGTAGTGCGTCCCTGGGACAGGGCGGCGATGCCCTGTTGAATAAGTGCCTCTGTGTCAGAATCAATGCTGGCTGTCGCCTCATCAAGGATCAATATGCGAGGATTGCGCACTAAGGCTCGTGCAAAAGCAATCAGCTGTCGCTCTCCTACAGAAAATTCTGCCCCTCTCTCTTTTACTATTGTGTTTATACCTTCAGGGAGCCGTTCCAGCATACGTCCTCCACCGACTCGTCGCAGACTGGCTTCACTTTCCTTCTCGCTAATCCGGGGATCTCCTAAGGCAATATTGCTGTGTACAGTTCCACTAAAAAGGTATGGTTCTTGTAGAACAATGGCCATGTGTTCAAGGATTTCACTGCGATTCAGGGTATTCATATCTAGACCATCAAATTTAATACACCCTTCTTGCGGTTGATAGAATCCCAAAATTAAATTCATTATCGTACTTTTACCAGAACCTGTAGCACCTACAAAGGCAATTCTTTCTCCAGCCGCTACAGAAAAATTGATATCTTTTAGAACGGGTACTTTATCATAGGCAAAAGTAATATCTTCAAAAATAACATTGCCTGATAATGGTTTATCTCGACGCGGAAGGTGATCCACTTGCTCGGTAGGAATTTGTAATAATTCAAATATGTGGTCGGCAGCACTAAATGACCGCTCCATGTCACCAATACGGCTCATGCCGTTGGAAACCTGGTTAAACAATTTGGTCATATAGTCGATAAATACGTAGAGATGACCGATCGGCATCATATTGATGCCTCTGAATTGGCTGTAACCAAAAAGGATCAATACCAGTGTGAACATCAAATACTGAACCATCTGTGTGATGTTGTATGCACTATATGCATATAAATTTGACATAGAAGCAGCTTGCTTATAGACCTCGTTATTGATAGCGTCAAATGCTTCTTTGCTAGACTCTTCACGGTTATTTGCTTGAATCTCTGGCATACCTTGGATCATTTCGTTGATCACGCCGTTTAGTTCACCATAGGCTCTGCGATGTTCATGTGTGTAATGGGAAGCCTTCTTGCGATAATCTCGGACGATTAAGATAATAAAGGGCATGGAAAACATGGCTAGTCCCATTAGTCTCAAATCTATAAGTGTCAGGCTGCCTAAGATGCCAAAACAATAGAGCAAGGCGATCAAAATTTGTGACAATACCACTTGGAAAAATGTGCGCACAGCCTTGGTATCATTAGTGATCCTTGAAACGATACTTCCTGCTGGTAGGCGATCAAAATAGCGAAACGGCAGTCTCTGAACATGGGCAAAGGCATCTTTTTGCATATACTGAACCACCTTGTTGGCAGTTTTATTTAAAAAATATGAACCTGCATAACGCAGTGCTGAAGCAATAATGACACAACCTACAAAGGCAGCAATTAAATAAAGTAGTAATTCAGGGCGCGGACTAATCGACGCTAGTTCAAACTGACTGTCGACGATGTAACCGACAATATAGGGACCTAACAAGTCAAAAATTACCGAAAACAACATTAGGATGACCCCAGTAAAAAGACTGCTACCCGAAAGTTTAGCATAATGCCACAGACGTCGACGACGGAAACGGTATTTTTCTTTATGTTTAGTCATACCCGCAACCTCCTCCTACTGTCTGATTTCGCATCTCTCCACCTGAGGCTAGTTGATAATAGTATTGTTTTCTATACCAAGAATCATTTTCCAGGAGCATGTCGTGAGTACCTTGTTGGCGAATAGAACCGTCGTCTAACACAAGAATCCAGTCGGCGTGCATGACACAGGAAAGGCGATGGGCGCTAATCAAAGTAGTCTTGCCTTTCCGCTCTGCTTGCAGTCGCTCTAATATGTGAGTTTCAGTAGTCGCATCAACGGCAGAAAGACTGTCGTCCAAGATGAGAATATCAGGATTCTTAAATAGCGCCCTAGCAATGCATATGCGCTGGCGTTGTCCACCAGAGAGGGTCACTCCCTTCTCACCCGTTCGCGTTTCAATGCCTCGTGGCATTTCCATCAGATCTTTGCGCAAGTCCGCTAAATCGACAACTTCCTCCAATCGAGCGGTGGCATCTGCCACAGGGGGCATATTTCCAAACAGGATATTCTCTTTGATCGACGCTGAAAATAAAAATGGTTGTTGTGAACAGTAACCTATGCGACTGCGGAGGGATGCTATTTGATAATTTTGCAGCGGTTTTCCACCCAATAAGATATGCTCTCCATTTAATGGATAATAACGTAAAAATTGTTTTAAAAGCGTAGATTTACCTGCGCCTACGCAACCCACAATGCCCAATGTCTGCCCCTCTTTTAATTTAAAAGATATATTTTTTAAGGTGGCATCTTCAGCACCTGGATAAGTAAAATTAAACTGTCTAAATTCAATATCTGAGGATGTATCATAAGGTACAGCATCTGGACGATCTACGACATCAAAGGGCTCATCCAAAAGTTCTTGAATACGCTCCATCGAAGCGACGCCCATTTGTGCCACATTAATAAAATCACCCAGAGCAAACATCGGCCAGACCATCATGTCTAAGTAAATGATAAATGACACCATGTCGCCAGCCGAAATTTGACCGCTGGACACCATGAAACCACCCATAGCAAGGGCAATTGCATAAGAAAACCCAGGAATCAATTTCGATATGACAGGAAACAATACACTGTATCGAACCACTTTCATATTACTTTTATAAAGCCGTTTGCTTTCTTCAGCAAAGGCATCGATCTGCTGCTGTTGGCGACCGTAGGCACGTACCACTCTTACGCCTGATACATTATCTAAAACCATACTGTTCATCTCATCAAATGCTACCTGAGCTTGGTCATACAAAGGATACATTTTCTTACCAACGTAGAGAGATAAAACCATAACGAGTGGCAATGGCAAAAGGGAAAAGAATGTCATCTTCCAGGATACTTGAATGCCCATAATCAATATCAAAGCTAAAGGTTGCATGGCCGCATCACAAAGTGCCATCACTGCGTATCCCGCCGTATTGGTTAATGCAACAACATCATTGGTTGACTTACCAAGCAAAGATCCAACAGAATGTTCAGAATAAAATTTAGGACCTTGGCGACGAAAGCGCTCCATCAAGCGCTGTCTTGATACTCTGGCAATTTCGTCTCCAGCTTTGAGCAAGCGCACATTCCAAAGATAATTGACGCCGTAGAGAGCACCTACAGTTAGTAGGAGTAAGATAATTAAACGCACAAAGCCCCCAAGTTGCAAATCGCCACCAATTAAGCCATCTGCTACCGTACCCACCATCCAAGGTGGAACGAGAGACAGTGCATAATTGATCACCAGGAAAATCAGCGCAAACGCATATGGACGCCTGTAAAGGTGAATAAACCAGCTAAAATTATTGTATAATCGTTTGAACATAAAATGACCTCAAGACGGTAGTTTATTTTAAAAATCTATACTCTGTCAAATTGTGACACATCCTTTAAAGCCACAATATGTGTTTTTGTTACTTTACCTGTTCGTAGAGTAAGTCCGTCACTTGATGCCATTTAGTTTTTAAGTCGTCTAAAGACCACGCAGCATTGGCTGGGCTAGTGCTGGGCAACGGTATGCAATCTCTTCCCAAAACCTTTTTATGGAATTTATTATAATATCGTTCGGCAGTTCTTCCATTTACAAAAATCTGTTGAATGGGCGCTCCGGAAAGCAAAGGACGCAAATCTGTCGGAACAACATTCCGGATGCTACTATCGCTCGACCCTACAATGTCACACTGATAAATCACATCCCAACAAGCTATATGGTGATCCTTTAAAAATTGTCGTTTCTCCGCAACACTTTCAGGACGAGGTTCGTCTAATAATTCTGCTATCAATCGCCAAAAACGATTTTGTTTATGACCATAAAAAAACTTAGACTCCCTCGTTTTTACAGAAGGAAAACTACCTAAAATTAAAACCTTTGATGATTCATCAAAGTATGGGGGCAGTGGATGAACAATTGTTTGATATCTTGACATATTATCTCCTGAGGCAGAGCCAGAAATTCTTTGGATTGGTGCCTGCTCTTTTCTAAGACAATCTATATAAAAATGCTAAACGTATACACTCCTATTATCATACCTATAAACCACGACAAAAATTATGCTCTATATATGATTTATAAAAAAGTCAGAACTGCTTTAAAATTAGTAACCTTTAAAAATACAGCGACTCTCCTAGGAGAGCCGCTGCATAAGAAATGATCTAAGAAGTCAATGATTGTTTAAGAGTTGATTTCTTTATATAACAATTTCTCTACTAATAGATCAATAATTAATTGCCCAGATTGACAGCTGCGGATGAATCATTATATGCATAGACGTATTCAATGGATTCACTCAACGTTAATGTGCCGTCAATATTTTTTCTATAGGCCAGTACGCGGTAGAAATAATAGCCTGTTTCTGTTACTTCTTCGGTATATCCATTGCGGACATTAGAAATGTGGTAAGACAGTTTATCTTCCCCTGGAGCCATGCGGTAGATGGCATAACCATCAGCTCCTTCTACTGGATCCCAAGTAAGATCATTAAAGCGGTTATACTTATTAACTGCCTTTAAATTCGTTACTGGAGCTATAGGTTGAACTGCTCTTGCAAATACATAGTTGGCAGACTTACCTAAGACTTTAACGCCATCCTCGGTCAATGTGAACGGATATACTTTATAGAAGTAGTAGCCGGTATTCTCGACATCGTAAGTATAACTAGTATCCGTCGTTTCGGTAAACAATGTCATTTTATCTTCACCGGGAGCTCTGCGGTAGATGGCATAACCGTCTATGTCGTCTAAAACATTCCAAGTGAGATTATGGGTCTGTTCAGTCTGAGTCAGTTCTACAGTAACAGCCGCTACTTTTTTCTCAAAGAATACGCCTGTGCTAGAAGCGAAGACCGGGCTGGGCGCTTTATTGACTGTGATTGTATTTTCGCTTGTTTGAATATAGCCAGCATCTAATGCTTCTTGTTTGAGAACGGGCTTATATGTTCCGAGAGGAATTTCGTTAAAGAAAATGCGCAGTGGATCGCTGTCGTCTAGAACACCTTCGATAACAATTGTCTCGTCTTCAACATTGATCAATTGGATCAGGTTGTTGTCAACAAGATATTTTGCATCTGCTGCAGCAACTTCTTGACCAACGGAATCGATGTACTCTTGGTTTGCATAAGGGGCAGTAGAAGCATAACCAGTTGGCTCTTCATATTCTTTCTCAAAGAAGATACCTGTGCTAGAAGCGAAGACCGGGCTAGGTGCTTCATTGACTGTGATTGTATTTTCACTTGTTTGGATATAGCCAGCATCTAATGCTTCCTGTTTGAGAACGGGCTTATATGTTCCGAGAGGAATTTCGTTAAAGAAAATGCGCAGCGGATCACTGTCGTCTAGAACACCTTCGATAACAATTGTCTCGTCTTCAACATTGATCAATTGGATCAGGTTGTTG
>JAAYOA010000032.1 GCA_012520525.1 Clostridiaceae bacterium | reverse complement strand
TAAATATATCGCAGATAAAGAAGTGCCTCAAGAGACCGTTGATTTGTTGATCGACGTAGCGTTACAAACTGCTTCTCATATGCATATGCAAGCTTGGAGCATCATTAGAGTGACGGATCCTGATTTAAGACAACAATTTTTTAAAATCAATAAGCAGCCTTATATAGTCGAAGTATCAGAGTTGTGGATTTTCTTGGTTGACTGTCACCGCAATTTCAAAATTGTTGAGGGAATGGGCTATACAGGTCAAGCTGCCAACACGATGGATCGCTTCATGCAAGGTTATATAGATGCCTGTATGGCGGCTCAAAATGTATTAAACGCAGTGGAATCCCTCGGTATGGGTGGCGTCTATTTCGGTTCTATCTCAAGGGACTACAAGAAAACCTGTGAATTATTAGATTTGCCACAAATGACATTCCCCGTTGTCGGTTTAGGCTTCGGTTATCCTGCTGAAGATTGGGTAGTGAAACCGCGTCTGCCCCGTGAATTCCGCGTCTTTGAAAACACGTATAAAGATGATTTTGATGGACCGGAAGCGATTAAGGCATATGACGAGGCTATGAGTCAGTATTGTGACCAACGTCGACCCAATCAACCCGAGGGACCATTTACAGACATGTTACTTAACTTAATGGAAAATGTTTATTCCGAAGAATCGTCATTTTTGCAACACTTGAAAGATCAAGGTTTCCGCACCGATTAAAATAGGCATTTATCTTTATCGAAACTAATATTTAAAATAGAATTACTGTGACACAAAGATAACTGTAGACACAGTGTCGGATTGAGTCGCGAAAACTAAATCAGGCCGTGATGTTTATACAGCTTAACGAAGGGCCTTGCCAGGGGGAGTAGATGCAAGTTTACTTGCTCATGGGGAAGGAATAAAATAGGCTGGATGAGTCGTCGCGGCCTTTTATATAGTGACATTGGCGACAACCTTTTGGATCATCGCCTGTATGTAGCTAGAATTTCGAGGAGGAATTAATCACTATGAATCAGACTATTGAACATCAATTAAATCATCGATCACATCGCATATTTACCGACAAAGCAGTATCTGCTGATATCATAGACACCTTGGTGGAGGTTGCACTTCGCACGTCTACTCATATGCATATGCAGGCATGGAGCATAATTAGAGTGACAGATCAGGAAAAACGGCGTAGCCTTGCCGACATTATGCGCCAGTCCAACGTCGCAGCTATGCCCGAACTATGGATTTTTCTGGTCGACTGTCGACGCAATTTGGAAATTGCCAGACAACAAGGTTACATTGGTCAGGCTGGTGCTACTTTGGATCGCTTTATGCAAGGTTATATCGATGCCTGCATAGCGGCACAGAATGTTTTGACAGCGGTGGAATCCTTAGGCATGGGTGGCGTCTTTTTAGGTGCTATTGCCAGAGATTACAAGGGAACCTGCGAGATTTTGGGCTTGCCGGAATTAACATTTCCAGCTATTGGCTTGGGCTTTGGCTATCCTGCTCGTGAAGTACTTTTAAAACCTAGGCTGCCTCGAGAATTTAGGGTCTTTGAAAATGAATACAAAGATCCCTTTGAAAATATAAGTGAATTGAATGATTTTGATGTCGAGCTGGAACACTATTACGACCAATGTGAACCAGGTCGCCAGGATGCTGCATTTTCTAAAAAGGTATATAAGCACATGAGCCAAACATTTCCCGATCACTCTACATTGCTGGAGGAGCTTCAGTCTCAAGGATTTATTATTTAAATTGATGTGGTCTCTAAAGACGTGCTTTTAAAAGTAGAAACCCGCGGCTGTCGCTGAGAACAGACGCGGGCTGATCTGAATTTAGATCATACTGTTGAGATTGACTACAGCTATTTTGGTTCTGGTGATCATTTTTCGACGCAAGGTCGCCAATCACGAAATGACTTTATTTTTCTTCTGAAGACAAGGATTGCATGAGATCATAGTAGGGCTTTATCAGGGGAATATAATCTTCATAGCCCTTGTCTGCTAATTCCTCATAAGGGATAAATTCCAGAGCGGCACCATTTATGCAATAGCGCAAACCTCCCATGTCAGCAGGACCGTCGTTAAAGACGTGACCGAGGTGATAATCCCCTTGTTTACTTCTTACTTCGATGCGATGCCTACCATGTGAAAGGTCTTCGTGGTAGGTTACCGAGTCGTCAATAGGCAGGGCGAAGGACGGCCAACCACAGCCCGCCGAAAATTTTGTCGCTGAAAGGAAAAGAGGGGCACCGGTAATGCGGTCGACATAAAGCCCAGGAGCGAATTCCTGATCCAAGGGACTAGAAAAGGGTCGCTCTGTGCCGGAATTTAACATGACGTGGCGCGTCAAATCTGGTTGTTCGGCTTCTCGGTCTTGCCAATTGCTCGATTCTTGGGTCACTTTAGAGAAAACGGGTTTTAACCATTCTTCGGGTATAGCGTTGATGTCTATATGGCAGTAGCCGCGAGGATTTTTAGTTAAATAATCCTGGTGATCCTCTTCGGCTTTAACATAATTTTTTAGTGGTTCAACTTCGACGGCCACGGTTCTGTCCGAGAAGGTTTCCAGAGCAGCTAATTTTGCGAGTGCAATATCTCTGTCCTCTTCATTTAAGTAATAAATGCCTGTCCGATACTGGCGACCGACATCGTTGCCTTGACGATTCAAACTATAGGGATCGATAATTTGTAAAAATAGATCCAAAAGGTCATCTAAAGATAAGATAATGGGATCATACCATATAGCAACGGCCTCGCTGTGATCGGTACTGGCAAGTTTACGGTAGGTAGTCTGATCTGTCTTACCGTTGGCGTAACCACACTCAGTTTCCAAGACTCCACGAATCCGTTTGAACCAAGCCTCCACGCCCCAAAAACAGCCACCGGCCAATACAATTGAAGACCATTCACTATTTTTAAAATCAGGTTTTGGTACAATACTTCTATGTAACATTTGGGGATATCCACCTTTCTTAGCAAATTCTTATTTGCTTTGATAATAACAAATTGCAGCAAAGGAAGTGACCGGAACGTGACGGATTTTCAGAATATTCATAGAGAAGACAAGGCTGTGTTGATAACTGGAGCGTCATCCGGCATAGGACGTGCCATGGCTCTCTGGTATGGTCGACATCAACCCCATACGACATTGATTCTAACTGCTAGATCTCTGGAGCGCCTCACCCAAGTGAAGGATGATTTGCTTGCTTTAGGGGTGGAGAATATAGAGCTGATTCCTTTGGATTTAGCTAAAAAAGATGGTCCAGAGAAACTTTTTGCAGCAGTCAAATCTTTAAATGTTCGGGTTACTAGTTTGATCAATAATGCAGGAGCTGGTGTGGTAGGTTTGTTCGAGGATAATGATCCGGCGGTTATCCGTTCTGTAATTGAACTGGGGGTAGTGAGTCATACCCTATTAGTGCGCCTCTTTATACCTGATTTAATATCTACAGGCGGTCAAATTTTGCAGGTTTCCTCTTCAGGTGCCTTTCAGCCGGGACCTTACACCGCTGTCTATTATGCTACAAAGGCTTATGTGCAATCCTTTTCCGAAGCCCTCGCTTATGAGCTAAAAGGGAAAGGCGTAGGGGTGTCAATCCTGTGTCCTGGAGCAGTGGCCAGTGACTTTTCCCGCCGAGCCGGTAAAGCCGATGTCAAAGGTGCCCTCACTCCTGAACAAGTAGCTGACTATGCGCTGCCTCGTTTTCTCAAAAAACGCCGTTTGATCGTTCCGGGGCTTATGAATCGCTGGTTGATCCGTGGCTCTAAATTATTGCCACCACAATTTTTAGCAAAAATTGTGGCAGGCATTCAAAGTAAATTGGTCAAACAAAATCCTTCTCAGGAAATGGAGGCGCGTAAGGGCATCGATGAACAAAGTTAAACGTCTTTTCTATAAAATTGTTTCACGTCTGCGCCCAGATGTTCGCCGAGACTACCGGTTAATGCGGCGCTTGAAGCGCCTTTTTTCTGTTCCAGTAGTGAGCAGCCCCTTTGTCGATTACTGCCTTTTTGTCGCCGACCGAAAAATTTCTCTGCGGATGTTTGCGCCTTCGGAAGGTTTGCCTGGTCCTGAAACATTATTATTTTTCCATGGAGGCGGTTTTGTAACAGGGGATATCGACACCTATACATCGGTATGTCGCACCTTGGCTGACGAAACGTGTCGCAATGTCATATCGGTGGATTATCGCCTGGCGCCTGAACACCCCTTCCCAGCGGGATTGGAAGACTGTTACCAAGTTTGGCTGGCGTTGCAGCGACGCTACAGCCGAAACAAGAAAGGTTGGCGAGATCTTGTTTTAATTGGCGACAGTGCGGGGGCTAATTTAGCGGCAGCGTTATCTCTTTATGCTCGCGATCGAGGAATGAAGGTGCCACAAAAACAGATTTTACTGTATCCGGTGACCTGGTATGATCACAGCGAACGCTCGCCCTTTCGTTCAGTGCGAGAGAATGACGGAGATTATGTCCTTACGGCCAAGGCTGTCGATGATTATTTGACCCTTTATCTTGACGGGAAAAATCCACAAAATCCCTATGTAGCGCCTCTGTTAGCCACAGATTTTACCAACCTGCCAGATACGTTGGTTATAACAGCGGAGTATGATGTGCTGCGGGACGAGGGTGAGGCTTTTTCAAAAAAAGTCGCAGCGGCAGGCAATAAGTGCAAATATGTTTGTATTGAGAACGCTGTCCATGGATTTATTTCTTTTCCGAGAAGACATGAATCTGTAGTAAAATGTTATTCAATAATAAATCGATTTCTCGACTCGACAGATCAATCGGGTGAGGACGATAATTTTGGATGGGAGCAAAAAATTGAGAAACAGAGGGAAAAAAGCGTGGGTGCTGTTGGACAATGCGTCTAAATTATTCCCGGCTGTCTGTAATCAAAGTGATACGAAGGTGTTTCGCATAACTGCGGAATTACATGACGAGATTGTGCCTTCATTATTACAGGAAGCCTTGGATCAAGCACTGAAGCACTTTCCATACTATCGTTCAGTTTTAAAACGAGGGATATTTTGGTATTACCTCGAAGCTAGCGATGTGGAAATTGCAGTCGAACCGGAAACAACCCGTGTCTGTGCTCCATTGTATTTACCCGAGAGAGATCGCCCCCTAATTCGAGTTTTATTTTATAAGCGTCGTCTGCATGTCGAATTCTTCCATGCCTTGACAGATGGTGTGGGAGGCATGCTTTTTGTGCAAGTTTTGATACATTATTACCTGCTGTTACACTATCCAGCATTTCAGAAATTACGTATTGCACCGCCCTTGACAGGTTCTGTGGCTGAAAAGATGGCTGACAGCTACCGGCATTTTTTTCAAAAAAACACGGTCGATAAAAATGCCGAATATGCACAACATTTACCGGACAGGGCAGATGTGCGTGGTCATGCTGCCCTGCAATATGGATTAGATGCTACAGCTCAATCTAAAGTGTATCATGCCACTAAAGAAAGAATAGAAGATGATACAAAGGTAGATGCACGTGACAACTTTACCCGACGTGCTAATTTGAGTGAAGGTCCGTGGAAATTACTCAAGCTGCCTTCGGTATGGCTTGAACGAGCAAAGTTTGAGGCTAAAGGTTCCGTCGAGGAAGACAAAGAAGAGGATGTAAAAATCGAGGAAGATGTCATCCAAGGTATGGCAAAGGAGACCAATGTTACAATCCCTCCTCGGATCTCTTCGGATGAGACATATAGCGAACTGGGTCTTGAGCCAGCTGAAGCTGAAACTGGTTGCCATTTTAAAATGACCGCTAAGCGATTAGATTTGATTGCGACAGAGAATAATGATGATCAGATCCAGGCAATGAAATCGTTAGTTCAGGTGGAATCAGAGGATATAGAATGCTCTAAGGATGGCGCTAGTGATACAGCAGAGCCTGAAGAAGAAACAGAGCGTACAGAGACCGATGCCAGTGATGCAGCTGAGCCTGAAGCAATAGAACGTGATGAGACCGATGCCAGTGATATAGCAGAGCCTGAAGCAATAGAACGTGCAGAGACCGATGCCAGTGATATAGCAGAGCCTGCAGAAACAGAACGTACAGAGACCGATGCCAGTGATACAGCAGAGCCTGAAGAAACAGAGCGTGCAGAGACCGATGCCAGTGATACAGCAGAGCCTGAAGAAACAGGGCATACAGAGACCGATACCAGTGATACAGCAGAGCCTGAAGAAACAGAACGTACAGAGACCGAAGAGACTGCATCGCAAGATCTAGAATCAGCCACTGTAGTTGCAGATCAAAATGAAGGCAGTGCAAATCCAGAAATGATCACTGATGCTAATGGAACTGATGAACCGTCTTTATATTTAGCGGAGCAACCTGACAGTCAAGTTAAGGCGTCCCCAAAACAAGCCCGCATCCGCCAATATTCTGGTATACGCCGTCCGCATAAATTCGAGCGCATGCAAAAACGCAAAATAAAGCGAGAATTATCCGGCGAAAAAATAGCGTATCATATCCGAGGTAATCGCACAGAAGGAAATCAATATGTCGTTATTGAAGGTGTTTTGTCCGTCGAGGCTCTTAAGGAACAGATTAGACGTTATGATGTGAGTTTAACCGTATTTATGACTGCTCTGATTATCTATTCGATTGGCATGGATATTCCTAAGGGTGTCAGTCGACATCCCATTGTAGTCGCTGTCCCCGTTGATTTGCGCCAGCGCTTTCCCTCCCGAACCACGCGAAATTTCTTTTACACCATAAAAATTTCCTATCATTGGCGGGATGTACCAGTCTTTGAAAATTTGCTGGAAGAAATCAAATTGCAGTTTGATAAAAAACTATCCAAGGATTATTTAGAAAAAATCCTCCAGAGACAGATGAAGTTAGAAAAAAATGCGGTGATCCGGCTATTGCCTGTTATGATCAAAGATTGGATTTTGCGCCTCGCCCACCGGATCAATGACCGCAAAGTGACCACGGCTGTGTCAAATTTAGGTCGTATGGAAATTCCCAATCCCCTATCGAAAAAAGTGTATCAATTCGGTGTCTGTACCAGCGTACGGCGTCCCCAGCTTTGTGTGTTATCCTATGGTGACCGCATGGTCATCACTTTTACATCACCATATATAGAGACCGAAATTCAACGGCACTTTTTCAGCTTTATGACAAAGCTTGGCGTTGACGTGACAATTGCTTCAAATATAAATCGTAAACCAGACCACGTGGCTTTACAGTTGGTCGAAGCAAGTATTGCAGATGATATGGTGCGTGCGGCTACAGACCAAAAAACTAAATTAGAGAATACGAACACAAAATAGGAGGTTAGTTAATGTTGTCCTACTGCAATCACTGTAGAGTTACGATTCGCGGCAGTGATGATGTTTGTCCTCTGTGCCACAATCCCATACCGGAAGTCGATTGTGAAGGCATGGATCTGGCCACAGTGATTACCGAGGAAGTGCTCTGCGAAGATGTCTTTCCCTATGTTGAAGTCGTGGATGAACGACATATAGCGATCCGGATTTTGTCAATTATTTCCATTGCGTCCATTGTTATTTCGTATTTAATTTACTGGCTAGTTGGCAGTGCCATCAATTGGCCATTATTTGTGGTGATCGGTGCCGGCAGTATGTGGCTTTCGATCTGGACAATTTTAAGAAAACGTTACAATATTGGCAAGACCATTATCTGGCATTTAATATTGCTTTCATTGGTCGGTCTGCTCATCGATTGGCTGACGGGGTGGCATTACTGGTCCATAGAGTATCTTATTCCCATACTATGTTTTGCTGCCTTGATTACAATGGCGGTTTTGGTCAGGATTACTAAGTTGGGCAAAGGAAATTTTACCATTTACATGATCACAGGGGCTCTGTTGGGATTAATACCTTTGGTATTTATTTTCTTCAATTGGGTACAAATGATCATCCCAGCGGCAATTTGTGTAGCTACTTCTGTTATTTTTTTAGCTGCGGTGCTCATTTTTAACGGTCGTCTCTTTGTCCATGAGAGTAAAAAACGGTTTCATATTTAAAAAATCATTAAAAATTAACCATTCTTTTTCATGTGTAAGATCTGTAAGGAAATGCCCCATTTGACAAATAAAACTTATCGTCTGATAATATTGTGTGTGCGACAGCCGGAAAGCTATTTCCGCTGAGCGCAGAAAATAAATTTGATGCGCCTTGTTTGGCGAGACTTCTGCCCACCATCAACAGCGCACCCATATTGAAAGTGAGTTGATGGGTCGATGCAGAGCTTCTTCTCATTATTTTTACAAGAGTTGTGGGATTCAATTCGAATCGGCAACCGCAATATTTCAGAGGGCATAAAGGAAGCAATCAATTTAGCCCCTATTTATCATATTCATATTGGACCATTAGATATACCGATCACCAGTGCCATGATCAATATTGTGATCAGCGTCATTGTACTAGCTATTTTAGCTGCTATTTTTACGCGTAAAATGGCTGTTCGCCCTGGTAAAAAGCAGGCAGTTACAGAGCTTTTGGTCGATGGCACTCTAAATTTATGCCGCAATCAAGGTATGTCCGACCCCCAGGCGGAAAAATTGTTACCTTGGGTTTTAACGATTGGGTTATTTATTTCAGTGTCTAATTTATTAGCAGTTGTGAGGATTCAACCCGCTTCTAAGTCACCGGCTTTTCCGGTCGCGTTGGCTCTATTTACGATCATCTTTGTCATTGTCATGGGCATCCGCCTCGTCGGAATTAAGGGATTTTTACGATCCCTCGTTCATCCTATGGCAGGACTTATTCCATTTAATTTATTGGACTACATTATAAAGCCCCTATCGCTGACATTTCGTTTGTTCGGGAATGTGTTCGGTTCGTTTATTTTGTTGGAGTTTGTTTCTTTAGTAGTGCCACTTATTTTCCCTTCGATCCTTGGGTTATGGTTTGATGTCGGAGACGGCATTATTCAGGGTATCGTGTTTATGTTTCTGAGCATTAATTACATTGGTGAGATCGTGCATAAGGCCGCTGAGAGTGAGGAGCTTGCCAAAGAAAGGGCGCAACGCAAGGAAGCTAAACGCCGCGCCCGCACTAAAAAGAATAGAAGTGCTTCAATGCACTGATCATAATTGGTTTTTGATTGTTTTTCTCAAAATTTAAGAAAGAAGGCATGTATATGGATCATGGTTTAATTGCAATTGGAGCGGGTATCGCTATTGCGATCGCAGCTGGTTTGGCAGCTTTGGGTATTGGCACTGCAGCGGGCAAGGCCTTTGACGCAATGGCTAGACAACCAGAAATGTCAGGACGTATTCAAGGGCTGTTATTTGTAGCCATCGTGTTTATTGAAGCCTGTGCGATCTACGCCTTAGTTGTTTCTCTGCTGTTGATATTCGTTTTTTAATTGCTAAGGAGTCCATCTATGTATTTTCCAATACTGGCAGATGCAGGCGGTGGTGTTTTTTCACCGGAGAATTTAGCCGGTTATTTAGCTACAGCCATCGTGACAATCATCGGATTTATCATTACCGTGGTCATCTTAAAAAAATTATTGTATAAACCTGTTTTAAATGTCATTCACAAAAGACAACATCAGATTGATGATCAGTTAAATCAGGTAAAAGAAATGACGGAAGCTGTGACTAGTAAAGAGCATCAAGTACAGATGCAGGCTGATGAAGCACAGGAAAAAGTGCGTCAATTGTTGGCTACGGCTCAAAAACAGGCCACTCAGCAACGTCAAACAATTATTGAAGAAGCTCAGGCAGAAGCAAGTAGAATAATTGATCGCGGCAAAAAGGAAACAGAACGACGCCGTGTTCAGTTCGATGAGCTTGTGTATAACGAGGCGGTCAAAATTGCCGTCGCTGCTGTCAAAAAGTATATTATCGCTCAAATTGCAGAGGGTGCTACAACGGAAGAGATGATAGCCGGGGGCTGTTCGGTCAAAACTGTCAATCCTGATGTGGTTGAAAAAAGTGATGCTGTTACAAAAGGTGCCGACCACAGTGACGAGGTTGAGCTGACCGCGGTCATGTCTGATTTGGTCAAACAGTCTCAGACTGAGGTCAAAACAGAGCATGCGGAGACATTACAGAACGAGGAGGTCTAATCTTATGGATCACAAAGAAATGGATCGCTCTGTTCTGATTGCAGTAGCTGAACACCTAAAAGAAAAGGACCCTCAGGCGAAATTCCCTATTGTTTGGCAAAGCGGCGTCGCTCTGACACCTTCGGAAGAAGCAGGTATCGTTTCAGAAATAAAAGCAACTCACGCCAATGCAGACATTGAGTTTGAGACAAAGCTCGAATTATTGGCGGGATACGTGGTTATCATCGATGATGTGCGCCTTGACTTTAGTCTAGAGTCCACATTGGGTCGACTGAGCGATGATCTTTTTCATAAAAGAGATCTTCAAGACTGGCAAAACTATGCCATGCCAACAATTGCTGAGTATGGCACTGTTCTCAGTGTAGCCGACGGCATTGCTAGAGTTGACGGGCTGCCTAACTGCATGAATGACGAGTTGCTGCAATTTGATAATAAAAACTATGGCATTGCCATGAATCTACAAGAAGATTATGTGGGTGTCATGCTGCTTTGTGAAAGCAGTGAGATTAAAGCTGGAGATATCTGCTACCGCACCAAAGAGACAATGAGTGTGCCTTGTGGTTCAGAACTTCTTGGTCGGGTCGTTGATCCCCTAGGGAGACCTTTGGACGGCGAGCCACTTAACTTTGATGATATGGAGCATTTTCCCATTGAATCTCCTGCTCCTCGCATCATCGATAGGGATAAAGTTAACCGCCCACTCTACACGGGTATCACAGCTATTGACGCAATGGTTCCGATCGGTCGCGGTCAGCGGGAATTAATTGTTGGAGACCGCCAGACTGGCAAAACAACCATTGCGATTGATACCATCATTCATCAAAAGGATCAAAATGTTAAATGTATCTACGTCGCTATCGGTCAGAAGTTATCAACGGTAAAAAGCATAATTGAACTGCTCAAACGGGAAGGCGCGATGGTCTATACTACGGTTGTAGTTGCAGGGGCGTCTGATGCTGCTGGACAGCAATATATTGCGCCATATGCAGGCTGTGCCATGGCTGAGTATTTTATGCGACAAGGTGATGATGTACTGATTGTGTACGATGATCTTACCCGCCACGCTCAAGCCTACCGAGCCATTTCATTGCTGTTACGGCGACCGCCGGGACGGGAAGCGTTTCCGGGTGATATTTTCTACATCCATTCTCGTCTGCTAGAACGGGCGGCTCAGATGAATGAGAAACTCGGTGGTGGCTCACTCACTGCTATACCAATTGTTGAAACCCAGGCTGGCGATATTTCTGCCTATGTACCGACTAATGTTATTTCGATTACCGACGGTCAGATTTATTTGGAAACAAGCTTATTCTTTGCCGGTCAGCGTCCGGCAATCAATGTTGGTCTTTCGGTGTCCCGGGTCGGTGGAGATGCACAGACAAGAGCTATGCGCAAAACAGCAGGTCCACTCCGGGTGACGTTAGCACAGTTTCGTGAGAAGCAGTCCTTTGCCCAATTTGGATCTGATGTAGACGAAGAAACACAGCAACAACTCGAAAGGGGACAAAGACTCAATCAAATTTTGCGTCAGGATCCTCAGGAGTCGCGAGACTCTACAGCTTCGCTAATCTTATTGACATTATCTAATTTACAGGCATTTAAAGAAATTCCTGTTGAAGATATGCGTGATTTTTGTCGCTCTTTATTGAAATATTTCTATCAGTCCCAACCAGGACTGTGGTTAGAGATTAGTCAGGTCGATGTTCTTACAGATGAGATCAAACAACGTCTGACAGATGGGGTGGCAACTTTTAAGCTGACTTGGAAACGGAGCGAACAGAGTGGAACAACTCGCTGATATCAAAAAAAGAATGAAGAGCGTGCGCTCTGTGCAAAAAATTACAAAGGCCATGGAACTTATTAGCAGTGTAAAGTCGCGGCAGTCCAAGCGGCTTTATGCTCGAGCTGTACCATTCTTTTCCCACTGTGCGACAACACTTTTAGATATGTTGGTGGAAGAACCAGAGTTTCACACCGATCTCATTGAATTTCGGGAAAAACATCCTGGTGACTCTTGGAATGTCCTCGCCTTCGTGCTGACGAGCGATAAAGGACTGGCTGGTACGTACAACCAGGACGTGGTGGAGGCCGCCAGGCGCGTCATCGACAGGCGAACAAAAGAACTGCTCGAGAAAAACTTAAAGCCTCAATTTGAAATTAAAGTTGCCGGCAGAGTGGGACGCGAAACACTGCAAAATCAGGGTTATGTTATTGATACCCAATTTTCATATTCCATTGACAATCCAGATTATTATGATGCATCGGACTTGACGGAGTTGATTTTGAGCGTTTATAGGGAAGGCAAGTATGACGAAGTTTATATGATTTATACCCGTATGCTGTCCCCTTTAGTAAGGGATCCTCTCTATATCCGCCTGTTGCCTGTTGATGTTTCGGGTTTGAAGTATATATATGCGGCTTTAAAAGATAATCCCGAAGTTAAGGAATTCATGCCTGAAGACCACTTTGAGGAAGGTAAGGTCTTAGATTTTCGCTATCCCGAAGATATCGACGCGATGTTGGAATATCTCTTTAGCACGACGTTGAGTGGTCTGGTGTATGGCGCTCTGACGGAAGCTTATGTCAGCGAGCAAACGGCTCGTATGACTTCGATGAACAATGCATCGCGCAACAGCAATGAGTTATTAGAAGATTTGACAAAACAGCGAAATGCCCTGCGCCAGACCCAAATAACGACAGAGTTAAATGAGATCGTCAGCGGTGCAGCCGGCATTGATGACAATAGAAGGTGATATGTATGGCGATTGGTGAAGTTGTGCAGATCATAGGTCCAGTAGTGGACGTGCGTTTTCCGGCCAAAGACACGCCGGATATTGGTGAGAAAGTTGATATACACAGCGCTAGTGGTATGAGCGTCAGCGCAGAAGTGATGCAGGATCGAGGTCAGGGGCTGATGCGCTGTGTGGCCTTTAAACCAACTGAAGGACTGAGTCGCGGTCTGACCGTTTTTTCTACTGGCGCGGGTGTGACGGTACCTGTCGGCAGAGGGCTTTTAGGTCGTATGTGTGACTTGGAAGGTACCCCTATCGATGACAAGGGTCCTATAGAGGCCGATGAGTATTGGCCGATTCATCGCGAACCACCAAAATTAAGCGAGCTGCGGGCGGACGCGGGCATCCTAGAAACCGGCATCAAAGTGTTGGATTTACTCCTGCCCTACAGCAAGGGTGGCAAAGTCGGACTATTTGGTGGTGCCGGTGTAGGTAAAACCGTTTTAATTCTGGAGTTGATTCGCAATATCGCTGTTGAACACGATGGATTTTCGGTGTTTACAGGTGTAGGCGAGCGATCCCGGGAGGGCAATGATCTGTGGCAGGAGATGAATGAATCCGGCGTCATCGACAAGACGGCCATTGTCTTCGGACAAATGAATGAGCCTTCGGGAACTCGTATGAGAGTTCCTCTGACCGGGTTGACGATGGCGGAATATTTCAGAGATGCTATGAGCAGAGATGTGCTGTTATTTATCGACAATATTTTTCGCTATATCCAGGCGGGTTCAGAAGTTTCGGCCTTGTTAGGTCGTATGCCGTCCGCCGTCGGCTATCAGCCGACCTTAAACAACGAGATGGGCGAACTGCAGGAGCGGATCGCCTCCAATAAGAATGGATCTATTACATCGATTCAAGCTGTCTATGTGCCGGCGGACGATCTGACGGATCCGGCACCGGCGACGACTTTTGCCCATTTAGATGCAGTTACTGTGTTGTCGCGGAAAATTGTTGAATTAGGTATTTATCCAGCTGTCGATCCACTGGAGTCTTCCTCCCGCAGCCTCAGCGTCGATGTCGTCGGTGAAAGACACTACAATGTGGCTAGAGAGGTTCAGCGCACGTTGGAGCATTACCGAGAATTACAGGATATCATTGCTATATTGGGTATGGAAGAGATCGAAGAATCGGATCGCCTGACTGTCGAAAGAGCACGGAAGATCCAGCGCTTCCTGTCCCAACCGTTCTATGTCATGCAGGAGACTTCGGGCTTTCCCGGTCGTTACGTTTCTTTAGAAGAGACCATCAAGGGCTTTGAAATCATCCTCGGTGGCGAGGCTGATAAGATTCCTGAACAGGTATTTTTTATGAAGGGGTCGATTGATGATGTCTTTGGAGCGTACAAAAGTGAAAAGGTTTGAGGTGAGAAGATGGGTCATATTAAATTGACGATCATCACTCCGACGACACAATATCATGCCGAAGATGGTGATCTGGTCACGGTCACGAGTAAATCAGGTAGTGAAGGCTTTATGGCCGGCCATGTGCCAACAGTTGTGGCAATTGTGCCCGGTCCTCTGCGCTATCGTCTTATTTCCGAAAATGAAACAAATAAAGAGCCGGAGTGGCGTAATTTTTTTGCTTCGGTGGGCTATGCTGAAGTGTCACCAACCGAGGTGATGGTGGTTGTGACGGCGGCAGAGTTGGTTGAACACATTGATGTGGAGCGGGCGCAGCGCGCACTTGAACGGGCAGAAAAGCGAATCAATAATCCTGCCGCGACAGAGCGGGATTTAATTCACGGCAAACATGCCATTCGCCGTGCCAAAGCGCGCATCCATGTGGTGGAACTTTATGGACATATGCTGCAAAAGATGGAACAAAAGAAAAAACGCAGAAAATAATATTAAAATAAAATCAGCTAGACAGTGTTTGCGAGTGACATTGCTAGCTGATTGTCATTACCAGTTTTGGAAATTGTTATTTTTTCACACGAAAATGTTCGGATCGCAGCTTCCCTATGATCACTTCAGCCACATATTATATTTCAGAATTTGACTGATGGGCGCGACGGGACCATGTCCCGAAAAGACAGGAAGATCTTCCGGCCAATCCACCGCCCATTTTTTTATTTTTTCAAGGGATGCTTTCATCTGTGAAGAGTTACCACCGGGGAAGTCAGTGCGTCCAATGCTGTCCATAAAAATAGTATCGCCGCTAAATAGAGCAAAAGGCGTTTCGTTAAAGGTCAGCAGAAAGCAAGAACTGCCCGGCGTGTGCCCCGGTGTGTGCAACAAGGTGGCCTTTAGTTCCGGCGCTAAATCAATTACTGAACCGTCCTGCAATAAATGTTCTGCTGGATCATACGTGGTAGGTTGACCAAATAAACCGGACAAATTGTATTGTTGATCAGTCAAGAAAATTCCATCGTCGGTGTGAATATATACCGGTGTATTTTTACTTCTAAACTTATTCAGACTGCGGATATGGTCAAAATGGCCGTGGGTCAAAAGAATGGCGTCAAAGACGGGTGGATCTGTGGGCTTACCAGTATCCTTTGTAGCAGAAACTTTAAATTCCTGGGAAGGATCGACGAGGTAATTATAATTATCGCCAGAAATAATAAAACTGTTGCTGGCCATACCCGTTTCCCGAATATACTTAATTTGTGGTTGATTTGTCGTACTCATAATTTCCTCCGTTGTATGATCGGTGTGATGTCCGTTTAGTTTATCTGAAGTTTAAATTGTCGGTACAGTTGGGTGGACAAAGTCCCAGTAACATTGAATCATTTTACCTGATTCAGGAACGTTCCCATTACTGCAAAATAAGAGGTCCTTTTCAGGTGCGTAAAGGGCGATTTGACCGTTAACTCCCGACATATACCAACTATTCTGGCGTCCGATCCAAATGTAATAGCCATAGTGCCGGCGGTCGATTTCAGATGAGCCTGTTTTAATGATTGGGCTTGTCATGCGCTTTAGCCATTGGCACGGCACCCATTGTTCGTCATCGGACTCTGCCACAGCCACAGCTAAGCGAGCCAAATCGTCGGTACTCATATGAATGCCAGAGCCACTGAAAAAACGTCCGTCAGGGTCATAGGTGTAGGTGGGGCGGGGAATGTCTAAGGGATCAAAAATACGGCGCTGAATATAGTCCGCTAAGGGTTCGTTGATTTGGGCAGACATAATCAGACCGAGCAGATAGGGCGCGGTGTTAGTATAACGAAAGGAAGCACCCGGTCGATCAATAAATTTGTCGAAAAAACAAAATTGAAGCCAATCATCTTCTCGGTGGTTGCGGCGGTAATCTGCCATTAGTCGTTGCCCTGGTTGCCCATGGGACATGGTCAGCAAGTGGGCGATCTGCACGTCTTGCCACGGCGTGTCTTCTAACTGCGCAGCGTATTCAGGGAAAAAAGATAGCACCGAGTCTGTAGTATCTAATCCGTAATCGACCGTCATGCAACCGAAGGCTAGTGCTACAACGGCTTTAGTAATTGATCGTTGATCCAAGGGCATGACGGGCAGTGCATCCCATTTATCTATTAGCTGTCCACCTTGAAAAAGACGAAGATGGGCGACAGATAGACTTTGTGCAGCGATATAATTGATAACTTTTTGTAAATAAGGGTGCTTTCCCATGGGCTTAACTCCTTATATATTGCTCACTTGTTGATAGTATGTTGCGCTATGTGTTCTATATTATAACAATAGAAGATTCTCCCTAACCAATATGTTAAAATCTGTTTGACTATCAAATATTTTACTAGTTTAGGATTTATTAGTTTGGATAGCGAGGTATAGATTAGGATGCGATCACGAGGAGCCCGCCGTGGCCTAACTATTGTTGTTGTATTGGTGTTAGTTAGCATTTTGTTGGCTGGCGTTTTCCTTTTACCTGACAATAGTCCTGAAACGGTGTCTTCAACTCAATCTACGACAGGAACGATACCTCCAAGTTTAACTACTGCCAAGCCTGTGGCCACCACAACCGCGCCTCCCGATCCTGTGCCGGACGAATCTGTTCTGCGACAGACTATATTGAAACGCGGTTCAGAGGTGCGTTCGGTGCGAGAGTCCTATAGCATCTATCAAATTATGCCTATGGGTGATTTTGATAAAGAAGAGGTTGAAACCGAGACTTTAGAGGGTCAAGTTTTAATCGACTATTATCCACAAACGGGCAACCAGTATCAGCTTGTTGTGGACGACACAGGCAATCGCCTTGCTTTTATGCAGTATGACGGCAAAGATTATGTGTCTAAGGGTGATCAAGCTGAATTTACACCCTATGATGAGGAACAAGGCATATATCCAGCCGTCAAGTTTGAGGAACTGGTATCATTGATAGGTAGTAATGAATTTAAATTTATTGAGCCGGAAGGTGCGGATCCTATAGTTTTCACCTATGAAGGAACTGATCCGGAAACGTATGCCATTCTTAACTCAGCTTTAAATTTAGGATTTGACGAGAATGTGAGTCCGGATATGTTGAATCAGTTCATTACTTTAAAATTTGATCGATATCGCTTTGATTTATTTGAAGCTGAAATTAATCTTACAGCCACCGCCGAACACGACCCCTTCGAATTAAAATACCAGTTTGAATTTACTGAGATCAATAATTTGCGGGAGTTGTCCAAGCCTGAGTAAAGAGGTATTTATGCTGCGCAACACTTTACGCAACAGAAACCGTTTGAAACCCTTGAGTTTTCATTCAGGACATGGGATTAGACCAGGATACTACGAAGAATACGGAGCGACACCAGTCAATGGCGGAGTTAGCTTTACTATAGAAAGTCAGAATGCGACCTATTGTGAGTTGTTGCTTTTTAAACGACAAGCAGAACAACCTTATGCTATTATTCCTTTCCCTTCAAATTATAAAATTGGTAACGTCTATTCCATGATTGTATATGGTTTAGAAATAGACCAGTTTGAATATGTTTATCGACTGGATGGACCCTATGATCCTGACAATGGATTGTTGTTCAATCCAGAACAGCCGATCTTAGATCCCTATGCCAAAAATATTGTTACTTTTAGCTTGCCAGGACGACCCGATGAAAAACCGGAATTTCCCTATCGTGCCAGAGTGGTCGCTTCGGACTTTGACTGGTGGGATGAGGTTAATCCCCAGATCCCCATGTCAGATCTGATCATTTATGAATTGCATGTACGGGGGTTTACACGGCATCACTCTTCAGGTGTCACTGCACCAGGCACTTTCTTGGGGCTCAAGGAACGAATTCCATATTTGAAGCGTTTAGGTGTTAATGCTGTCGAACTACAGCCAATCTTTGCTTTTGACGAAAATTTAGATAAACGAGAATACAATAATAATATTCTCATAGATTATTGGGGCTATAATCCCATATCTTTTTTTGCGCCCCACAGCAAATATATGTCTGGGTTTGAATTGACTCGTGAGGGCAATGAGCTAAAATCGTTGATTAGGGAACTTCATCATAATGGTATAGAAGTTTTCCTTGATGTTGTCTATAACCACACAGCTGAAGGTGACGAGAACGGCAGAATTATTAATTTTAAAGGTATAGACAACAATGTCTATTATCTACTGGCACCGGATGGAACATATTATAATTTTAGTGGCTGTGGCAATACTTTTAATTGTAATCACCCCGTAGTGCTGCAGATGATTAGACGCAGCCTGCGTTACTGGACAACAGAATTCCGCATAGATGGCTATCGCTTTGATTTGGCTTCGATATTAACTCGGGACGAAAAAGGTCATCCGATGAAGCGTCCTCCTTTGCTAGAGAGTCTGGCTAGAGATCCTATTCTGGCAAATGTCAAGCTAATTGCCGAGGCATGGGATGCTGGCGGGATGTATCAAGTGGGTACATTTCCTGCGTGGAAGCGTTGGTCGGAGTGGAATGGCAAATACCGCAACGATGTCCGCTGTTTTCTCAAGGGAGATGCGGGACTGGCCGAGACGGCAGCTAAGCGGATTATGGGCTCTCCTGACATTTACGACGAACAGGTGCGCGGAACCGATGCTTCAGTGAATTTTATTACCTGTCACGATGGCTTTACGCTGCGTGACTTATATAGTTATAGCACTAAACATAATCTTGGTAATGGCTGGAATAATACCGATGGAGAAAACAACAATAACAGTTGGAACTGTGGTCATGAGGGTGATACCGACGACCCTGAAGTGCTGGCCCTCCGTAGCCGTATGGTGAGGAATGCTTATGCCACGTTGCTTTGTAGTCGCGGCACCCCGCTTATCTTGGCTGGAGATGAATTTGGCAACACCCAATTTGGAAACAACAATGCCTACTGTCAGGACAACGAGATTTCCTGGCTCAATTGGGATCAACTTGAAGAAAATCAAGACTTATTCAATTTCGTTCGTGGTATGATATGCATTCGAAAAAAATATTCACTGCTCCGTCGCGCCAGCAAACTACCTCCGGTCTGTGGTTATCCACAGGTATCTTTCCACGGTCATGCGCCCTTCGTCCTTGATCGCAGTTTTGAAAGTCGCTTTATGGGTTTGATGTATTCTGGTCATAATGAAGCCATGAAGCAGGATGAGTTTGTGCTACTCTATCTCAATATGCACTGGGAGGGTGCAGATGTGATCTTGCCCGAACTTCCGCCAGGTTATCAGTGGCATCTTCACGTCAATACGAGTGCTGAACAGGGCGAACAAGTTGTTATTAATCGCAAACAGACTGGAATAGTCAAAGGTCATATGTATATACCAGCGCGGACAGTTGTTCTCTTGGCGGGCAGACTTTTGACAGACGGCTCTGCCGAATGAGGGGAAGAAGCATATTTATCTTAGAATGGATGACGAATTATTCATTGAAGGCAAAGACGTTTTCCCATGATCCATTAAATAAAAACTGTAAAGATGTGATGATTAAGCTGAATTGTCGTGAAGTCATGTTCAATTTGGGGACAACTTGTGCCCAATAGGCTCATTAATCTTTGATAAAATATTTCATTTGAGAAAAATAAAAACATAAAGGAGTATATTTATGTGGTATAAAGAGAGTGTGTTTTACCAGATCTATCCACTGGGATTGTGTGGAGCGCCCCGTGAGAATGACGGTCAGGTGGTATCTCGCATCATGCAGTTGCTAGACTGGTTGCCTCATCTACAGAAAATGAATATTAACGGCGTTATTTTTAATCCTCTGTTTGATAGTGATCGACACGGCTATGATACCCGCAATTTCAATAAATTAGATCCCCGATTGGGTACCAATGAAGATCTCAAGACAATTTGTAAAACTTACAATGATGCTGGTTTAGCTCTCATGTTTGACGGCGTCTTTAATCACGTTGGCCGCGGCTTTTGGGCTTTTCAAGATGTGATAGAAAATAAAGAAAGTTCTCGCTACAAAGATTGGTTTCATATTCACTTTGGTGGCAACACCCACTTTAACGACGGCTTTCACTATGATAATTGGGAAGGTCACTATGAACTTGTAAAATTGAATTTAAATAATCCTGAGTTGGTGGATTATCTGCTCCAACAAGTGACACATTGGGTCACCGAGTATGGGATCAAAGGTCTGCGCCTAGATGTGGCATATATGGTGGACAGAAATTTCTTGCGTCGTTTGCACGACCACTGTCTGTCTCTCGATCCAGAATTTTTTCTTCTAGGTGAAATGATCCATGGAGATTACCGACAGATTGTTAACGGTGAAATGTGTCATTCGGCGACAAATTATGAGTGTGCAAAGGGACTTGTCTCAGCTCTCAATTCCCACAATTTATTTGAAGTTGCTCATTCACTGCAGCGCCAGTTTGGGCAGGAGCAGTGGGCGCTTTATCGCGACTTGCCTCTGTTGTCCTTTGTTGATAACCACGATCTAAGCCGAGCGGCCACAGCGATCCAAGATAAGCGTTGTCTCCCGCTGGCTTATGCCATCATATTTACTATGCCGGGACTGCCCTGTATTTACTACGGTTCAGAGTGGGGGATAGAGGGAAGTGTACAGCATGACGATGCCGATGTGCGGCAATCAATACGCCAACCGGAATGGAATGAACTGACAGAGTTAATTGCACAGTTGGCGGATATTCGACGGCGCTATCCTGTGCTAGCCAGAGGCGCTTTCCGCAATGTGTTGATTCAAAATAAACAGCTTATATTCGAGCGCAAAGATGGGGAGCAGAGGATTATGACCGCAGTCAATATGGATGACCAACCGGCGACGCTGCACTTTGATGCAGGTTGTGGAAGGGCAAGGGAGTTAATCACTGATACAGATCACGATTTTGGTGCAGGAAGTGAACTTGAACCTTTTGCTTATAAAGTCTGGCTGATGGAAACAAATTAATAAGTTGTCAAAGGTGTGTACAAGCTTTTCTCATAAATTGTTAAAAATGTGTGGAAATTCACGTTTGAATTGAACTATTTAAATCATGTTATAATGAGGACGTTAAATTTCTACAGTTAAATCTAGTATTAAGTATGCAACGTTGGACTAAGAGAAAACTGTTGTTAGTTGACAAAAGGAGATTAAAATGCGTAAGAAAATTGGCCGAAAGATTTATGATACCGAGAAATCTAAAGAAGTCGGCAAACAGAATGTTAGTTATTTTGGTGACAGCCGCGGCTTTGAAGAGATCATGTTTGAGAAGGCAAAGGATGATTATTTTTTGCTGGTAAAAGGTGGACATGACTCTCAGTATCCCGAAGAGGATATCATCCCCCTAAGTTTGGAAGATGCAAAGAATTGGTTGGAGAGAATTTGTGGTCACGAGTATGCCAACGAGATCATTCCGACAACTGAGAAAGTTACCAAACAGACGAAAACTCGCAAGACTACAAAATCAAAAAAGACCACAAAACCCGCAGCTAAAAAGACAACAAAAGCCTCCGCTGCAACCAAGACACAAACTGCAGCCAAGGCTAAAACTGCAGAAAAAGCAAAAACGGATGAAAAGACAACTACAAAATCTGATGCGAAAACTGCAAGAAAATCTGATAATAAGGCTTAAGTTAAGTAAATGTTTGTGGTGCACTACCCGACCGATCACGAGACTGCGTTGACTCAAGAGGATTCCGTGGTTAACCAACATCTCATCTTATTTGATTTGGATGGTACCCTGGCACCCTTGAGTCGACCTATTCCTGAAACGGCATTAATAGCCATAAAGGCGCTGCAGGATCAGGGACATATAATTTGTATAGCCTCGGGCAAACCTCTTTATTATTTAACGGGATTGTGTCGTCAAGCAGGTCTACGATTTGTTTGGTTAATTGGTGAAAATGGTGCGACTCTACAAAAGGATGTTGCCCTTCCACCCCGAGAACGACTGCGGTTGCCGATTTCGGCGGCTGCGGTGGCAGCTTGTGAACAGATAAGAAAAGATGCTGTCGCAACGTTTGGTGACCACATATGGTTTCAGCCAAATGAGGTTGCGGTTACTATTTTTTTCGACACTGCTGAAACTCAACAAGCGATCCGAGAATGGTTAGACATTAAAGAAAACTGGCTCTCAGAAAACCAATTGATCATTTTTCCTCATAATGATTCATTTGATATTTCTCCAGCCCATATTGACAAAGGCAAAGCAATCCTTAAGCTACTCGATTATTTGGGTATTGATCAGAAGAGAAGTATTGCTGTTGGTGATACCTGGAATGATGTTCCAATGTTTGAAGTGTGTGCAGAGGCGATTGCGATCGCTTTTCCTGAAGCTAAGATGGCGACCCATCACGTTGCCGATTTAGATTCAGCGTTTGATTGTATAAAGACATTGCTATAGCATCTTGGGAGGCAAAAGTGTTTAAAGCGTTTACCCTGACAACTGATAAAGAAGGCATGTATCGCATCACCGATGAGGTTGCCAGCGTGGTGCACGACAGCGGCATTCGCGAAGGGATTTGTGTGGTCTTTTGTCCCCATACAACGGGTGCGATCACTATTAATGAAAATGCAGATCCCGATGTAAAGACGGATTTGATGCATGGTCTCAATAATGTGTATCCTAAATTAAGAGCCTATCGCCACATGGAAGGGAATTCGGACGCTCATTTGAAGTCAAGTTGCGTCGGTGCCAGTGAGGTTCTCATTGTCAACGACGGTAAATTGATGTTGGGTATCTGGCAGGGCATTTATTTTATGGAATTTGACGGTCCGCGTAATCGTACATTTTATGTAAAGGTAATACCAAGCAACTGAGGATATTTTCAAAACTTCATAATTAGCGAGCAGCACATCATATTCAGCGACCCTTATTTCATGTGGTCGCTTTTATGGTTGCCAAAACGTCACCACAACAAAGATAAAACCCCTGAAACAACGATGTTACAGGGGTTATTGGTCGAGGTGACAGGACTTGAACCTGCGACATCCTGTTCCCAAAACAGGCGCGCTACCAACTGCGCTACACCTCGGCAGATGTCAATGTTACCATACTTCAACTTCACAAGGCAAATTAATTTGTCATCTATTTCCTAGATCATTGTTAATAGTAACTTAAGCACGCTTTGTTATAATAATATGCGACATTTCATGTGTCAAGGTTTCAAGATTAACGAATTAAGATTTAGGAGAAATATATTATGGCGAAGGTTAAAGAAACTCCTGTGATCTATCCTCATCAAGATGGACGACATTTGCCGGGGGCAAAGTTTATGAAAGTCATCGGTATTTTGGCGATTATTTTTGGTGCGCTGGGTTTGATTAGCAATGTGGTCGGTCTGATCGGTATTCAATCTTTAGCGACTATGTCATCAGCCGATATGTCGGAAATTCAAGAAATGTACAATGGCGACTTTATGGCACAGATCGATCTTGCTATTGCTCAGCGCTCCAGTATAATTGTTCAAATCATCCAGAGTGTGGCACAGTTGGCGACTGGTGTAATGGCTGTTATTTTTTATAAAAAATTAAAATTAGCGACGCCACCTCTAATTGGGGCAATCGTCACGATTATTTTGATTTTAATTGCCAACATCTTGGCGATGAGCATCGTAGGGCAGTTTGTTGGCATGCAGATTATTTCCTTGTTGCTAAGCTGCATTATTCCAGTTTTATTGATTATAGCTTGTGTCAAGAAAGATGCATCTTTAAAGGCGGCAAAGCGGATAACCATTGAGTGAAGAGAAATGATAGAAAGCTGCTCTGATGTGACAAGGGTGCGTGAATAAATCCATCTCCGCAACTGAGGGCTTGTATGAGCAGGAGGTCGACTATGAAAAATCGCAAGGTGTTAAAAGTTGGTGTCATTGGTTTGGGCAATATGGGTGGTATGTTAACCCGAAACTTTTTGAAACGAAATATTTTTGATGCCGAACAAATCTATATTACAGATCATAATAAGTCAAATACCGAACCTCTGGCGGCAACGTATCCTGGTGTTAATATTGTAGACAATGAAACAGAAGCTGCTCGGCAGGCAGATATCCTAGTGATTAGTATTAAACCACCGGCCATTCCCGAAGTGATTATGAAAGTCAAGGGAGTTTTGGCGAAACAGGCTGTCCTCTGGATTACCTCGTCCCATTTGCCTGATGCTCAACTTACAAAAATTTGGCAAGGAGAAGCGGTAACTTTTCTGCCCACTTTGTCCGGTTATTTGGACCGGGGGGTTGTTTTGGCTCACTATTTTTGTCATCCGGATATTAAAGAACAGGATGATTCTGTGCGTGATTTTTTTGCTAACTGTGTGAAGCCGACTTGTAATCGTTTAATATGGGTTCCCGATGGAGGTTTTGCTGTACTCAACAATATAACGGGATGTGCCCCTGCATTTGTAGCCTATTTGATTAATTCTTTTGGTGATGCTGTTGCCGAAGAGATGGTTAATTTTGACAACGAATTGCTGCAAATTCTGATTCTAGAAGCATTTTCATCAACTTGTGCATTGCTAGAAGTGACGAAGGAATTGCCAGAGAATCTGCTCCGACGCGTGGGGTCGCCGGGCGGAATAACATTTACTGCGTTGTCTGCATTGGAAGAAACAATGCCCCAAAGCTGGGCAGAGTTGATTAAACGCAGTGTAGAGCGCCACAATTTAGCCGATCATGAGGTCGCTGAGGTCATTGACGGTCTGGTCAACTAAACTAATCCAGGTTTAACCTGACATTTTCACCCTATGATATTAAAACCTGCGTCATTTATTCAGTTAAATAGGTCCAGTTAATTTTTTAATCCGATAGCTAACCGAATATTCGAGGGATTCCTCTTTGTGAGGCGGCGTAATTAACATGATTGCATGGGTAGTGGGTGAATTTAACTGATTGACATGTTCGGTTGTTAATTCTTTAATGGCTGGGATATGTTGGGGATTTATTTCACCTTGGGCTAGGGTCGTATGGAAACGCCAAGGTTCCCCGTCTAGTGGTCCTGGATCAATGCCACATTGGTCAGCCAAGAGCTGCAGTAATAATTCTTGCATATTTTCTAAAGCACGGTCTTTGACCACATTCATCCATATGATTGTGCGATTGTTAGGTGCGGTCAGTACTTCGATCCCACTATATCGAATAATGGTGGGCGCTGAGATGCGGCAAAAGGCATCAAATATGTTTTCTATTTTTTTGATATCTCCACCGTAAGAAAAAGCCTGTTTTAAAGTGATATGAGGTGGAAATTTGCAGCTATCCAGCCCTACGTTAAATTTTTGATCAATTTCTAGGGACATGCGGCGCGTTAAATTATGAACTGCGATGTCCGTCAGTAAAGCGATGTTAATCAGCATGACCAGCATTACCTTTCAGATTAAGTTGTAAACCATTCCGTCCTCCGACTGATCGTCTATTTATATGTGTAAATCATTCATGTTATAATTAATTAACTCAAAATATTTGTCAGGTATTGCTAATATATTAACGCAATCTGTTGCAATTGTCTGTGACACTTTTCAAGCCTAAGGAGGAGGACTCACATGTTGAAAATTGGTATGTTGACCAGTGGAGGTGACTGTCAGGGCTTAAATGCTGCCATCCGCGGTGTTGCAAAAAGTTTATTCGAGTACGATCCCAAGACGAAGATTTATGGTTTTAAATCCGGTTATAGAGGCCTAATAAAAGGTCGGTATCGGGAGATGGAATCCAAAGATTTTTCAGGCATTTTGACTCTGGGGGGGACCATTCTTGGTACATCTCGGATGCCGTTTAAAGAAATGCATCTGCCTGTCGATGAAAAAAGAGAGAACAGTCCGACGCGCATTGAAGCTATGGTAAATACTTATTATCGAATGGAATTGGATTGTCTAGTCATTATGGGTGGTAACGGCACTCACAAGTCTGCCAATCTGTTGCGGGAACACGGCTGTAATGTGGTTACCTTGCCCAAGACAATCGACAATGATCTATGGGGCACCGATGTCACATTTGGTTTCCAGAGCGCCATCGACGTGGCGACCGATGTAATTGATGGCATTCATACCACAGCTGAATCCCACGGTCGTGTATTTATAGTTGAGATCATGGGTCATAAAGTCGGCTGGCTTCCATTGTATGCAGGTATGGCTGGCGGTGCGGACATCATCTTGATTCCCGAAATTCCTTATAACATTAAGACGATTAAAAAAGTTATTGAGCAAAGAACAGCGAACAACAAGCCGTTCTCGATCATCGCTATGGCCGAGGGCGCTAAGTCCATCGAAGAAGCTGAGATGTCAAAGAAAGACTTCTCAAAATATATGGACGAGATGACTTACCCATCCATTTCATATAAGTTAGCCGATGAACTCGATCAAATGGTTGACCAGGAAGTTAGAGTTACGGTTCCGGGTCACTATCAACGGGGCGGTCAGCCTTGTCCTTATGACCGAGTGCTGGCGACAAAGTGCGGTGCCTTTGCGGCAGAGATGATCATAAACAAAGAATTTGGTTATATGGCCGGTGTAAGTGGTAGCAAAATGATTAAAGTTCCCCTCGAAGAGGTAGCTGGAAAACTCAAAATGGTGGATCCGGAAGACGAACTGGTTCTGGCAGGTAGACAGATGGGTATTTATTTCGGTGATGAGAAACTCTGATCGACTGTCCATTTTATAGTAGTGCGGTCTAGTTGCCGTTAATTAATAACCAATTAAAATTGTTGGGGCTGACCTAAATTTAGGTACAGCCCCTCTTTTGACAAATACAAAGGAAGGGGTCTTTTTAGCTGGTCTTGTAGAGGTTTTTTAGTTTTAAAATAAAATTTATTTTGACGTTGACATTTCTAATTTTCAAACATATAATGATTTCTGTTGCAATTCTCGAAGGATGTCGTTTGATTATCGGGAAGGACCACGCGGTCGTGGTGGAACTGGCAGACACGTAGCGTTGAGGTCGCTATGAGGTAACACTCGTGCAGGTTCAAGTCCTGTCGACCGCACCACATTTCCCGTAATCTAGTATCTCACCTAGTGAGATGAAAGGCATCTTGTGCAGAGTTACTGGTGACAGTAGCTAGAATAATACTAATATGTACAGGAGGTGAAAGAGATGCCCAATATTAAATCAGCGATTAAACGTGTAGGTGTCAACCAACGCAAACGTGAAGTTAATAAGAAGATCAAGAGCAATCTAAGAACAGTTGTCAAAAAAGCTCATTTGGCTATTGATGAAGGTTCAGATAAGGCAACTGAGCAGGTCCGTATAGCACAAAAGACCATTGATAAAGCCTGTGCAAAAGGTATTCTTCATAAAAATACTGCTGCTCGCCAGAAATCTCAATTGCAGAAGAAGTTGACTCAATAATTTAATTTAAAATATTATTTAAATAATTGAACCCGATTTCACATCACGGTGAAATCGGGTTTTTTGATGTTTATGTTTTGTTTAATTATGCGATATCTTCATCATGTGATCAGAGATTATAGTTAAAGTTGCAGGAAAACTTAGGTTAATCGTCGATCACCAGACGGTGGTAAACTTTTTTACCTTTACGCAGTATAGCCTCGCCGTTATTAAAGTCGTCGGCAGTCACTTCGTAATTAAAATTGGGTACAGGGTCATCGTTCAGGTAGATGCCATTTTGTTTAATTAAGCGCTTGCCTTCACCTCGAGAAGGGATAAGGGCTGTTTTTTCCAGGACATCGAGGATAGGTATGCCGCCATCAACGTCTGCTTGGGTCAAACTTGTCGTGTCCATCTGTTCGCTTCTACCCGCTCCGGTGAACAACTCAAAGGCCTGGGTTTCAGCGTCTTTAGCATCTTTTTCACCGTGAACAATTTTTGTGACTTCAAAGGCAAGGCGTTTTTTGGCTTCATTGATTTCGCTGCCCTCTAATTTTTCGTATTCATTAATTTCAGCCATCGGTACAAAGGTCAACAGTTTCAGGCAATTGATCACATCGGCGTCATCGATATTGCGCCAGTATTGATAGAATTCATAAGGGGTGACACGGTTGCGGTCCAACCAAAGGGCGCCTCGGGCCGTTTTACCCATCTTTATACCTTCACTCGTCGTCAATAGATTAAATGTCATGCCATAGACTTCTTTGCCTTCTTTACGACGTACCAGGTCGATTCCAGCAAGGATGTTCGACCACTGATCGTCGCCCCCCAACTGCATCACACAGTCGTGCTTGCGATATAGTACAAGAAAGTCGTAGGCCTGCATCAGCATGTAATTAAACTCTAGGAAAGTGAGACCCTTTTCCATGCGCTGTTTATAACACTCTGCTGTTAGCATGCGATTAACCGAAAACTGAGATCCGATTTCCCTCAAGAATTCGACATAATTTAGATCGAGTAGCCAGTCCGCGTTGTCTTCCATGATGGCGCGGTCATCGTCAAAGTCGATCAGAATTTTCATCTGCTCGCGGAAGCGGTTCACGTTATGCTTTACAGTCTCTATGGTAAGCACTTGACGCAGATCAGTTCTTCCCGAGGGATCGCCAATCATGCCAGTGCCACCGCCAAATAAGGCAATTGGTCGGTGACCTGCCCGCTGCATGTGAGCCACGACCATCATCGTCACAAAGTGTCCGACATGGAGGCTGTCCGCCGTTGGATCAAAGCCGATATAAAATGTAGCTCCCGGCGTTGCTAAGCGTTCGCGAATGGCTTCTTCGTTGGTTGTCTGGGCAATGTAGCCCCGTTCTTTTAAAACGTCAAATACATTATTACTCATATTTTCATCCCCTTTAAGGCAATTATAATCATAACAAAATAAAGTCTATCGAACGTGTACCCGAGTGTCAAAGTTATTTCCCGGACCTTGACCGGTAAGCAGCCGTCGAATGCGGCTAGCCTTTATGTCGGTCTTATATTGTTGAGCAAAAACTGTTCCCAGATGATTGTATTCTAAAAAATCAGATTCTTTGGTGATAATTGGCAGTCTGCTGCGGTCTCTCATACGGCGCAGCAAATAGCGACCGGTTTTGTCAAAGGCGAGGACTCTAATATATTGCGGACCTTCCTGGATGGCTAAATCCCTCTGCTTTTGAGTAATGCCTAAAGCCAGTGCCGTCAAAGATCGAATTGTGTGAGCGGCTGTAAAATTGCGACTGGTCACAGCTTCAATCAATTGTTGCCAAACTGCGGTCGGTGGCAGATCGACGAGTTGATTAGCTGTCTTGATAAGGCGGTTGGAAAAGTCCGTGCTAAATCCAGCCAAAGTTGTCAGATATGATTTGGGAACAGCTAACAGAGTTGCTAAGATGTAGGGGCCAATTTGTTCGTTAAATCCCATGGTCTTATTTAATCCAGCGCGGAGTAGAGTGCCAGCGGTATAGTCGGGCAGGCTGTGACAGAGTTTGTTCCATAGTTCTGTATTCCAATTAGAAGATTCTGTAGGGTAACCGAATAAGTGATATAAGGCAGTTCTCACCGCAGTGGCGCTGAGCAGTTTACCGGTTGATTCTCCAGTAGCTTGGTCATCTAGATAGGCTTGACCTCGCCGTCTCAAAATAGTGATACGAGGACCGGCGTTGCCGAGTGATTTTGCTGCCTTGATATACTCTATAGCCAGCCAGTTATTTGAACCAGTTAATAAGTCTGGTGGGAACGCTTGTTTATCTTGGTCGGCAGATCTGTCTATGTCGTTTTCAGGTATGCTTTGCATGTAAGCTTTGATAGCATTTTCCCAGGCGGCGCCTGGATTCATACCATTTTTAAAAGCCGTTTGCAAATGCAAACTTAATTCTGGAGGTTCGTTTAACATCAGATCTGCTGCTGTGTGCAAGAATTTAGGTTGTTCGGTTTCGGCACCGCAACAGATATTTTTGACCAATCCCGTTGCTGCTAGAAGATGCACAGCCCCGCTGGCAAAACATTGTCCGTTGCCCGTGGCAAATAATGTGGGCAGTTCTAAAACTAGGTTGATGCCAGCGGCGGTAGCCAAACGGGCTCTGTCCCACTTGTCGAGGACCGCCAGACCGGCGCGTTGGGTCCAATCGCCACTCATCACAGCGATCAATCCAAGTCGTTCGCCGTAACGTTCTTGTATCTGCTTTAGCTGTTCCAAGTGGCCGTTGTGAAAGGGATTATATTCGGCAATTAAACCGATTATTTTCATTTTATGCTCCTGACCAATGACTCGTTCCGCCCCTGACCAATGTCTCGCATACTGCACCTATTTGCAACTCAAATTAATCATAAATCAATTTGATATTTTTTCTGTGATTTGGACAAGCGGACCATCATAATTATAAGTTGTCTTTAAGGATGCCCTATCTACAAGTTTAACAAAGGCAAAGATCATCAATTGTCTGTAAAATATACTAATTTTTTACTCATTTAATCTCAACTTTTCGTGCTATTCGTTGAAGTGATTGCTTCGAGAGGATATACTTAAAGAAGTAACGCCTAGAACAATCACGATTTGTGAATATATCAATGGTAGAAAGGTTTGGATTATGAGTTTTATTAATACCCTCTATGAAAAAGCAAAAGCAGACAAACGTCGTATCGTTTTACCTGAATCAGAAGATCCCCGCGTTTTGGAAGCGACGGCAAAAATATTGAAGGAAGGGATCGCCGATATTATTTTAGTTGGAGATCCTGACACGATTAAGGCTAAAGCAGGTGACTTAGACATTAGTGGTGCTACAATTGTAGATCCCAATAATTTCGATCGTCTGCAAGAATATGCAGATACTTTTTATGAGCTGCGCAAGAAAAAAGGTATTACTCCAGAGCAAGCTAAAGACATGATGTTTGATGTCTCTTACTTTGGTGTCATGATGGTTAAAATGGGTGACGCCGATGGTATGGTTTCCGGTGCCGTTCACAGTTCAGCTGATACACTAAGACCTTCCTTGCAAATTCTTAAAACGGCTCCTGGAACGAAACTTGTTTCTGCCTTCTTCCTAATGGTTGTTCCAAATTGTTCTTATGGTGAAGATGGTGTCTTTGTATTTGCAGATTGCGGCTTGAACGAGAATCCTGATTCAGATGCTCTCTCCGAAATCGCTATCTCAGCTGCTGATTCTTTTGAATTATTGACAGGCAAAGAAGCCCGCGTTGCCATGTTGTCCTACTCTACTAAAGGCAGTGCCAAAAATGAACTCGTCGATAAAGTTGCTGAGGCGACAAGACTAGCCAAAGAGAAAGCTCCAGAGCTTATGTTGGATGGTGAACTGCAGCTTGATGCCGCCCTCGTTGACAGTGTTGCCAAGAGCAAAGCCCCCGGTAGTGATGTAGCAGGCAAGGCCAACACATTGATCTTCCCAGATCTGAATGCAGGTAATATCGGATATAAACTAGTTCAACGCCTAGCTGGTGCCGAAGCCTATGGTCCGGTCACTCAAGGCATTGCTGCTCCGGTCAATGACTTGTCCCGTGGTTGTAATGCAGATGACATCGTTGGCGTTACAGCGATTACTGTTGTACAAGCTCAAAATATGGGTAAATAAGATCAATTTATGGTAGATTAGACCGGCAAAATATTTAAAATAACCGGTTGAATAAGTTTTCTAAATTTGACTTAAGGAGTTTCACATGAAAATTCTCGTTATAAACGCAGGCAGTTCATCACTGAAATATCAGTTAATGGAAAGTGATAACGGCGAAGTTTTTGCCAAGGGGCTGTGCGAGCGAATTGGCATCGATGGTTCCCGCTTGAAACATGAAAAAATCGGTCAAGACAGCGTTGTAATTGAAGTTCCGATGCCAACTCATTCGGAGGCGATCGCTGCTGTTATTGAAGCCCTAACGGATGCTGATCACGGTGTCATCAATTCCCTTGAAGAAATTGAAGCTGTAGGTCACCGCGTCGTTCACGGCGGTGAAAAATTTGCCGCCTCAGCGATTATCGATGATGATGTCAAGGCTGCAATTCGCGACTGTTTTCCACTTGCACCGCTCCACAATCCTCCGAATATGACGGGTATAGAGGCCTGTGAGAAGGCCATGCCAGGTGTTCCTATGGTTGCAGTGTTTGATACAGCCTTCCATCAGACAATGCCTGACTACGCTTATATGTACGCGTTGCCCTACGAATATTATGAAAAACACGCCGTCCGCCGCTATGGCTTCCACGGTACATCCCACAAGTTTGTCAGTGATCAGGCAGCCGAATTAATAGGTAAACCTAAGGACGAACTAAAGATTATCACCTTACACTTAGGGAATGGTTCTTCTATCAGTGCCGTCGATCAAGGTCGCTGTGTAGATACAACAATGGGTCTGACACCTTTGGCTGGTGTACCTATGGGGACGCGCTGTGGTGATATCGATCCTGCAATTGTCAAGTTCTTGGCTGATTCCGAAGATCTGACTGTAGCGGAGATCGACAATATCATGAACAAGCAATCGGGTATGCTCGGTGTTTCCGGCGTCAGTTCTGACTTCCGCGACTTGGGTGCTGCCAAAGACGAGGGAAACAAGCGAGCTGAGCTGGCCCTCAATATGTTTATGTATCAATGTCGCAAGGTCGTTGGTAGTTATGTAGCTGCGATGGGCGGTGTCGATGCCATCGTCTTTACGGCCGGCGTTGGTGAAAACGATAAAGGTGTTCGCGAAGGGATCTGTGACGGTCTGGAATTTATCGGTATTGAGATTGATCAAGATAAGAATCGCAATTTAGAACGCGGCAAACCAACTAACGTTGCCAAAGACAGCTCCAAAGTGGCTGTGCTGGTCATTCCGACCGATGAAGAATTGGTCATTGCGATGGATACTGCAGAGTTGGCTAAAAATAAATAATTGCTAAATAAACATATTAAATATGATTACTGGGAGGGGTCTCAATTTGGGACCCCTTTTTGGTAATATAAATAAAATCCTTTTTTGTATTATTATAATTTTAGTTTAGGTGGTAAAGATGAGCAAATACGCAGATAAAGTCCTCGCTCTGCTACTTAATATCTATGACAAAATAGAGCGCACTCAGGAAGAAGCCCTACTTAAGGGGTATTTTAGCGATATTACGAAGGCCGAGATGAACGCACTGGACCACATCGGCTACAATTCTCGCACCATGGGTGAAACTGCAAATTTGTTGGGCATTACGACAGGCACGCTGACGGTCGCCATAAATCGTCTGGTTCGCAAAGGTTATGTAGAGCGCTGTAGATCTGAGGAAGATCGCCGTATTGTTTTACTTTCGTTGACTCGCAAAGGTAAGTTGGCATACAGAATGTATCGCAAGTTTCATCGCCTGCTTGTTGAAGAGGTGCTGGACAAACTGGATGACGTGGAGGAAGAAACCTTCATCCGTATGCTGGACGTTATTAATCATTATTTAAATGAACAATACACGATGTTAAAGGAAAAGGAGAGCAAATCGAGTCATGGACAAGAATGAGATATTTGAGACGGTCATGGATGTTGTGGCAACGGCTGCTTCAAAGAAGCCCGAAGAGATCGATCCGGACAGTCGTTTGATTGAGGACATGGGATTGGACTCGCTCTCTATTTTTGAAATAGTAGTTGATCTGGAAGCGGCGTTTAATCTGTTTATTAATGACGAAATAGTGGACGGATTGCATACGCCAAGAGAAGTGGCAAATTTTTTAACTGAGCGATTAAATAAATAAAAATAGCAACGGTTGAGCTCAACCGTTGCCAATTAAAAGTGTCTCATCGTCTATTTTATAAACTAATTATTCCTGGGGCAAAGCTGTGGGACTGGGGAAGGTCCTCGGAACTTTTTTATTACGAAACATATTTTTCATCCAAGCGGTTAAGTCTTCTGTCATTTTTTTGGGAGACTTATAATTAGCCGGTAAAAAAGGTTTGCCAAAGTTGATGATAACTTTGCGCTTGGTTTTATTCTCTTTATCATGTCCATTAGGCCACTTCATATAACGGTTGAAGACTTCATACCCGCCATCAATAAAGACTGGGAGCATCGGTACATTAGCTTTAATAGATAGAAAGCTCGCGCCGTCCTGCATTTCGCCCAATCGCCCGTCGACGGATCGCGTACCTTCGGGATGAACCAACAGAATATTGCCCTTGTCAACCTGCTGTTTAGCAGCAATCAGACCGCGTGCAGGATTGCCTTTTCGGTTGAGGGGGATGCCTCGACCGACTTTCATAATTACATGACCAAACGGACCGTGCTCGGTGAGCAAGTCTTGGGCGGCCAAACTGGAAAACACTTCAAAGTGTTTTTTGGGTAAAAAGGAAGCGATAATCATGCCATCGACATATGTTTCATGATTGGCAGCGATAATATAAGGTACTTCGGTAGGTATATTTTCCATACCAACGCCTTCAAGATCTACCATTCGGTGGGTTAACCACATACCGGCTTTGTAATAAAAACGGCCCAAAAAGCCGCGTTTAGTTGGTTGCACTTCGTATGATTTCCGTGATTTAGATTTATTTTTTCCCATAAAATCTGCTTTCATTATGGTGTTCTTAAACTCATGTACACAATTGTAATAAATTGCAGGTTGAGTTGCAAAGTGTTAGAATTTCTTTAATTATAGAGAACTTGCACGGTGTTTCAAAGTGAACCACCGCTGATTTAATATATTATTGACAATCCATTAAATAAAGGATGGGATCATTTATGAAAAGAATGTCCGGACGTCGATATTTACCAGGTGAAGTGCGTCAGTTCAATACATTGCTCGAAATGCTGCACCAGACGGCAGACACTTATGGCTCACACTTGGCTTATATGTATCGACGCGATCCCGGTGCACATGTACATTATCGGACCTATGGTGAGTTTATAGAAGAAATCGAATGTCTAGCCACCGGTCTGATACAAATGGGTTTATCAGATAAACATATTGGTTTGTTGAGTGAAAATTCTTACGAGTGGGCAGTTATTTATTTTGCTGTAGCTAACGGTGTAGGAGTGATCGCTCCTTTTGATGCAAAATTACCGTCTATTGAGATTGGTAATTTACTTAATTATAGCGACGTAGAGGCAATATTTTTTTCGCCTAAACAGCTACCGAAAGTTGTAGAAGCTGCCAAGAATTCAGACATCAAATATTTTATTTGCATCGATACGATGAAGTCAAAAAACAAAAAATTAAAAATTCCTGACGACAAGCGATTTATTCGCTACTCGGATATCCGTCAAAGGGGAGCCACAGCGTTAGCCGGTGGAGATGACAGTTTTAAGCAGAAAGAAATTGATGTGGACGCGCCTGCCGCTTTGATTTTTACTTCAGGGACGACCAGCATGGCAAAGGGGGTCATGCTGTCGATGCGTAACCTCTGTGCCAATGTCATGTCGGCCACCGGTTCTATCGAGGCTTTCCCAGGAGAAAGGGTGCTGTCGGTGTTGCCACTTCATCACACATTTGAGACCACGGCCGGTATGTTGACGCCCTTATATTACGGCTGCTGCATTTGTGTGAATGACGGATTGCGCCACTTGGCGGCGAATCTCATGGAGTGGAGCATCAACATTCTCATCGCAGTTCCCCTTTTAATCGAAAATATTTATAAGCGCGTAGACAAAGGGATCAATGAATCAGGCAAGCGCAATATGATTAATTTGATGAGACCTCTTGCTCGAACGATGCGTTCTGTCGGTGTCAATGCCAACCGTCGCTTGTTTAGAAGTGTTTTAGACGGTTTGGGTGGCGCTTTGCGCATGATTGTTGTAGGTGCTGCGGCTACAGATCAAGAAGTGATTGAGACTTTCAGTGATTTCGGGGTGGAATTTTATCAAGGTTATGGTTTGACGGAACACTCTCCGATCATTGCTGTTACCACAAAGTCTAATAATGTCGTCGGCAGCGTAGGTCCTCCCCTCGACAAAGTTGAATTGATGATCGACGATCCTGTTTCTTACGGTGATCCTACTGGGGAGATTCTTGTACGTTCCGACAGTGTGATGATTGGATACTATAAGGACCCAGAGGCGACGGCCGAGGTGATTACCGATACTGGTTGGCTGCGCACTGGCGATTTGGGTTATCTCGATGAGTCCGGCAGTTTACATATTACCGGTCGCAGCAAATCAATGATTGTCTTGACCAACGGGAAAAAAGCATTTCCCGAGGAAATTGAGATGTATCTTAATATGATTCCTGGTGTTGTTGATTCCATAGTTTGGGGCGAACGCAATGCCCGTGATGCCGTGGACATCTGTGCCCAGTTACAAATTCGTCCGTCGGAGTTGCCAATTCCTGACAAGAGCGATGAAGACATCGGCACTTATTTAGAGAGCTATATTCAGTTCATTAATAAAAAAATGCCCCGGTTCAAAATGATTAAACAATTTGTCTTCACTGATGAAGAGATGAGTCGCACCACGACAATGAAAGTACGGCGACACATCGAGTCCGAAGTGATTCGCAACAAATTAGAAGCTGCCGGCATGACGGTGCGACAGGCCAATGGCATGAATATTAATCGGCTGCAAAAACGAGATTAGTGACTGAAAAAACGAGATTAGTGACTGCAAAAATGAGATCCTTTGATTACAAAATTTTTATCTGATTTCATTATAAAAGTATACTTTAGCAAAAGGGGTTGTTCAGTATGAACAATCTCTTTTACAAAATGTTAGTCAATTAAGTGGTTAAATCTTTGCCGAGAACAACGGTGTTATGATCTCATCTGGCGCTAGCTTTGCGTTTTATTCAGGCATATTTTGGAGGTGTTTTGTGCCACTAAAAATCATATATGGCAATAACGTGGAGACTGTAACCAATGCCATTTTGCAAGATGTCAGACGTCACAGTGATCTATGGCCGAATCAGCGAGGGCTCATTATTGTACGTGAGAATCGTAAAGTTTTGATCGAACGGTCATATCTTTTGGAACAGCAGGCTGATCAACTGATGATGGCTGAAGTGTTGAGCTTTAATCGTTTAGCGATGAGACTGTTGTCAGAAGTGGGATTGTTCAACGATTTAACAGTAAATAAAGAATTGAGCGCGATGATTATTCGCCGCATTATGTATGAAAATGCCGAGACTCTGACCTATTATGGCGGTCTACGTTACAATCGCTATTTTGTGCAAGAATTGAGCAACATCATCGATGAGCTAAATAATCACAATATTGATTTTGAAACCCTTGAAAATATAAAAATAGATGACGAAAATCTACGTAAAAAAATGGCAGATCTTGCACTAATCGGCTGTGCATATAAAAAATTTCTACAGCGCCATGACCTCAGTGATCCTCACACATGGTTAGAAAAATTACGACAACTATTAAATTATCTCCTAGACATACGCGAGTTGTCGTCTTTCGTTGAAGCAAATCTGAATACATTAAAGTTTTTCAAACAATCAGAAACGTTATTTTTGGCGTGTAAAAGATTAGCCAGTCGCTTAGCGGATACCCAGTTGTGGCTGACGGGATTTGCCGAATACGGCAACTTCACACCGATAGAATATGATATTGTCACAAGTTTGATCCGTTTGTGCCGATCTACTACGTTGTCGGCCGTATTTTCTCACGCCGATCAAGAAACCAATTTGGCGCGTCTGCTCGCTTCAGATTTCACGGTGGCTTCAGGAGCAAGTAAAGTGATCAAAGGTTTAATCGAACGTTTGCCAAATGAACAGGTAGAACATGAAGCGTATTTTTCCAGTGTCGAGCTTAGCGATCAACGTCAAATATTTTGGCAGGCTGAAACCCACGAGATCGAATTGCGGGCGGCTGCCGGTGAAATTGCTCGTTTAGTAGAAGAAGAGGGTTACCGCTATCGTGATGTCTCTGTTATTTTGAATCGAAGTGATTTTAAAAATAGAGAGGTTCGGCAAATTTTTGCCCTAGCGGATGTACCTGTATTTTTAAATTTAGAAGGGGAGATGTTACGGGAATCTGTCCCGCGGATCATCCTAGGCGCACTACAAATTATACGAAATGGCTGGCAGGTAGATGATGTCTTGACTTATCTTCGCAACCGCTTGGTCTGTCCCGATGCGGTAAAAGTGGATCTTTTGGAAACTTTCTGGCTCAAGAGGGGGCTTCGTTATAAAAATATCTGGGAAGATGAGCGATATGATTCTTTGGAGGATCAATCGACCTCGTTTTTGATGCTCTGGCGTGATCAATATTTGACTCCCATTCTTAAACTTGAGGAATCAATCGCTCCACTCAGATCCTGTGATGAGTTTGCAGAGAAAATCTTAGTTTTCATGCAGGAGCTAGATCTTGAAAACAAAGTAAATGATCTGCTCGATGCATATCAGAGCGCCGGACAAGAATCCGAAGCCGAACTCCTTGCTAAATCTTGGAATGGTATTTACAAAATATTGTGTATGTTAATTCAGACAGGGGCGGATATAGAACTCGATCTAGAAGCTTTTTATCAGATTATCCTTTCTGGCATCGATCGCATGCAGAGTGAAGTAGTGCCTTCTTTGCTGGATCAAGTGATGGTGGGGTCGTCGGTGCAAATGATAGGTAATCCCTGCAAAGTGTTATTTATCTTGGGCATGGATCAGGACAGTTTTCCTAGTTCAGGGGTCAAAGAAAGTTTGATCAAAGATTTGGACCGCCAGCAAATCAATAAAATGCTGTCCATTGAGCTGCCTGATATCAGAGAAAATCAGATGGTTCGCAATCGCTTTATTGTGAGTCAATTCATTGACCAGCCAAGGGAGCGAACTTATTTTTCACTCAACGGGCATTTGAAACCGTCTTATATCTACCGAACCCTATATACTGGTAGGACGGATTGTCAATATTTGGCTGCTTTTATTCAGACCCTCGATGATCCTCGACTATATATTCCAGATGAAGCGCGTCACTTTATCGTTGCTGTCAACCGGGGTGAAATTAACCTCGAATGGACAGAGGATGCAGCTAAATTTCTCAACACAGATGCTGCGAAGCAATGGAAAAAAATAATAAAACGCACATACCTATTAGATCCTGAGGCGTTTGAACAAGCTCTATCGAAGGAGCCAATCCCAGATTTAGGTCAGTGTCGCAGTGTTAAGATACCTGAGGTAATTTTAAAATCTCACCACGATTTGATGAGTGTGAGTCGACTTGAAAGGTACGCGGGTTGTCCCTACGCTTATTATGTCGATTATGTTCTCGGCGCTAAAGAACGAGACATGGGGGAACCTACACCTCTCAACACAGGCATATTAAATCACAAAGTGTTGGAAATGGCTTTTATGAAACTGGTACAAGACCCGTCTTTCGTAAAAATGTCTGAGATAGCTCAAAATGATCTTTCCCAATTGATGGATTGGGTGCAGACTTCCATTGATCAGGAGATCGAGAACAACTTTGATCTGAAATCTTACCAGCAATTTCATATCCGCTGCGGCGAAATACGGGATCTAACCAATCGTCTTGCTAATACCATATTTGGCAGTGTTAATAATTTAAGGAAAGGCACTAAGACATCCTATATGGAGTGGTCTTTTGGTGCCGATGGTGTCGCTCCGTTGGTTTTTCCTATGACACAGGGAACACTGAAACTTCGAGGTAATATCGATCGGATCGATGTCTTTGAAGATGAGAATATGACTGCACAGTTCCAGGTCATTGATTACAAGACATCCAAGCGAATACCCGATGTTGAACGCATCCTAGCAGGTCTAGATTTTCAGTTGCCGATTTATCTCCAGGCGTGGCACGAAATACATCCTGAACAGCAACCCACAGATGCCGTTTACATAGGTTTGAATGCAGCAAGAGAAAAAGTATCGCAGGAGGCGAGCCGATTTAATATAACTGGACCGATGAGTAAAGAGAGAGCCCAAATGTGGTTAATTAAATCATATAATGGTCAGTCTCTTGTCGATAAGATTGATGAATTTTCAAAAAAAATACCTATAACATTGGATGATCTTTTGACTGTGGCACAGGAAGCTGCCGTTCAGCGTGCAACAGCCTTGCGGGCTGGTCATTTTGATGTTCATCCGACGCGTCTGCTAAATACAAGGGGTAGTCTTCAAAAACCGCCGTGTGAGTATTGTGCAAATAAAGGGATTTGCCGGATTGAAAATGAACATTGGCAGGCGATCGTTCTAAAATCAAGTGATGTCATTCATATGAACACTTCCTGCGATACAGAGGAGGAAGACCATGGCTGAGCAGAAGAATATAGCTACCTATGAAACATCAAACCTCACGAATGAACAGGGTGCAGTAATCAATCATGATGTAAGTAATATTTTGGTTTCTGCTTCGGCTGGAACAGGTAAGACCTTTGTCATGACCGAGCGCATAGCGCGACGTATCAATAACCAAGAAACTGATATTCGCAACATCTTGGTGTTGACGTTTACCAATAACGCTGCCGCCAATATGAAGTCGAAAATTGAAGAGAAAATACGATATGCCATAGACAGAACGTCCGATCCTGACCATAAGCGCTATCTCACCGAACAGCTGGAATATCTGCCCCAAGCTTATATTTCAAGTTTCCACTCTTTCTGCAATAGGACGATCCACACGTTTAGTGATTTGTTATTGGAATCCATTTGGTTTGTCGAGTCAAAAGACGCCGCTGATGAAAATCCTGCTCACAAAAAGGCACTTTTAAAATCTGATCCGCGCATTATTGATCATCGTCAACGACAGGAGATGCTAAAAAAAGTCATCGACGATGTGCTTCAACGGCATTTCGAAGCCATTGCCGCTGCTGATCAAGGAGAAGAGGTTTATGCTGAACACCTACAGGGTTTTTCTGATTTGATGTACTTTTTCTATAACGGCAATAGTAAAAGTTGTGCCTTATCATTGATTAATCTTTACGAGCACTTGCGTAGCCTGCCGGATTATCGTCAATGGTGTAAGGATTGTTTGGCTCTGACCAAGGCGGCTGGCGAGGATATTTACGGCTCAGCAACGGGTAAATTCTGTATTGATCGCCTGATTATGTTAGCCGAGCGTTACCAGGAAATCAAAGGTATGCTTGGCGAACTCATTAACAGCGCTGATGCTACATTAGTCAAAAATAATAAGAATAATAGAAAAAAGATTGCCCAACAAAGGGAGACTCTGAATTGTATCAAGGAAACTTTAGATGAGGTTTCTGATCATTTGGTGGAGTTTAGCAAAAAAGAGCGGAGACCTGTAGAAATTTGCGAAGCTGCAGCTGAAAAAATTAAAGAGGAGATCGCCGCAGGCGTCAGTAAAGAGACCGCTGCAGCGATTGCAGGTGAGAAAGTCAGAAGTCAAGAGAGAAGGGAATTAATAGAAAAGCTAAACAACCTGGCTGCAAAATTGCCGGATTTACCCACTATGCGATCAGCTAAAACTGATACCGAAGAGAAGACTCAATTAATCCACTTGTTGAGAACGGTGGTTTCTGAATTTATTTTTCATCTCAGTGGAAGATATAATACAGAGAACTACCGCAAGAGGTATTTATATTCCAAAATGCAGCCGATCCTTGCAACCAATTGGGATGTGGAGAGTGAGCGCATTGCTGAAATGACTCCTTCCTTGGCGTGCTTTATTAATCTTGTCTTGGAGGTCGATGAATTGTTTGCCAAGAGGCGCTATAATTTAGGACTCTTGGACTTTAGTGATATGGAGCAATTGGCTCTGTGCTTAGTGCGCAATCATGAAGTCAATGCTTATTATAAAAACCTCTTCAATGAGATTTATGTGGACGAATTTCAAGATACAAGTGGCATTCAAATGACTATTCTTCAAGAGTTGGAGGATGGTAATTTGTTTGTCGTGGGTGACATTAAACAATCGATTTATCGATTCCGCCACGCCAAACCGGAGATTTTTCTGAATCAAGTGATGGCTTTAAAAAATAATGACACTGAAGGTAAGTATTTTGAGTTAAGTGTTAATTTTCGCAGTGACAGTGATATTCTGAATGGGGTTAACCAGATTTTTAGTGAACTCATGCAGGGTGGGGCAGACAGTCAGATCGACTACAAAAATGGTCATCTATTTAAACTTGAAGATGACCAACTGAATGAAGATGAAGAGATCGATTATGATGAGATCGCTTATATCGATAGAGATGCGTCGCCCTCGAGAGTGTTACCCGGACGAACTCCGCGCTTGACGATTCTGTTGGATGATTTGAGAGACAAGGGCCAAGCCGAAGTCATAATTGCTCAAAAAGTTTTCGAACTCGTGCGAGAGGGACGAAAATTAAGGGATATTTGTGTTTTAATGGACACGAATAAAGACGTGCAAAAAGTCGTGGAAACCTTGACGTCTTGTGGTATTCCCTGCCAGACAAAAGAGAGAAGCTTCCGGCCTCAGTATTATGAACAACGTTTATTTATGGCGGTAGTCAATTTGCTGGATAATCCACTGCAGGACCATGCCCTCATAACCGTTATGACAAGTCCTCTGACAACTTGTGGGTTTGATGAAACAGATCTTGCCTTAATTAAAGAGTTGGCTAAATCCTTAAAAAAAGAAAAATCTGATTTAATTTCTCCAGGCGACTTTTATGCAGAGGTGATTGGCTCGGAAAAGTGTTTTTGGAGTGATGTGCTGACACTTTACTATAAGAGACAATTACTCGTGCCTGAATATTACAATCAATATTCAACAGACGAGCGCATAGGAAGACGGGTCAAAAGTTTACTGCCAAAATTAACATTGTTTGTTGACACAGTTGACGAATTGCGCCGTCGTGTCGACAGAGAAGCCTGCAGTGATATCTTAAAGGATATATTTTTAGAGAGTGGATTTAGTGAAACGTTGCTGGTTCATCCAGACGGGTTGGAAAGACTGGGCCGTCTGCAGAAGTTGTTTGAAATTGTGCGGCAATATGAGCAGACGATGCAGCCAACGATAAGGGGGCTTGCCAAGTTATGGACACTGTTTGGCGACCAGATTACGACGTCGACCGGCGAGGAAACTGATTTAGCACAGCGTCCGGATGTAGTCTATGTGATGACCATCCATGGCTCCAAAGGTCTTGAATTTCCAATTATAATTATGGGTGATATAAAATTGCACCGTCCCTCTTCCCAGAAACAGATTAATGTTTCTGAAAAGTACGGGATTAGCTCTAAATATTATACTGAGACTTTTGGATTAAAATATAATTTCGATCTTTTACAAAATTCGGTCATCAACGAGGAAGACCGAATGGCTGAATTTGCAGAGCGGCTGCGCCTACTTTATGTGGGTATGACCAGGGCAGAAGAAGAATTATATCTTTGTTTTTCTGGCAAAATTTGGGAAGAACGGCGAGCGGATCTGGAACAGTTGATTTTATTGCGCAATGGAATGAGCGGAGATCAACCTTTTGAATTAAAAGAATGGGACCTACTTTCTTTGAAAACAGGAAGCGACTTAACGGCCAGTGCCCTTTATGCTGCCAAGGAGTTTAATATCTATGATAAAAAAAATAATCCCAATTCCGAAGACGCTGTAGATATAGCCCTCGTTGATTTACCAAGTGCTCTACAACGTATCGACACCGAGGGGCGATCATTTTGGCGCATAAGTCGTTACTGTCCTGTGGGAGAACCTATTAGTGTGGAGCAGCAGTTGACTGCTCGATATGCCTTTAACTACCATTCCAATGGACAGACGATGGTCATTGGTTCGGATGATAAATATGCACCGATCATAACGATTGAGTCTACTCAACAAACTGATTCCCAATTGTCCGGCGCTGAGACAGTGGATTCTTCATCGAGTCACCTTTCTCTTTCGACGAAACAGGCCCGTGATCTTTTACAATCGACATTAGCTGAAGTGAAACAGGCAGAGAGTAAGACACAGCGAACCGACGGCGTACAGGATCAGCTTTCCAAACAGCTTCCGTTAAAATTAACTGTTACCGAGCTAAAACGACAAAGTCAGCTTGCAACTGAACAATTGACCGAATTAGATGACGGTGAGGGGCAGCCAGCGGCAGAAAACAATCTCTATAGAAATATCAACTTAAACCTTGAGTCATTGAAAGATGTTCTTGATATCAGACAAGAACCCCTAGGCGGAACTGTCCTCGGTACCGCTCTTCACACATGTTTGCAATTGTTGGATTTAGAAGCCGCGCAAGCCGATGGCTTGGGTACGGAACGGGTGGAAGCCGCCGTCAAGCGACAGCTTCAGATGATGGTTCAAGGAGGGCAGTTAAGTGCCCGGAATGTACATGCGATAGATAGTTATGTACCTAATTTAGTAACTTTTGCCCAGTCTGAATTGGCTCAGCGAGCTGTCAAATCAGCTCAATTACAGCGTCAATATAGACTGGAAAAGACAAATCCAGACGGGATTAAAGGACAACCTCTATTCGGCTCTTTTAAAGAAATTCCGTTTACTTTGGCTGTGCCAGCAGAGCAGTTGTATAGAAAGCCAATGGCTGTTTTTAAAAACCTATCACTCATCGATTCTAGAGAACGCATACTGGTTCAAGGGGTGATTGATTTGTGGTTCGACGAGCCAAATCGAGCTGTCTTGGTCGACTATAAATCAGATTTTCTGTATGGGAGTGATGAAGAGGTTTTAAAAACACTCGAGAAAAATTATCGGATTCAACTGGATATCTATGGAGAAGCCATTCGTCAGGCAACTGGTCACGAGGATGTGGAACAGTGGATTTGGTCGTTGCGGCGAGGTAAAGCCTACGCCGTAGGCGGTAAAACAGCCGGACAAATAATTGGTTGACTGGCGTGAAGTGAAGCCATCTAAATAGGAGGATAAATAGTGAGGCTCATTAGACAACTGGTTGATTAAAAGTCGGTGACGGTGTAAGTAAGAACTGATTCCGCAGCTTGTTCAACTCCTGAAAGAGTGACAAAAGATAGATCAGTTTCCTTTTGCATTCCGCCGCCGGGCTCCGCGACCCCCCAGTTTTTGTTCGGTGCGCTTATTTTCCTGGCGCAGTTCGTAGAAAAAATCTTTGATTTGCTTGCTGCACGATTCTTTTAATACGCCGGCTGTCCAGAGGACGTCGTGATTCAGTCCGGTCAGATCATAACTGTGCCAGCGAGAATGGATTGCACCCGTCTTGGGATCCGAAGCACCGAAGATTAAGCGACGAATGCGAGCCTGTTGTATTGCACCCGCACACATAAGACAGGGCTCCAAGGTCACGTATAGATCACAGCCATCCAGCCGCCAAGAGGACAGATTTGTGCAGGCATCTTGCAGTGCCATGAGTTCGGCGTGTTCTGTAACGAGCTGGGCTTGTTCGCGCCGATTCCAGCCGATTCCGACGGCGGTATTTTCTTTTATGACGAGGGCACCAATGGGCACTTCGCCGAGGGCGGCCGCCCGGGCGGCTAGTATTTGAGCCTGTTTCATCCAAAAGTAATCGTGTTCAGAAGCTGGGTACTGGCCATGCATAGATCAAACTCCAATAATATGCGGGTTCACAAATCTGAAAATAACTTATATAATATAGTGCAATTATGTTTTGACATATAATATCATGATATGTACGGATCGTGCTCGTGAGCGCGATCAGTTTTTAATATGAGGAGTATCTAATGGCGATAAAGAATGGACGTTGTCATAATTGCGGTTCGATTATCCGCGTGGACGACAAAAAAGATGTTGCAATCTGTATTTTCTGTAATGCAAAGACCGACCCCCAAACAGCGATCGAAATAGAGAAGAATCCCGATGCCTATACCTTTCCAAATGAAAAACAGGAAGAGCTGACCGAAGACGAAAAGGAGGTAGCTTTTCAAGGTTACCGCAAGGTGTCTGATCAAAATCTTCGCAAGGCTCAGCTCGCCGCAGAGGCCGCCCACGCCCGGGCAAAAAAATCTCAAAAGCCTTCACCGAGTGAACGAGTGGCTGAGTTGCAGACCAAACCTTTAAAGGTCAATCCATTATCGACTAAACAAATTTTGGCTCTGCTGGGAGGTATCATTGTCATTATTGGCATTATATTAGCCATCGCCCTGCCAATGGCTCTTGAACGGGACAGTAAACGGGAGATATTGAGTGACAATATTAACTCTATTCTGACCTTTGACCTGCAAAAGGACGGCGGTCACTACAGCTTTGAGGGCAATAAAAACAAGACTTTAAGGGTTGTTTCCCCGGAAAAAATTGTCGTCAATTCCGACGAAGCTGCCAAAATTTACGAAAACTTCCAAACCGCACGGGGGAACGCATATGAAATGACTAACCCCGAGGAACAGGAATTGCGCGTTGTGATCGCTGGTGAGGAACAGTCATTTGAAGTGAAAAATGGTGTCGTCACCGAGCTTAAGCCTCAGCCAGTCGTCCAAGCTGGTGAGGATGCGAAATGAGCGTCCTATTCCATTTTTACATAAACATGATTTAATATTTTAAATAAAAGTGATAAATAATTAAGGGACTATTCTCTGTCGTGACCGTCAGGTGCTTTGTCAGAGAAAGTCCCTTTTTCGTGGTTGTGCGTGATTGTGTTTTGTTGATTAGCTTTCTAAAGTCTGTAAATATTTGACGATGGACTGGGCGGCTATAGATCCATCGCTTGCAGCGGTGACAATCTGGCGGAGTACCGTGTCCCTGACATCACCAGCAGCGTAGATGCCTGGAATGGAAGTAGACATATCTGTTCCGGTAATAATAAATTTTTCATCGTTTAAGATGGGGAGCTCGCCGACGAAATCAGTATTTGCCAAGAGTCCCACCATTGGAAAGACAACTCGCCCTTCTATGATGCGCTTTTCGCCGGTCTTGGAATGAGCGAATTCGACGCCTGTCAAGTGATCATCGTTACCGAGAAAAGCGGTGGGGGTATAGTTGTAAACCACATTAACTTTGGGGTTGCGAGCAACAGCATCTACGTTGATTTGGTCTGCCCGAGGCACGTCGCGCCGGAGCACCAAGGTAACATCACTGGCAAAGCGAGTCATGTAATCAGCTTCTTCATAAGCAGAGTTGCCGCCTCCTATGACGATGGTCTTTTCACCACGGAACAAGGCACCGTCACAAACAGCACAGTAAGATATACCTCTACTGGCGTAAGTGTCCTCACCAGGTATATTGAGCTTGCGCTCTCTGGTACCGGAAGCAATAATGACAGTTTTTGTATTTATTTCGCCTGAATTAGTATGTACCGTCTTGTAATTGCCGTGATCTTCTAGACCAGTGGCGGCATCGAATTTAAGTTCAATTTCCAGAGCGCTGCAGTGCTCATACATTTTGGTCGCCAACTCTGCACCCCCAATCTCAGGGATACCGGGCCAGTTGCCTACTTCTGCAGTGTTAGCCAGCTTGCCGCCTGGGAAATGTCCTTCTAAGATGACTGCCTTTAAACCTGCTCGTTGAGCATAAATGCCCGCCGTCATACCGGCTGGTCCAGCGCCGATTATAACCACATCATATAATTCCATATAAACCTCCAACGCTAAGCGTTATATTTGTGTTGATAATTATTGAATTATATCACAATTTTAAGAGTGACAAATTTTACCCAAACGTTTGTTCTTGCATTTTTGATGAACTGTGTTAGTATTTAAATATCAGAATATATGTTCGGTTTTGACGAATGCGAGGAACAGATTATGTTAAATCTAGTTTTTATTATTGCTAGCCTGTTGAGTTTGGCTGTGGCATTAAGCCAATTTTGGAGACAGAGAGATTTTGAATATAGTTGCGCCCAGGCGAAGCGACGACAACGCGCTAGACAGCAAGGGAAAGGTCAAGAGATGCTGTCAGACAAGGCTGTAAGGCATCCCAATGAGATTATAGGAAAGCGTCCACGGGAAGTCATTTTTTATGAATTGGATGCAGCAGCATTTGCTCCCTCATTAATAAAGAATGAACCATTAAATATTATTCAGGCTGTTCAGGAACAGTCTGAATCAGTTGCTATATCAAATTATGAACACGTAGCTTAACAAGACCGTGTTCGATGTTACAGATTTTTATCATTATCATGTTATAATTGTATTCAATAAGAGATATGAGAACTCTTTTGTCAAAATATTTTATGTTTCTTTAGGAGGTTACAATGGCAAATATCGAATTATATTTATGTGAAAAATGCAAACAGATCGCAGAGAAAGTTGTTGCGACACAAGTACCACTGATTTGCTGCGGTGAAGAGATGAAGAAACTTGAAGCTGGCACAGTTGATGCAGCACAAGAAAAACACGTACCGGATGTCACACGTGAAGGTAATCACATCAAAGTTCAAGTCGGCAGCACCCTGCATCCGATGGAAGATAAACATTATATCCAGTTTATCATCGTAAAACAGGGCGATTGCACCTATCGTGCTGATCTAAAACCTGGTCAAGAACCAGTTGCTGAATTTGATATCCAGGACGGCGCAGCTACAGTTTATGAGTACTGCAACCTACATGGTCTGTGGAAAGCCGATTGCTAATATTAAAATTATTTAATATATATTGAGAGGGAGTCCGTACGGACTCCCTCTTTGATATAAGATCATTTTTTATTCCAGTATGTTCCGGTGAATTTATCTATTTTTATACATGATTTGTCAAGCAAATATTTTTTAATAAGTGTATAATCGTGTAAATTCAAATATTATTATTTTCGTCATGCCATTTGAACAGAAGGGTAGTATACTATGATTCGTACGATGGCAATACGATTAACGGATGGCGAACGATACCAATGAAAAGAGGAGTTATATGGCGACAATCTATAAACAGGACTCAAGGACGTTTAGTGAATATCTTTTAATTCCCAATTTGACGACAAAAGATTGTGTTCCTGAGAATGTAGATCTTAGAACACCAATCGTTCGCTATAAAAAAGGCGAAGAAAGCGTTCTGTCTCTTAATATTCCGATGACATCAGCTATTATGCAGGCTGTTTCAGATTCAGGACTGGCGATTGCACTAGCTCGTGAAGGCGGATTATCATTTATTTTTGGCTCCCAGCCCATTGCCTCACAGGCTGAGATGGTGAGAACTGTCAAGAAATTTAAAGCAGGTTTGGTTACCTCCGATACCAATCTAAAACCTGATGCAACCCTTAAAGATATTTTAGAAATTAAGAAGCGCACGGGTCATTCGACGGTAGCTATTACGGCCGATGGTACTTCCCACGGTCGCCTCTTGGGTGTGGTTACATCAAGAGATTACCGAGTCAGTCGCATGAACGGTGATGAGATTGTGGCCGATTTTATGACACCTTTCGATCAATTAGTTTACGGTCGTGAAGGTATCACCTTAAGCGAAGCAAATGACATAATTTGGGATCATAAATTAAATCAATTGCCTATCGTCAACAGCAAAAATGAATTGGTAGGTATGGTTTTCCGCAAGGACTACGATGCCCACAAAGAAAACCCGATGGAATTGCTTGACCATCACAAGCGTCTCCTGGTTGGTGCCGGCATCAATACCCGAGATTATGTGGAACGGGTACCTGCACTGATCGATGCAGAGGTAGATATCCTTTGCATTGATTCATCGGACGGATTCAGCGAGTGGCAATATGAGACGTTGCAATATGTCAAGACCCATTATCCTGATATTCCCATCGGCGGTGGAAATGTTGTCGACCGTGAAGGATTCCGTTACTTAGCTGAAGCCGGTGCGGATTTCATTAAAGTAGGTATTGGCGGAGGTTCAATTTGTATAACTAGAGAACAGAAAGGAATTGGCTGTGGGCAGGCCACAGCAGTGCAAATTGTAGCGGAAGCTCGAGATGAATATTTTGCCGAGACGGGTATTTATATTCCTATTTGTTCTGATGGTGGCATTGTATATGATTACCACATGTCCCTCGCCTTGGCTATGGGAGCAGACTTTTTGATGCTCGGTCGCTACTTTGCTCGATTTGACGAGAGTCCAACTAAACAGCAGTTTGTCAATGGTATGTATGTCAAAGAATACTGGGGCGAAGGTTCGAATCGTGCGAGAAACTGGCAGCGCTACGGTCACCGGAAGGATGAGAAAGGCGGTCTTGCCTTTGAAGAAGGCGTCGACTCCTATGTTCCCTATGCCGGTTCATTGAAGTCCAACTTAGACATAACATTGGCAAAACTAAAAGCCACGATGTGTGCCTGTGGCTCATTGACTATCAAGGATTTTCAACAGAATAGCCGCTTAATTCGTGTGTCTTCAACGAGCATTGTCGAAGGTGGAGCCCATGATGTTATTACAAAAGAGAGCGAACGTCGACCGTAGTCCTTTTACTTTTTAATTTTTAATGTTATCTTATTTTGTTGATGTTAGTTAACAAATAAAAAGCGGTCCGCCGCTGCAAAGGCATCTTAGTGTGAATTTGCTATTATAAATTACGCGTTATGGAGGAAGATATGGCAGAAGAAATTTATGAAATGACTTCGGCGGGCATTGCCGCCCTTCAAGAAGAATTAGAAGATCGCAAGTTTGTACAGCGGTCGGAGATTGCTGAGCGCATCAAAGTGGCGCTTTCCTTTGGCGACTTATCTGAAAACTCAGAATATGACGATGCGAAACAGGAGCAAGGCGAAAATGAAGCGCGTATCCTCGAGATCGAGAACATCCTGAAAAAAGCCCGAGTTATTGAAGTGAGTGAAATTTCCAAGACCAAAGTTACTTTGGGTTCCGAAGTTGAACTTGAGGATGTTGAAACGGGAGATAGAGAGACATATATTCTTGTCAGTGCCAAAGAGGAAGATATTTTATCCGGTAAAATATCTGTGGATTCACCCGTCGGCAAAGCAATTATGCAAAAGAAGAAAAATCAAGTCGTCGAAGTAAATACTCCATCAGGATTTTTAAAATATAAAATCATTAATATATCTAGACCGTAATTTTATATCTAGTGTATGAACTATATTATGATCAAAAGTTTTTGCACAAAAATGAGCAATCTTTCATACAGAGATCTAGATATAGGAGATTTGCAACAACAATGTAGAACAGAACAACTCGAATATAATAAACAGCAACCAGGTTAAAGAGAGAATGATATAATGAGCAATTCAAATCAACAGCAAGGTCAGACAGAACATCCAGATAATCCTGCCGTCTCAGACATGAATGAGCAGATGCAAATTCGTATAGGTAAACTGGCGGATTTACAGGAACAAGGCAACGATCCCTTTGAAGAGGTTGTCTACGATGCATCTCATCATGCCGCCGACATTATCGAAAACTTTGATGAATTGGAAGATCAAGTCGTCAGCGTGGCGGGGCGCATTATGAGCAAACGTGGCATGGGCAAAGTAAGTTTCTGTGATCTCCATGATCGCTCTGGGAAAATTCAAATTTTCACCAAAATAGATATGCTGGGTGAGGAGGCTTACAAAGCTTGGCAAAATCTGGATATCGGTGATATTGTCGGTGTCACCGGAGAAGTTATGAAGTCAAAGCGGGGGGAAATCAGTTTGCGCAACAAGGCGTATGTCCTGCTTTCAAAGGCTCTGCGTCCTCTGCCGGAAAAATTCCATGGATTGAAAGATATGGATACGCGCTATCGCCAGCGCTACGTCGATTTGATTGTTCATCCCCACGTCAAGCAGGTATTTGAACAGCGCAGTTTGATTATTAAGACGATTAGAAGTTATCTTGATAGTCTTAATTTCATTGAAGTGGAGACACCGATTCTTAGTGCCATAGCTGGCGGTGCCAATGCGCGACCTTTTATTACTCACCACAATGCGTTGGGCATCGATCTCTATATGCGCATAGCACCTGAGTTGTATTTGAAACGCTTAATTGTCGGCGGGATGGAAAGGGTCTACGAAATTGGTCGAACTTTCCGTAACGAAGGGCTCAGTATCAAACACAATCCTGAGTTTACTTTATTGGAGGTCTACCAGGCTTATACCGATTACAAAGGCATGATGGATCTGACGGAACAAATTATTTCCCGTTGTGCGAAAGCTGTTCATGACGACTACCATGTAGTTTGGAATGAAGTCGAATTGGATCTGACGCCACCTTTTAATCGGATGACCATGACTGAGGCTGTCAAAGAGTATGCCAAAATTGATTTTGCAGAGATTGCAGATACCGAGGCTGCCCGCAAGTTGGCTGAGGAACACAATCTTGAGACTCGCCCTGAATGGCAAAAGGGTGATTATCTCAATGTTTTCTTTGAGGCTTACGTCGAAGACCATTTGGTACAACCTACATTTATTTACGACTATCCCGTGGAAATTTCGCCACTGACTAAACGTAAACCTGGTCACCCCGATTTGACGGAGCGGTTTGAGCTATTTATTTGTGGCAATGAATTTGCTAACGCCTATTCTGAGCTGAATGATCCGATAGACCAGCGCCGTCGTTTCAGTGATCAGTTGGCCAGAAGGGAGGCCGGTGACGAAGAAGCTAACATGATGGACGAAGATTTCTGTCGCGCCCTTGAATATGGGTTGCCGCCGACGGGTGGTATGGGCATGGGCATCGATCGTCTTTGCATGTTGTTGACGGATTCGTCTTCCATACGCGACGTGCTTCTATTCCCGACGATGAGACCGGAAAGTGAGAAGAATTCAGAAAACCGTGGCTCTCAGAGAGAAACAGCTGAAACTTTCGATGAATATGCAGGTAGCTTGGAAGATATTGATTTTTCCAAGGTGCAGGTTGAACAGTTATTTGAAGACATGATTGACTTTGAGACATTTTCTAAAGCTGATTTTAGAGCGGTAAAAGTTCTTAACTGTGAGGAAGTGCCTAAGAGTAAGAAACTCTTAAAATTTACACTAGATGATGGTTCTGGAAAAGAAAGAGTCATTTTAAGTGGCATTAAAGAAAACTATAATGCAGAAGATCTAATTGGAAAGACACTGCTTGCTATCTGCAACCTTCCACCCAGAAAGATGATGGGAATTGATTCAGAAGGTATGATTATCTCAGCGATCCACGAGGAAGAAGGGGAAGAAAAACTTAACCTCGTTATGCTGAATCCTAGGATTCCAGCAGGAGCGAAAATGTATTAAAAGTAAGATAATTAATAAATTAGAAAATAAGAAGATGTGATCAAAGGACTAGGATTTAAATCTTAGTCCTTTAAATTTTGCAAAATCATCCCGAGGATCAAGATGGAAGGTTGTACTTTGAACTGTACAATTTTGTAATCAAACACAAGAAAGTTGATCAAGTTAAATTAGATTAGACGTATGTTTCTGCCATGAAGTCAGTTGCCAATCACTTGGCTTAGATTTACGCATTTTTATTTACAAATAAAAAGTAATTACGTAAAATATTTCAGTGCTTAATTAGTTGCAACTAATTTTCTATTTAACACAGTTCCATTAAAAATTTGCACAAGAAATGGAAATCATAGATAGCGGTGAATCAAAGTTTCGGATTTGGGATAATGACCACTATTCTATTTTACAGCTCTATTCCAATCAGCGTTTTTTGGGTTGGTGGGAGAGCAGTGGTTTCCCCGTGCTGTATGATTTTTCGAATAATCATTTTGTTCAAATATTTGCAATGCCTGAAGATATGAAACAAGGTTATACATTAACAGGCTTATTTGGTGACTATGCTCTGCTGATAGACTCGCGCGACGATACAAAATCATTTTTGATTGATTTGAGCAACCTATCTTAGCTAAGTTCCCCTTTTACTGGTATTTCTTAAGGGAAGGTCGGTGTAAGTGAAACAGATTTCACCGATCGCTCATCTCTCAATATTGTTCAAGTAACCGCTGGCCGATCTCTTTGAGTCGTTGAACTGCATCAGCGGGTGCTATTATTTTAATGCCGGGACCTAACCCAATGATCCAGCCCAAGAATTGGTTGCTAATGACTGCGTCCACGTGTGCAATACAATACTCGTCGTCCTTGGGGATTAAATTTATATTGCTGCCGAAGCGATCAATGATCACTCCGATGAGATCAGTTTTTACTTCCATTGAAAGCTTGACGGGAGGACCTGCGAACATACCGGTAAGGCGGTTAGAATAAGTGGCAATATCGAGGTCTTCAATTTCATGTGCACCTTCTCGCGGTTTTTTAGAAATCTTTAGCTCCAACATCTTGTCAAGGCGGAAATGTTTGATCAACTGTACTTCGCTGTCATAGCCTAAGAGGTAATAGTATTCGTTGTCCCAGATCAAATGCCAGGGACTGATGTGATATATTTTTCCACCGTGGCGAGGAACAATCTTTTTGTTGATGTCCCAATTTCCGTAGCGGAAGTCAACCTGGCGATTGGTGTGGATGGCTCGATGAATTTTATCCACGTGGTAATAGATACTTTCGTTCATGGTTTTTATTCTACCGTTGATGATCACTTGGCGGTGTAGTTCGCTGGCTTCGTAGTCGCTGACAAGACTCTCTAGTTTTTTGATTAGGATGCGGGATTTTTTATCGCTGATAAATTTTGCCGATTGGACGGAGTCCACCAATAGTTTCATTTCTGGCAGTTCAAATTTGCGGGAGGCTAGGAAGTAGACCACCCTTTTACCCTGGCGCTCGCTCAAAATGTCAATGTCAAATTTTTTTAGCTCTGCGAAATCTTGGTAGAGGGTTTTGCGGTTGGCACGAATGTCATGTTTGGCGAGAAAAGCGATGATTTCAGCCATGGTTAGACCGTTGTTTTCGTCGGTCTTTTCGTGAAACATTTTTGTCAGATAGAGTAATTTTAGTTTTTGATTACTGCCGGAAGCCAAGTGTGCACCTCCAATATGGTATTAAACAAAATTCGATTTTCAATAAGCGAGAAATTTCACTAGATGGATGTTGTTTTGTATATTGAGGTTTTGAAGTCGGATTATATCTCAGGTGGATCTAGTTGGACCAGGTTATACAATGGAATAACTTCGGAATGATCCAATAGTCTATAGTAGCCGGGTTCGGGCAAACCGGTTAAATCTAAGGGGCCAAAGCGAGTGCGGGTTAAGTTGACGACTTCTCTGCCTGTAGCAGACATCATGCGTTTGACTTGATGATATTTTCCTTCGGTGATCGTCAAGCGCGCAGCGTGGTCCCCCTGAGGTTTAAGCAAAGCTGGTTTGCAGAGTCCATCGTCCAGTTTAATACCGGCGGCGAAGGTAGCTACATCTTCTGTGTTGAATGGTTTGCCTTGGGTGACGACTAAATATTCTTTTGCTACATCCCATTTAGGAGACGTGAGACGATGACCCAGTTGACCGTCGTTTGTCAACAATAATAATCCAGTTGTGTCCCGATCCAACCTTCCTACGGGGAATAAGTCGGCATACATCCAGTCGTCTTCGATCAGTTGGAGCACGTGGGGTAGAGAGCTGTCTTTTGTGGCGGTTATATAACCGGCGGGTTTATATAAAATTAGGTGGACAGTGTGCTGCAACGTCAAAGGACGACCGTTAATTGTTATTGTTTGAAAATCCTCTGTGGCAATGTGAGCAGCGGGATCATTGAGGCGGTCACCGTTCACGCTAATTGCACCTTTGCGTATTAGTTTACGCACATCTTTGCGGGAACCCAGTCCAGCGTTTGCTAATAATTTATCCAGTCTCATAGTAATCCTTTGTAATGTAGTTAAAAATAGAAAAACAAGAGCACAATCTGTATGCAGTTTAACATACTCAAGAGGTCTATTTTTTGATAGAATACAAGCGTTAGCGGCTATGAGGAGGAGAAGTTGATGGATTTTTTGGAAGGTGCACTTTTAGGCTCACTCTGGTGCGATTCGGACTATGAAAACGAGCGGCATCGAGGTGTTACGCTTATTTTTAGTTTGCTTTTTTGGGTAGTTGGTGTGCATTTAACGATTAAAGCAAACAGGGGGGACTTAGCATCTGTAGTGGCAATGCCCATTCTTTGGTTAGTGATTTTGATTGTTTTTATGATCGTTTCTCCTTTATTAAATTTTCTTTATTATGACCAAGAATTTCCTTTGCGGGCGACTATTTTGCTCTTTCAATTAGTCAAATATATAAGTGTTTTTATGTTTCTTTATAGCCTCATAGTTCCTAAATTAATTTTACCGAAAGATGACAATCTTCAAGAAGCAGCGATGCAATCCTTGAATCGATTTGCTGAAATATTTTTTGATAACAGTGGCTTGAGTAGTAGCGCAAGTGGCTTGGTAACCACAGTGATTCTTCTTTTATTTGCTGCTTTAGTCGCGATCGGCGTTGTTGTTATTGTCATAGTATTTTTGCCGCCTGTGTTGATGAAAATAATTAAATTTTTGCAACGCGGCATCGATATCATTTTTCTGCGCAGCACAGTCCGATGGAGGCGGACATATCGAACGAAACATCCCTTTAAAATGTTTAACCCGACCGAACCGACGCAAGGAAACTCGATGGCTTCAGATCAAAAGACTTGAAGTTCAGATTTGATGGCAATGTACGAAGATCACATTTCAAGACAAGACTCTGATATAGCCAATACCAGCGAAGGTGCTAAGCTAGGAGACACGATTAAGAAGGAACAGGTGAAATATGCGTAAAACAAAAATTGTGTGTACCATAGGGCCGGCAACAGATGACGAAACTATTTTACGTCAAATGATTAAAAAAGGAATGGATGTTGCGAGGCTTAATTTTTCCCACGGAACTCACGAGGAACAGCTGGAGCGTGTGAACCGGATTAAGAAATTGCGAGCAGAGCTGGATATACCAGTAGCCATCCTCATGGACACAAAGGGACCGGAAATTCGCACCGGCAGATTTGAAGGGGGATCTTGTGAGCTTATTCCCGACAGTGAAATTTGGATTCGCTCAGAAGATATTTTAGGTAACGAGAAGGAGTTTAGTGTTTCCTATAAATCCCTTGCTGAAGATTTGGAACCGGGCAATCTCATTTTGATTGACGTTGGTTTGATCGAACTGCGAGTGATCGATAAAACGTCCACTGACATCCGCTGTCATGTCGTCAACGGTGGTACTGTATCTGATCGCAAGAGCATCAACTTGCCCAATGTGCGAGTACATTTACCGGCTTTGACGGATAAAGACATCGCCGACATCATGTTTGCAGTTGAAAATGATTTTGATTTTATTGCCATTTCTTTTGTTCGGCGGGCCACCGACGTATACCATGTGCGGGAAATCTTAGAGGCAAATAAGGGTGAATTTATTCAGTTGATAGCAAAGATAGAGAACCAAGAAGGTGTCGATAATTTTGCTGAAATTTTAGATGCTGCCGATGGTATTATGGTCGCCCGAGGTGACCTAGGTGTGGAGTTAAAAGCACAACATGTACCCATCGTCCAGAAAAAGATGATCGAAGAGAGTTATTCTAAAGGCAAACCTTCGATTACAGCAACCCAGATGTTGGATTCAATGATGCGCAATCCCCGTCCCACCAGGGCAGAAGTCAGTGACGTAGCAAATGCGATCATAGACGGCACATCGGCAATCATGTTGTCGGGTGAAACGGCGGCCGGCAAATATCCCATCGAAGCTCTCGAAATGATGACAGAAATTGCTGAAACGACGGAGGAGTCCCTTGATTATTGGGAAATCTTCCGAACGGGACGCCATGCGGCGGCTCCCTCGGCGGCACCTTCGGTCACCAACGCTGTCAGCCATGCCTGTTGTACCACAGCGATGGATGTAAAGGCAAAGGCGATCGTTGCCGTTACGATCGGCGGTCGCACCGCCCGTATGATGTCTCGTTTTAGACCGGAGTGTCCGATCATAGCGCCAACGACATCTGAACGTTGCCAGCGCCAGCTTAATTTGTCATGGGGCGTCATGCCAGTTATTAGTGCGGAACTGACCACCACAGACGAACTTTTTGAGACAGGAATGCAGAGGGCTTTAGATACAGGGCTTGTCAAAGAGGGAGATGTTGTTGTTATTTCCGGCGGTACTCCCGTAGGAGTAAGTGGGATGACGAATACCCTCAAAGTCCAGACCATAGGTCGTTTATTGAGTCAAGGGGTTGGTATTGAAAGGGGCAAGGTCACCGGTGATGTTCTGATTGTAACACCTGAAAATATAGAAGAATTAAAGAGAACGGGTGCATATAATATGGTTTTGGTTGTCCAGGATACGGACAATAGTATGATTGATATAATCAAACAATCCCGTGCGATCATCGCCGAGAGCAACAGCGAAGAGTGCCACGCTGTGACAGTCGGTAAATTATTAGATATCCCTGTCGTCTACAATTGCGAGAACGCTCGTAAAATATTCAAAAATGGTATGCCCGTCACTGTGGATTCTGATAGAGGTATTGTCAATTAAAAATTGCAAAAATTATTAAGAAAGTTAAAAATATATCAAATTACACAAGTTGCATGTTTTTACATTCTTTATAATTTATTAAGCAAAATGTAGTATTTATTTAACTTGTTTATTTACTGCTAAGATGTAGTAAAACGATATACTGAATATACAACAAGCAGGGAGGGTATTTACCCTCCCTATGACTATTTACAAATTCAGATGCGAATGAAAGGGATAGGTATGGAAAGAAGCGCAGCCGGTGAAATTGCCAATGCTAGGGCATATTTTAATACAGGACAGACAAGATCCTTGGATGCCAGGCTGCGTGTTCTGCGCGTGTTGCGTCAACTACTGGAGCGCTATGAAGCTGAACTCATTGCTGCTGTTGAAACTGATATGGACAAGGCGCCATATGAGACATTTATGACCGAGATGCTGCCTATTTATCGTGAAATTGATTATTACTTAAAGCATCTGAATAAATGGCATCGCGAAACGAAGAAGACGAAGCGAAGCCTTTTTGGCCGTTATAAGGGTGCGCTGATTAGGGAGCCCTACGGTGTTGTTTATATCATTTCTAGTTGGAGTAATCCTTTGCTAGATTGTCTACTGCCCCTCGTCGATGCCTTGGGTGCAGGTAATTGTGTCATTATTAAAACATCCCAACTGAATGTTCATGTGACAGAATTGCTTCAGCGTATTCTCGGTGAAGTGTTTTCACCTAAATTAATTTCAGTAAGTGCTAATGATCATGATTATGTGGAGTCAATGATCGCTGCTCGGCCTGATTTTATTTTCTTTACCGGTCGACCGTCTACTGGGCGGCATATTATGCGCCTGGCTAGCCGTTTTATGATTCCCTTGGCTTTACAGATGGGGGGTAAAAATCCTTGTATTGTCAGTGAATCGGCTGATATTCAAGACGCGGCACAGAAGATTATTTGGGGGAAGTTGTTGAACGCGGGTCAAACCGGTTGGGCGCCGGATTATGTCTTTGCCCACGACCACATTAAGACGCACTTGATTGAAGCGATGATCGCTATTTTGCGTTCTACCTATGGTGTGGATCCTACACACAATCCTGAGTATCAGCGGGTGAGCAGTCGCCAGGAGTTTGATCGTCTGCGCAAACTTATGACAAGTGGCCGCATCATGTGGGGAGGTCGAGCGAATGAAGAGACGCTTCAGGTTGAGCCTACGATCATTGACCGCGTGTCTTGGACGAGTCCCGTGATGCGCGAGGAGATTTTTGGTCCCGTTCTGCCTGTACTCAGTTATCGGGATTTTTCCCAGACGTTGCAACGCCTAAATCAGCTTCCTAGTCCCCTCTGTTTTTACCTTTTTAGTCAAGATAATTATGAAATTAATTTAATTAAGAATTATGGTCGCTACGGCAGCTGTTGTATCAATGATACAGTTATGAATGGGATGTTCCCTCAATTTCCTGTGGGGGGCATCGGGATGAGTGGATATGGATCTTATCGTGGCAGAGCAGGCTTCGAGTTATTTACTTATCCTAGAGTGACAACTATAGCTAAAACTCGACCTCAAAGTAGCCGACGCTACCCTCCTTACCCACAAAACTGGAAACGTTTGCGCCGGGATCTTTAATTTACCGTTGTAACTTTACAGAAATTTATCAATAATGACGTAGTTTTTCAGAAAAAATATTCTATATTTTTTCCATGAGTTCGATCTATTATTTTATTCGTTTTACTGCTTTCGTAGTGAGCGTGGGAAAGGATTTTTTATGAATGATTATACTCAACAGTCCCAGCGTCCGCGCCGCCCATACATGGTCTTCGCTGTGGTACTTTGTCTTGTTGTTGGTGGAATGTTGGGCGCTTGTGCGGATCTCATAAGGGAACCAAAGAGATTTGAAGATCGCCCTTCTGCAGCAGCGGTCGATGAATATAAAGAGGACACTCAACATGACGCTGCCATGTCTTCCCAAAAGGATGAAGCGACAGATTCCAACAAAGGACTTCAGATTAAACCACCAGTAGATCGGGAATCTATGTCGGTAGCCGATATCGCTGAATTGGCGGCGCCGTCGGTGGTAGCGATCAATACGGAGGAACTGGTTCAAGATTTTTATGGTCGCGTTGGCACACAACCCTTTGCCGGTTCTGGTGTGATTATCTCTGCGGATGGTTATATTGTTACTAATGACCATGTCGTTGGCAATGCCCAAACAATTCAAGTAACACTAGCAACAGGTGAATCGCTAGATGCTGAGTTGATTGGTACAGATCCAAGCAACGATATTGCGGTGATTAAAATTGATGGTAAAGACCTGCCGGCGATCGAAGTGGCTTCTTCGTCAGATACAAGGGTGGGTAGTACGGTTGTAGCCATCGGCAATCCCCTTGGTGTTTTAGAGGGCACTGTGACAGCCGGTGTGCTTAGTGCGACCAATCGCAATGTGCAGTCCCAGGATGGGGTCATGTATGGTCTGTTGCAGACCGATGCAGCGATCAATCAGGGCAATTCTGGAGGTGCATTATTGAATGATCAAGGTCAATTGATCGGCATTAATTCTAGCAAGGCAGGCGGCATGAATGTGGAAGGCATTGCCTTTGCCATTCCTACGGATACCGTCATGCCTTTAGTGGAACAGTTAATTTCTAAAGGTGAAGTTCAGGCACCTCAACTCGGTATTATGGCATTTGATGTTACTTTTAATATGCAGATGTCCTATGATTTGCCGGCTGGTGTTTACGTTCAAGCTGTGGAACCAGGGAGTCCGGCGGATCAAGCTGGCGTCCAAGCTCAAGATGTTATCACTGGTATAGATGGTCAGTCCATTACTCGGATGCGCGAGCTTCAATCTCTAAAAAATCGACTGTCGACGGGCGACACGATGGATCTTACAATTTATCGTGGAGGAGAAGAGATCGATTTGACGGTGAGCTTTGGTGAGTAACGATCGATGTTAAAACACTTCTTGTTAGACATAGACTGGCAGTTAAATATTCATTTCATTTGAAGAATGAACATTGACAGCTATTATAAAAAAGTTTCACTTGTAATCTAATTGAGGCGGAATTGCGATCTGTAATTCCGCTTCCATTTTATTTGATGGACAGTTGCCTGAGGGAAAGGTACTTTTGCAAGAAACGCCCTCAAGGCAGAAGGTCAATGTGTTAGAATTAACTACATATAAAATGTAAAGGCAAAGGGTCGAATCTTATAAATTATCGCTTGTCTTGGATGTGGGAGTTTGAATGAACCATAACTTAACAGTGGAACGATTGTCCGTCCAGCCGGAGGTGTCGGAGGTAAATGATATAGCAATTGAGAGAGAGCCAGACAGGGGAGTAGAACCACAGGAAACGGCGGTTAAAGAGAGGTCATCCAGAACCTTAAATATTGGTTTCATCGGTGACATCGTCGGTGCGTCAGGTGTCAAATTGACGACTCGAGCTGTGCCATTTTTACGCCAAGAGTATCAACTTGACCTGTGTTTTGCTAATGGTGAAAATGCCGCGGGTGGTTTAGGTATTAACAAGGCTGTTGCTGAAAAACTCTACAACTCGGGGGTTGACGGCATTTCTTTAGGCAATCACGCCTGGGGAAAGTGGGAGTTATTGGAAACTATTCAAGAAGATCTGCGTATGGTCCGACCGGCCAACGGCCATAAAACCTGGCCTGGACGGGGATTTGCAATTTTTGAGACAGCGGTGGGACTAGTTGCCCTTGTGAATTTGCTTGGCGGTACATTTATGTCTCCTAGCACATCTCCCTTTGATGAGGCAGATGTTTTAATACCCTATCTCAAAGACGAGTTAAATATCAAGTACATCGTGGTAGATTTTCATGGCGAAGCAACGGCGGAGAAAATAGCCTTTGGTCTTGCTTGGGATGGGCGGGTCACAGCAGTTTTGGGCACCCATACACATGTTCCTACAATGGATGCTAGGGTTTTGCCGGACGGTACAGGATTTATGACTGATGTGGGCATGGCTGGACCTGAATTTGGTGTCATCGGCATGGATGCGGAGTCTGCTTTGCGACGCTTTACGCGTCGCCTGCCTTCCCGCTACCAATTAGCCAAAGGACCGGCAATACTCAATGCCGTCATTTTGCGCTGCGATGTGGATACGGGTAAAACCTTGGCTTTAAAGCCGCTCACCTTGAGGGATCAGGATATTCCACCGCGAGTGGACGTCAATCAACTGAAAAATGAGAGCGAATAGCATTATGATTTGGATTTTAATTGTTATTTTAGGTGTAGGCCTCGACCAATGGACGAAATATTGGGCTGTTAGTGAATTAGCAGTGCGGGGTGATATGGCTGTCATCGATCCTTTAATTTATTTCCGTTATCACGTCAATACCGGTGCAGCGTGGAGCTTTTTAGCAGATAAAAGTTGGGGCATTTATGTTTTGAGTGGCGTTTCTCTGATTGCCAGCATTGCATTCTTGCTGATTTTATTAAAATTAAAAGATGCTCGGTTGCGCTTTTGTCTGTCCCTTGTACTAGCCGGGAGCATAGGCAATCTGATTGATCGAGTTTGGCGGGGTGGGGTCGTAGATTTTATCTCTTTCCAATTCGGAGATTACTTTTTTCCGATTTTTAATGTAGCTGATACGTTGCTCGTTATAGGACTGATTTTAGGATTAATCTTTATCATTTTTACAGACAGCAGGCATGCTTTTGAGGAAATATAACATGGAAGTTACGGGAGAACAGATGCAGCAGTTAGTCATAGACCGGGAAGGCGTCCGACTTGACGTTGCGCTGAGTCAAATTATTAATGATGTTTCCCGCAGTGAAGTGCGGCGTTGGTTTGATGAAAAGCGTGTGCTTGTAAAGGGCAAACCCGTCCGCCCATCCCTAAAAACAAAAATGGGGATGAGCGTTGTTATTTTGCGTCCCCAACCGACGGTGAATAAGTTAGTCGGTGAGGATATTCCCCTTGATATAGTTTACGAAGATGAATGGCTGCTGGTTGTCAACAAGCCTCAGGGTATGGTCGTCCATCCAGCTCCCGGACATCGCCAAGGCACCTTAGTTCATGCCTTGCTCCATTATCTCGGCAGCGACGAACTGTCTGATGTCAATGAAAGGTTTCGCCCCGGGATCGTTCATCGAATAGATAAAGACACTTCGGGACTGTTGTTAGTTATGAAGACTAACGAAGTGCACCGCCGCATGGCTCAATTGATTGCCCGTCATGACGTTGATCGAACATATTATGCCCTCGTCTATGGCACGATCAGCGAGACGACTGGCAGCATTATAGCACCCCTAGGTCGTGATCCTAACAACCGACAGCGTATGGCCGTCGTTGCTTCTGGAAAATCAGCCATTACCCATTTTCAAGTGATCAAGCGTTACAAAAAATTTACTTTGGTAAAGGCAAATTTAGAGACAGGACGAACCCATCAAATAAGGGTACACTTTCAATATATTGGTCATCCTGTCGTAGGAGATCCACTCTACGCCGCCAAAAGACCTGCCTGTGGATTATCTGGGCAAGCTCTCCATGCTGGTCGCTTATGTTTCAACCACCCCATGACAAATGTCGAAATGGACCTGCGCAGCCCCTTGCCACATTGGTTTATCTCATTG
>JAAYOA010000004.1 GCA_012520525.1 Clostridiaceae bacterium | reverse complement strand
CAAAACTGGTATTGCCCTTCATCAAGTCACTGAAATTCATTTGAATCAACTGCTCAGTACGGGTATCTATATTAGATGTTGCTTCGTCTAAAATAAGCATCTTAGGATTCATCAACATCACCCGAGCTATACTCAGCAGCTGCCTCTCACCAGCAGAAAGGGCTTCAGCCGAATTCGTTAAGACGGTATCGTAGTCGTGTGGTAACCGCTGAATCATCTCATGGGCTCTAGCTAACTTAGCCGCTTTAACGACTTCTTCTCTTGTCGCATTAGGTCTGCCATAGGCAATATTAGCGTGCACTGTGCCTGAAAACAACCAGCTGTCTTGTAAAACCATGCCATATGAGCGACGCAAACTACTGCGGGAAATATCATATATTGATTGATTGTCGACAGCAATGTCCCCGCCATCCAACTCATAAAAATTCATCAGCAAATTAACCAATGTTGTTTTACCCGCCCCCGTCGGACCGACAATAGCAATCTTTTGACCGGCCGGTACATTCAGCGATAAGTCCTCAATCAATTTTTGATTGGGCTCATATGAGAATGTAACCTGATTCATTTCTACCTCGCCACTGTGGATTACTAAATTAGGCATCTCTTCCCGCTTGTCTTCTATGGGGCGGTCAATCAGTTCAAACAGGCGTTCAGCACCAGCTAACGCATTCTGGAACTGAGACGTAACAGCCGAAAACTCGTTGACAGGTTTAGCAAATTGCTGCATATAGTTCAACAATGCAGCTATGGCACCAACGGTAATGGCTCCCCTCAATCCCACGACACAGGCAATAACACCGACTAAAACATAGGCGATATTATTGACAAAGCGTGTACCTGGATTCGTCAACGAAGAATAAAATTGAGCTTTCTGTCCTGCTACATATAACTCCTGATTTAATTCATTAAAAGCTCGATCGCTGCGTTCAATGTGGTCAAATCCGCGAACCAAATGATGACCGGAAATTTGTTCTGCAGCATAATCATTTAATTTGCCCATAATTTTAGATTGATCTCTGTACTTAGCCCGCGAATGCTTATTAATCAAAGCTGTAACAACAAAGCATAACGGCGTTACCAGGATGGCTGCCAAGGCGACCCATGCATTAAGTATAAACATCATAACCATCGCACCGACAAACATCACAAGCCCTGAACAAAATTGAATCAGCACCTGACTCAAGCCATCTATGATGTAATCACAGTCGCTCAACAAGCGCGACTGAAAATCACCGTGGGGATGGCGATCTATATCCGCTATAGGCAAGTCCGTCAGCCGATTGAAAGCATCCCGCCTTAATGCTGCCACCGTCCTCGCCGAGACGCCGTTAGATAAGGTGGACAACAACCATTGAAACAGGGAGGCGCCGATGTACAAAAATACAAGAATCACAAGCAACTTTCCGATGCGGTCTAAATTTATATTCAACCCACCGCTCCACATCTGGTCAATGGTCAGACCAATCACATAGGGAGCTCCTAAAGCACAAAATCCATACAATAGTCCACTCAAAATCAGGACAATTAGACGGAACTTACTGCCCCCAGTATAGCGAGCTAACCGGCGCAATGTGTACCGCCGCTCGGTCACATGTTCATGCCGTTTCATCGTCTACCTCCTCCTGCTGCGTCGCATAGATTTCTTGATAAAGTTTGCAGGTTTCTAACAACTCTTCATGACTACCGAGACCAACCATGCGACCATTATCTAACACAAGAATCCGATCTGCGCGCACCACGGAATAGACGCGCTGGGAAATAATAATTAAAGAGAGATGGGGATCTTTCCATTGCTCCAGAGCTTTATAAAGAGCCGCATCGGTGGCATAGTCAAGACCGCTGCTGCAGTCATCCATAATCAAATAATGGGGGTTGACAAGCAGACCTCTGGCTATGGCGAGGCGCTGCCGTTGACCTCCGGAGAAATTCAAGCCCCCGCGCTCCACCGGCTGATCCAAGCCTAAAAGATGAGTACGGACAAAAGAATCAGCTTGGGCAATTTCTAAAACCTCCCACATGTCTTCTTCCGTCGCATCTGGATCGACCATCACCAGATTAGATCGCACTGTTCCTGAAAATAATAGAGCTTTCTGAAAAATGAGTTGAACAAAGCGATGCCCTGTTTGACTTTGCAACGTGGAAACATCCTGTCCGCCCCAGGTTATGCGACCCTCAGTGGGTTCGGCGTATCCCGAAATCAGGCGTGCCAATGTAGATTTACCCGAACCGGTACCGCCAATAATACCTAAGGATTCTCCCGGTTTGAGGCGAAAATGAATATCATTTAATGCAGGTTCAGAGCCCTGAGGATATGTATAACTCATGTGTTCAAAAACTAGTTCTGTTGCTGGCTGCTCAGACAACAACTGATTGGCTTTTTCTCGCATCTCGCTATCATGACCGATGATCGAGTTGGCCGCATGATTATCATTAGGTATCTTAAATAACTCAACGACCCTATCTAAAGCTGTAAAGGAACGGGTAAAGGTAAGAGCTAGGTTTGCCACAACAATTAATGCCATAACAATCTGGTTGAAATAATTAATCAGTGCAATCAACTCACCCTGGGTCAGCGTTCCAACTTGAATGGCTTGTCCACCTAAATAAAGAACAGCTACGACACCAAAATTGAAAATTAAAACAGATACCGGATTAATGAGTGCCGCCACTTTGCCCGCTTTTTCTATGGCAGCTTGCCAAGAAAAGTTCTTCTCTTGAAAAAAATTGCGCTCTCGATCTCCCCGGTCAAAGGCACGTATAACCCTAACACCCGATAAATTATCTTGAATCAGCTGTGCCACCTTATCCAAACGGTTCTGCACAACGTGATAGATCTTTACTGTCGCTATCATGACAAACCGCAGTAAAATGACAACGAGGGGAACGGTCGCCAACAATACAAGGGATAATTTCCAATTAATCGATAAAGCCAGTAATATACCGCCGATACACAAAAAGGGGGCTCTCGATAAAAGTCGTATGGTCATTGCGACACCCACTTGCATTTGGTTAATATCAACGGTCAACCTATTGGTCAAGCTACCTGTTCCAAAAGCATCCAGTTGTTCAGTGGATAAGGACAAAATTCGATGAAAAACACCATTTCTCACCTCTGTGCCAAATCCCTGGGACGCCAATGAAGCCATATATTGACAGCTAAAAGAAAACAACACAGCGACAACGACAAGAATGAGCATCCATATGCCATAATGTTTAATGGCTTCTTTGTTGCCTGCTCCCACCCCTTCATCAATCATGCGGGCCATGAGCAGGGGCAAAAAGAGCTCAATGATTGCTTCCGTCAATTTAAAGATGGGCCCTAATGAAAGATAGAGTCTAATCTTCTTAAAGTACGGAGCCATAATACGGAGATTATTAATCACAATGGTAACGCTCCTTTTTTCTAATTATTGAATAAGTATAGCGCATTTGCAGTCGACCAGTCCGGAAACATCCTTATTTGACACAGTTTGTGCGGTCGCAGTGGGCGTTATTTACTATAATAACCGCAGATGCAGTTTCGAAAGAATACCCAATTAACCCTTGTAATCTACTCAATTCAGCAAATTTAAAAGACCGCCGCCACTCTTCCGAGGGTCTTCTTCGCCCTCCTCATCGATATTAATAGAAAAATTAAAACTCCAACTCCCAGATTTTGGATCATTGCTAAGCAGAGGTCAGCATATCAAATCTAGTCAGGCGAGTCGGCATTTTTCCTCTATGACAAGGGCATCACTTTTAACATTAGTTTTTTGTCCAGAACTTCACTTTTGTCCTCTTATTTATTTTCACTTTTATAACTAATTTAAAAAAATTGAATATATATAGTTCTCTTGCGCTTTACAGTTAATTTGAACAAAATTTGAAAACCTAGACAAACTGCGACAGATCATCACACTTAAATTTTTGTTAGGTAAATAATACAAATTTGTGCTTCACGAACTGGCAACAAGTGATCTGTTAAATAGCGTTCGATGGCACCTGTTTCCACATCGTGATAATACATCTGGAGAAATACCTTTACTTCCTCAACAAACTTACGGGTTGACCAAACTTTAGGACATAGCGACGACTCTCGAAAGGAATGCTCCCAACCAGGGCAGCGACCACTGTTTCTTCATTCTCCCTCACCTTTCGTTTGCTAAAGTTAGGAGGCAATCCCTCTTTCTTTGTATCGATGAAGAGCATCAAAATGCGCCGACTCAAAGAAAAACAGTGTTCCATAAGAGCAAACAGTGTACCAAAGTAGACATAATCACAACCACTAAAACATCCTGTAATTCTTCGGCAGCAAAAACCCTGAAATCAATGTTTATTAACTCACGCAATTGAGCCGTCCGCTTTAAATATCCAACCGTTTGTGCATCTATATCTACAGCCGTAAGGTGATCTACGAGCGGTGTTAGATACAGCGAAAGTTGACCCGGACCACAACCGATCTCTCCAACGAAATCTTTTGCTTTTAAAAATGGGTTTAATAAAGTTGCGAAATCTTTATGAAAAACTGAATAATACTCGCCTAAACATAATACTTTATGCGTTTATTTGACCAATAAAATGCCATAGTATACTAAAACCTCTTTACAAATTATGGTTTTTACTCTATCATGCCCTTTACTATAATAATATGGATTATAATGTTAACGAATTAATATTAGCCTACTTTCACCTGAAGGAGCTTTATTTATATGAATTTATTCTTGGAGGGCCCAATACGTATAGGCAAGTCCACAGCTCTACAAAATATCCTGAGACCCGTTCAAGCTCATGTCGGTGGCATCATCGTTCAGCGTCTGTGGCAAGATGGAATCATTGTAGGCTTTCGGTCTGTCGCCCTTGACGGCAAATTTCCTACCCTAGATGTAAACTTTCCAGTTGCCAAACACAAGCAAGACGAACTTTTTGAAGATGTCTTTATATATAACAAGGAATTTAAACCCGACGTACTAAAACAGTCGTTGACCAAGGCCCTAGCCTACGCTGAGACTGATTCTTGCAATATTATTCTGCTTGATGAAATCGGGGGGCAGGAACTTCTATATCCCGATGTCATGGAATTATTATTGAAATTTTTCACAATAGAAAAACCTCGCTGTGGTGTATTAAAGTCAATGACTCAAGTTAAAAAACTTGCTGCCGCTATGGATCATCCGGAGAATATGTTGCAGCAGCGAGAATCCCTACGCCGACATATCATCGACAGCGGTCTACTTTATATCGTCGAACCTTCGACATTGCCTTTAGTAGAACAAGCTTTGCTGGACAAGATGGGATCGTGGATCCAAATCGACAGTAACAGCACTTCACCCTCTGGTATGTCATCGGCTTACCGGTCAAATATACAGCAATAACAAAGATATGATAAGTTTCTCAACAGAGCGGTCTGATTATTAATATGTCAAAGTAATTTTATACAAAACTAGGCGAATGAGTACTCATTCGCCTAGTTTCTTGTTTGCTATTTATAATTTTATTTGTTTTTAAAAGTAGAGTTGCTCAAGAGTTCTCTCACTTCTTCATCTGACAATTCATGGCGATAGAGCCGGATAAAGAAGGTTTACCAACCAGCAAATGCCGACCCAGCGATTGGGTCCCGGAGGACGCCCCAGTCAACTGTATGGTTCACCCTGAATAGCATAATACTTGCCTTCCTGAATAGCAGAAAGGGCAGCCCCGGAAGGATCGCTACACTGTCATATGTACTGTTTGGAGCAAACATAATGACGTCTGATTCCCATGCGAGCACTTGTTCTAGTAAAACTGTAGCGCCACGCGCTGGATTTATAGGCTGTCTGGATCACCAATAATATCAGCACTTATTCATTCGAAGATTTATGCGTGGATGGTGCCATTAAGGATGGTAGACAGACCATCTTCACCTTCTGCATAATAAACACAGACCCGTTCTGCTTCAGCTATAACAGCTGATTTTTCAGCCGCTTCAATCAAAACCGTCTCTACATAAATGACCACATCTTCAGCTAATTTAATCTAAATTATTTATTTCATATCGATTTTTACAAGGGATTAACGATTGCCACACTATAAAACCGTATGAACAAGTTATAATGAAATCAAATCCATACGAAAGCAAACGAAAGGTAACACGATGTTAGATTCAAAAACAATTCTTTGTTATGGAGATTCCAATACATGGGGATATATAAGCAGTACCGGCGGACGTTACCCAGAATCAGTGCGCTGGACCGGAGTAATGGCGCGGGAATTGGGAACGGATTATCAGGTTGTAGAGGCAGGACTAAATGGTCGCACGACGGTTTTCGATGACCCCGTCGCCCCTGGACGCAACGGCTATGAGTTTCTGCACGTTACTATGGCCTCCGCTGCTCCCCTGGATGCTATGATCATCTGGCTAGGCGCTAACGATTGTAAGGCACGCTTCGCTGCCACATCCATGAATATAGGGCGCGGTTACCAACGACTTATTCAAAAAGCTAGAGATCCATGGTACTGGCGGGATGGAAAAGTCAACATTATCGTGCCTTTACCTGTCGCTATCACATCGACTTATCTAGATACAATGGCCTACTACGAAATCGGCGACGGCGCTGCCGAACGATCAGCTGGTTTAATCGATCGACTTCCCGAAGACCTGGCAATATACGACTGTGTCACGTGTATAGATTTAAGTTCTGAGACCGAGACCGACCCTCTGGACGGTATTCATCTAACCGCAGCAAGTCACGGCAAAATAGGAATGCGCTTAGCAAAATTAATTAAAGAAGCAATTTAACGAAACAATTTAACAAAATGAAATGAAATGAAAATAAATTGCCAGCGCCGATACCGTTCAGTCAAACTGAAAATAAATCATTTTATTAAATAAAAAAGATAAGAAGGGTTGTCTCTTACATACTCAGAAACAACCCCTTTTATTAAGCTTACTATTTCAAAATAATATAACAGGTTCAGTCGACAAATTTCTCTGTTACTTCAACGAGACGCTTGGCTTGATGTTTCACAGCACTCTCTAAATCATTGGCAAACCCTTCTCGCGTCGCTGTACCACTGGTTCCGTAGGGATTACCACCAGCAGCATAAATACTATTGTCCGTATAACCTGCGGGAACAATGATTGCCCCCCAGTGACATAAACTGGTGTACAGAGAGCGAATTGTCATTTCCTGTCCACCATTATTATTCTGCGCTGTGGCCATCGCTGAAACGACTTTGTTATTCAACTTACCCTGCGCCCAAAGACCACCCTGTTGGTCAATAAATAGCTTCATTTGAGCAGGCACATTGCCAAATCGCGTGGGTACTGAGAAAAGAATCCCATCCGCCCAAATTAGGTCGTCTCCCGTTGCCTCTAAAACATCCTTTGAATCTTCTAAGTATTTTTTCCAACTAGGATTGGGATCTGATGTGTCTAACAATTCCTTTACCTTGCGCAGCCGCACCTCAGCACCTGCCTCTTCGGCAGCAGTTTTTGCCCAATTGGCCATTTGAAAGTTATGTCCAGTTTGGCTGTAATAACAAATTAAGAGTTTGACTTTGCTCATAAATTGGACCTCCAGTGTATTTAATTTATAAAATTAGTAATTACTACTATTTTAATATGAGGGTATTAACATTATTTGACATATGAGCAAACAACGAAAAGATTTAGTTCGCGTTGTGTTAAATTTTGTTATTTATTAAAATCATTTCTACGGGTATTTTCCTTTAACTGATAGGAAGTTGACAGACATATTTTAAAGAGTATATTAACTTAAAGGATCATAACTGCTTCAAAAATTAAAAATATCAATGCATTAAATAACTAGATCTAAGGAGAATTATGAATCATAAATTTTTAGAATCAGAACGCATTTTTTTACGATTTTATGGTGAAGAAGATCTTCCCAACATCTTTCCACTCTTTTCTAATTTGAGTGTACGCCAGTACTATTTGCCAGATCTCCCTCGCCCCCAGACTGAATATCAAGTACGGGAAATGCTAAAGACTTGGCATGATGAACAGCACAATTATCTCTTTTCAATCATTGAGCGGGAGACGAACAAAGTTATCGGATTGACCAACTTTGATGGTTTAGATTGGCAAAACCGCAATGCCGAGATCGGGATCGGCTTGGCTGGCAATCAACACCGCGGGAAGGGTTATGCCTCCGAAGCTTTAGGTCTGCTCATTGAATACGGCTTTGATGAGATCGGTCTGCATCGCATTTACGCCAGGGTCATCGATGGTAACGAAGCCTCTCGCAATTTGTTTACCCGCCTTGGCTTTACTCAGGAAGGATTGCTCAGAGAGCATGTGTTCCGCCACGGTAAATATCGCAATATGTTTATGTTTGGGCTATTGCGCGACGAATGGACAGATCAATCTAGTAACTGATTTTCAGTTACAGCAGTAGAGTATATTATGGTCGATTTATGATCTTTCGTTCTATGTGCAATTGGGTAAGAATACCTATTTGAATCTTTATGTCGTCAGCACTTCAATCTGTCTGACGACATTTTATTTATAGGACAAATCACCAAATTGCTTATGTATAAAAATGGTACTGTAATTATAGAGATGTCAACAATTACATAATATCTTGTCAATTTATAACGAGCATTTTTTTTAGAACAACCTTAGCATAAAGATAATAAGAATATTCTGTCATATTCTATTGAAACATCTCAAAACATGGACACAGTCGACTTGATTGCGCTTACCATAACGAGCACTGGAGGTTGTCATGACTACTTATTTTCCTAACATCCCTGTCATTAAATATGAAGGTCCCAAAACAAAAAATCCCCTCGCATTTCGCTTTTACGATGCAGATCGAGTCATCGCAGGCAGACCCATGAAGGATCATCTGAAATTTGCCCTCTCTTGGTGGCATTCCTTGTGTGGCGACGGTTCAGATGCCTTTGGCGGTGCCACAATGGACCGCAGTTACGGCGGCTTATCTGATCCTCTTAAAATAGAAAAAGCAAAGGTAGACGCCGGCTTCGAGTTCATGGAAAAATTAGGTATTGAATACTTCTGTTTTCACGACATCGACGTCGTTCCAACAGACAAAACTTTTGCAGAGACGCGAGAAAACCTCTTGGAAATTGTGGATTATATTAAAGGCAAGATGGCTCAGACTAATATTAAATGTCTCTGGGGTACATCAAACTACACAAGACATCCTCGCTTCATGCAAGGCGCCAGTACGTCCTACAACCCCGACGTATTTGCTTGGGCAGCTGCAAAAGTCAAAAATACCATCGATGCAACAATAGCACTAGGTGGGCAAGGCTACACATTCTGGAGTGGTCGCGATGGGTATGACACCTTACTCAACACCAACCTGGAATTAGAATTAGATAATATGGCAAGGCTCATGAAATTAGCTAGGGATTATGGGCGCGCCAAAGGTTTCACGGGTGACTTTTATATCGAACCCAAACCTAAAGAACCAACCAAACATCAATATGATTTTGATGTGACAACCGTCCTCTACTTTATTCATAAATATGGACTGGAGAAGGACTTTAAACTCAATGTGGAGGTAAATCATGCCACGATGGCCGGACACACCTTCCAGCATGAACTTCGGGTAGCACGAATCAATAACGCCCTTGGCTCAGTTGATGCAAATGACGGCGATTTATTCTTAGGTTGGGATACCGATCTATTCGCTTCTAACATCTATACAACGACTCTTGCTATGTATGAAATTTTAAAGGCAGGTGGATTTACCAATGGGGGACTCAACTTCGATGCAAAAGTTAGGCGATCCTCCTTTGACTTCGACGACATTGTCTACGGTCATATACTAGGCATGGACACGTATGCCCTCGGTCTCATCAAGGCACAAGAGTTAATTGAAGACGGTAGAATTGACCAATTCATCGAAGATCGTTATTCTGGTTATACAAAAGGTATTGGCAAAAAGATCGTTGATGAAACCGTCAGCTTAGAAGAATTAGAGGCACACGTCATGGCAATTGGTGAGCCAGTCTTATCCAGTGGCAGACAAGAATATTTGGAATTGGTGTTAAATTCAATTATCTTTAGTTAAAACGCTCTAAGCATTAATTTAAAAATATTAAATAAGCAATCGCAGATCAGTACATGGATCTGCGATTACTTATTTTTACTATTTCTCGGAATTGTTTATTTGATTGTTAAATTAATGCAAAAATTTAAATCGATCACTATCTATTGTGTTTACTGCGTACTCTGTCTACAGTAACAGCTAAAATAATAACTACACCGATTACAATTTGTTGAATATAAGAAGATACGTTTAATAAATTCAATCCATTATTTAAAACAGCAATAATTAAGGCCCCAATGATTGTGCCACTCAAGTGCCCCTCACCTCCGGAAAGACTTGTACCACCTATTACAGTTGCTGCGATTGCATCGAGCTCATACCCTTCACCAGCAACAGGTTGCGCCGAATCCAATCGAGATGTCAATAATACAGCAGCTATTCCAGCAGTTAATCCACATATCACATAGACCATTGTTGTATAAAAATTTACGTTAATACCAGACAATCTTGTTGCTTCAACATTTCCACCAATAGCATACACATATCGACCTGGTTTTGTATATTTCAAAATAAACCATCCGATAATAAATGTAATAATCATTATATAAATCATAAATGGTATACCTAAAATTTCACCACTTCCAATAAAATTAAGTCTACCTGAAAAACCTGCTATTGCTCGTCCCTTTGAAATATATAATGCTGAACCACGAGCTATTGACATCATTCCTAAAGTTGATATAAAAGGCGGTAAATTAACTGCTGTCACAAGCAGACCGTTAATTAAGCCACATATTCCTCCTAGCAATATGCATAAAATAACTGCAACCCCTAAACTAAAATTGGCCTTTAGCATTGCCCCTAAAATTATACCTGAAAAAGCAACAATCGAACCAACAGAGAGATCAATACCACCTGTTAAAATTACAAAAGTCATTCCACATGCCAAAGTAGCATTTATAGATGCTTGTAACACGATATTAATTAAATTTTTTTTAGTTGCAAAATATGGTGAAACAATTGCTAAGATAACACACATAATTATTAAAGCAGCCAACACAATAATATTATTTGATACAGTAACTTTGGATTTCTGTTTCATACATTACCCCCAGTTGCACAATTCATAATTTTTGTTTGACTTGCTTCTTCTCTATCAAATTCGCCTACTATCTTTCCTTCACACATCACTAAAATTCGATCCGACATTCCTAAAATTTCTGGTAAATCTGAAGAAATCATAATAATTCCCATCCCTTGTTTTGCTAACTCACACATTATGCGATAAATTTCTTGTTTTGCCCCCACATCAATACCTCTAGTAGGTTCATCAAAAATAAGTACTTTACCTTCAGTCATTAACCATTTTCCAATAACAACTTTTTGTTGGTTACCGCCGGATAGAAATTTTACTTTTTGAGTAGCAGAAGGTGTTTTTATGTTCAAATCGTCAATATATCTTTTTGAAAATATAATTTCTTTATTTTTATTAATTAATCGATTTTTCAAAACTTTATTTAAACTAGATAAGGTAATATTTCTTGCAACACTCATTCCAAGAATTAAACCATCTGTTTTTCTCTCTTCCGGTAGCATACCAATACCATGTTTAACAGCTTGTTTAGGAGATTTAATTTCAATTTCATTACCGTCTAAAATAATTTTACCAGTATGAATTAAATCTGCTCCCATAATAGCTCTTGCTAATTCTGTTCTACCTGCACCCATTAAACCGGCTAGACCTAAGATTTCACCTTTTCTCAAAGTAAATGAACAATCTGATAATTTGTCTGAATTAATGGTTTGAACCTCTAAAAGTGGACCTCCTATTGGAACTTTTATTTTCGGATATAAATTCTTTAACTCTCGTCCAACCATTAAACTTATCATCGTTTCTATAGAAGTAGTTGCTACGTCTAAAGTTTCAATAAAGTGACCATCTCGAAGAATGGTGACACGATCTCCAATTTGTTTAATTTCTTCCAAACGATGTGAAATATAAATTATACCTACACCGTGTGCCTTTAAGTTTCTAATTAAAGCAAAAAGAGTAGATATTTATTTATCTGTTAGTGAAGAAGTGGGTTCATCAAATATGATTACTTTCGACTCTTGACTAACACATTTAGCGATTTCAACCATTTGTTTTTGTGCCACACTGAGATATCTTAATTTTACTTTGGGATCTATATTGATCTTTAATTTCTTTATAATTTCTTCTGTGTCATTATATATTTTTTTCCAATTAATAATACCGTTATCAATTGGTTCACGTCCCAAAAAAATATTTTCTGCAACACTTAAATGGGGTATTAGATTCAACTCTTGATGAACAATATTAATTCCATTTAACATAGCATCTTTAGCATTATTGAATACAACGGACTTTCCATTTAAATATATTTGTCCAGAATTATTTTTATAAATGCCAGATAAAACTTTTACTAAAGTAGATTTTCCAGCCCCATTTTCTCCTAACAACACATGAATTTCTCCAGGAAGCAACTGAAAATTCACTTTATTAAGAGCTTTAACACCGGGAAATTCAACGGTAATATCCTTCATGTCTACAAGTGAGCTCATAAATAAACTCCTTAAGATTACTCGAGATTATTAAAAATACTTCTAATTTTATTCGCAATAAATAAACTTGCATAATTATAGATTATTTGAATGCAATATTAAATAAAATACGTGAAGAACTGTTGCTTTGACGAATTCGTCAAAGCAACAGATAAATTCACACACTTGCATTACTTTTATTCTAATTAATAAACACTAAATTTTATGCATTATCTTTGTCAACCATATACACATCAATTGGAATTTCAGCTTCTACAGTACCACCATCCAAAAGTATTTTTATTGCTTCAATCGCTTGTGCCCCCATCTCGTCAGGTGATTGAGCAATTGAACCATACATACGACCTTCTTTAATAGCTTCTTTCGCTTCATCATTAGCATCGAAACCTATAACCGTTATTTGATCAGCTAAACCTGCATCTTCAATTGCTTTAATTCCACCTAAAGCCATTAAATCACTTGCACCAAAAAGTCCATCCAAATCTGGATTCGCTTGTAAGATATTTTGAGCGACCGTATAGCCTTGTCCTTGATCCCAGTCAGCAGGTTGAGATGAAACCACATTCATGCCTAATTCTTCTGCACGGTCAACAAAACCACCAACCCGTTTAACAGAGACTTCTTGTCCTGCAACCCCTTCAAGAACAGCAACTTTACTACCTTCTCCTAAAACTTCATACATCTCTTCAGCAGCAATCTGACCACCGTAATAGTTGTCTGATCCAATAAAGCATTCGATATGTGCCTCTGCAGCTTCTAGAGCATCTGGATAAATGCGAGAATCTATAATTATGACAGGTATTCCAGCATCATTTGCCTGTTTAATAGCAGGAACTAGTTCTGTTGAACCATTCGGAGTTAATACAATCGCATCAACTTCTTGAGTAATTAGATTTTCCATGATTTGCATTTGTTTTTCACAATCACTCTCTAACTCAGGAGCTTGAACGATCGTTTTAAAACCATACTTTTCTGCAATTTCTTCGGCTCCTTCCTGCATCGTAATGTAAAAAGGGTTAGAAAGTGTTTTGAAAATTAATCCAACTCGAATTTCTTCATTCTCATTTGTGATATCAGCTTCCAACTCACTCACTTCGTTGGCAGTTTCTGTTATTTGATTTGATTTCGAAGAATCTTGCTCAGTATTTGAATCTTTATCACCGCAAGCTGCTAAAGTAAGTAAAACTGCTATACTTATCAGCAACGATAAAATCCTTTTTTTCATTTTTCCTCCTTATAAAATTACTTCAACCTATTCTCGACAGTCATATAACTAATAATGCTAAAAATTTTAAAAAAATAAATTATCAAAATTTGCCGTTGCTTTACTTTTTATCTCCTGTTAAATACTAAAGAATATATTAGAAAATTTATGTGATTTTAAAATCATTTAAATATTAGATTTTAATATCACTAATTATTCCAATGCATTAT
>JAAYOA010000031.1 GCA_012520525.1 Clostridiaceae bacterium | reverse complement strand
GGCATCGGGCTTACGCTTTACAACGTCAGCAATTAAATTTGCCGCGAACAAACTCGCTTCATCTATATTTTTAAATACTTTAATATCCAAGGTAATGTCCTTCTTACACCATTAAAAACATCTAAGCAATGCAAGTATTTTAAGAGGAACGTCTGTTGCTGTCAAATATAAGCATTCAATTATAGTTAAATTTTTTGATTAAAAGTAAAAAAAATCCCGAGCCACTACTCTCGGGATTTTTTACGAGGAAGAAAGATAATGAAAAAGAAAACAAACTGTTTTTTTATCCTTGCTACGGTTACTATTTAACCGGAACAATGTGATACGAATATTGTTCAATTGTGAAACATTATGAATTAATGTTCAAAATGGTCTCGATCGTCTCCTTCATTCTTTCTTTTGATATGACAAGGTCATGTTTAATGGGACGCTCTGACAATTTATCCAAACCTGAGGGGATAGGCATATCACTTTCTTTAGCAAGCATATCCATCAGTGTCTGTTCGTCTATGGTCTCATCAAACTCTTCATCAAATACACCGGTGACTACAGCACCAGCAAATTTAAACGGACTGGCCGTTGAGACAAAAACAACAACTCGGTCATCCTGTGCGCGTTTTGCATAGCGCTCATATACATTAAATCCTACAGCTGTATGGGTGTCAACGACGTGATCATATTCTTGATAGACATCACCTATTGTCTTAATTGTACCCTTTTCATCGCAGAAACCGCCGACAAAAACACTTTGGATACGTTTTTTGGTCCTATCATCTATGACATAAACGCCCTCATCCTGCAAGGCTTCCATCCAAGTGGACACTTGATCAGCATCGTGATCAGTCAACTCAAAGAGTAAGCGCTCTAAATTGCTGGAAATAAGAAAATCCATAGATGGTGAGTTAGTCATAAAGAATGGTCGGTTGCGATCATAAGTACCTGAGCGCAAAAAGTCCGAGAGAATCTTATTGCGATTTGACGCACAAATTAATTTGCCTATGGGGACGCCCATTTGCATAGCATACCAAGCTGCTAAGATGTTGCCGAAATTTCCCGTAGGTACGACGACATTAAAGGCTTCTCCCGGCTTAATGTGTTCCCCCTTTAAAAGATCCACATAAGTTGACACGTAGTAGGCGATCTGTGGAACTAACCTACCCCAATTGATAGAGTTGGCCGAGGAAAGAACTCGATTATTTTCCGCCAGTGTTTCGGCTAATGAGAGATCGCCAAAGATGGTCTTGACACCGCTTTGGGTGTCATCAAACGATCCTTTAACCGCGACCACATGGCAGTTGTCGCCAGTCTGCGTTGCCATCTGTAGGTATTGAATTTTGGAAACACCATTGTGAGGATAAAATACGATGACACGGGTATTGGGCACATCCTTAAACCCTTCCAAAGCCGCCTTCCCCGTATCACCCGAAGTTGCTGTCAAGATACAGATTTCCTTTTCTTCACCCAATTTGCGAGCCGCTGCAGTCATCAAGTAAGGCAACAATTGCAGTGCCATATCTTTAAAAGCCGATGTAGGACCGTGCCACAACTCTAGCATAAAGGTCTTTTTATTATAGGGATTGAGCTGAGTTACTTTGGCTGGAAAATCATCAAATTTTTCTTCACTGTAAGCCAAATTTGTATACTCCAACAACTCATCGAAGGTAAAATCCGTCAGATAACGGGATAAAATGGTGGCTGCCCTATGGGGGTAATCCATCTCAATGAGATCTTGAATATCCTGAGACGTTAACTTGGGAATTGAAGCAGGAACAAATAACCCTCCATTTGGTGCAATTCCAGCCCGGATTGCTTCCGCCGATGAGTAGCGGTAATCACCGCCGCGAGTACTAATATATTGCATGGTTTCCTCCTATATACCCATTACATACAATGACATATTATTTATTTTTAATGCCGATCATCTGACAACACATCTGAATCTGCTATTCTGTTGTATCATCAGTTGACGCTTGTTGACTAGCTAAATCCCTTTCTGACATAACATCATCGGTTGGCAACACGTAATCTTCAGCAGCTGTGGTCTGTAAACCTTCCACACTGACGCTTGGTGCCGCCATATAACTTTCCTCCGAAATATCTTCTTGGTTGATACCAGATTCAAGAGATGTCTGATCGGAGGTTGGTCTGCTGACCAGCCATATTATTAAGAGAATCAAAAATACCAAGACGAGGGCAGCTAAACCGATCAACAAGCGCCCTTCAGTAGGTGTCAAACGAAAACGTTTAAGTTGTCGCCTATACACTTTACCTGGTGAATTCGAGTTTTTTGTCTTCTTAATAGGCTTAACAGGGCGTGAAGGCAACTTGGTCGGCGAATCTGTCAAAATATCCAAGACTGGCTCAACCGACTCAGGAGAATTAACTTCGGTTGTTAAATCTTCGTCGTTTGTCACTAAATCACTTCCTGCGTCCTCCGTTGGATCGCCCAGCCTGATATTTTCAGATTTTTTAACGCTATCTACTGACGACCAATTTATAGGACGCACCAGAGGCGTTAAATTAAAATCTGACTCTGACTCAGTTGTCTGGGGATCTTTGTCCACAGATGATTTTGGACTTTCTTGCAAATCGCTTGTTTTTTCTTTATTAAGATCGAGTCGGAAAGGACGAATGTCAGTAGTCGATGTCGTTGTCTCACCCGTTGATTCTAAGACTTCTTCGATATCGTTTGCCGCATCCGATTGATCAGTATGAGTCTGCGAATTGAGCACTGCAGAGTGTTGTAATTCTTCCTCTCGTGCCTTGCGCTCTTCTTCGAGGCGTTTGGCTTCTGCTTCCCGTGCCTTGCGTTCTTCTTCCAAACGCTTTGCTTCTGCTTCCCGGGCCTTGCGTTCTTCCTCCAAACGCTTGGCTTCTGCTTCCCGGGCTTTGCGTTCGGCCTCTTCTCGCTCCCGCTTCTCGGCAGCCCGTTTTGCTTCAAGGCGTCGTCGCTGTTCTTCTTGGCGTTTGCGTTGCTGCTCTTTCGCTTCATTCCTGGCTAACTGCCGTCGGCGTTCCTCTGCTTTAGCTTTGGCACGGCGCTCAGCAGCTATGCGAGCTCTGTTTAAGCGTTCTCCTTCCATGGATTCTGAATGACGCAGAGAACTGCCGATGGTTACCCGTCGCCTAGACTTGGCATTCTTGGGTGGCTCACCATATACTTTTCCCGACAGTAGTGTATCAATCTCTTCTCGCGGCGCAATGCTCATGGGACGATCTTCACCCGGTACTTCCAAGATCAGAGGCATGACCCTTTCCATTTCAAAAGGAAGTTCAGGTCCTGAACGCGATCGTTTTTTATTCTTTTTATCTTTCTGGATGGCATTTAAATACTCGACGGTCTTGACTCGTTCCCCTCTGGTCAATTTATTGCCTTTGAGTAAACCATTAAGAGATTCGACGGCGTTATCGATGTCCTTCCAAATCATCTGACAACATGCATTCAACTGTGCCGCCTGAACAAACAGGGGATACTCTCGCACCAAGGTTCGAAGGGTAATTGCAGCCATATCTGCATTGCCATTTTGTATCTGATGAACCGCTCTGTTGTACTTTTCTATAGCCAGTTTTTTCTCATCAGGCGAAGCAAAATTAATGACATCTTGGTCACTGACTGGTTTATATTTAAGTGTCTCAGCACTCCACTTCAAGTTGTCTCGCCTCCTTCGCCATTTGATCTTTAAGATCGTACACAATTTCTAACATATAAAGAGACCCACAAATAATCACTGGTTCAGATGTTGTCAACGAATGGTCTCGCGCCGCAAGGATACCCTCTATCAACTTTTTGTAAACGACAACATTCAGTTCATTATAGCTATTGGACATAGATCCAGACAAGTTTATTAGATAGCTTTGAAGCTTTTGCCCATCCAGAGCTCGCTCCGAGGGCGGCGTTACACAGTAAATATTGTGCCAAGTAAAATGGTTTTCCGTTAAAATAATGTCGCAAATGTCTTGCCAATCCTTATCTTCAAGTACACCTAATACTAAATTCACCTTTTTACCAGGATATAACGTTGCCAATGTGTGACACATCTCCCTTACGCCAGAGGGATTATGAGCGCCGTCAAAATAGAGAGCAGGATCAGTGCAGCACAGTGTGAATCTCCCCGGCCAACGAAATGTCTGCAAAACGCCCTGCCAAGTGCGGACATATTCTTGTGCTTGATTGAGATTATTTATTTCCGTCATCAGCTTAGATTCACCCAACCATCGATTGCGTCCAACCCACATGGCTACTTCCACAGCTAAGGCCGTGTTTATAGCTTGATGACTGCCAACAAGTGGCACTTCGATTGTATGACCTGTCTCTGCCACTGCAAGAGTATAACGCCCTAAATTGGTTGAGTCAAAGGACGATACCAAAGTCGGCGAAACAAATGTAACTGGCACATTCTTTTCAGCGCAGTGCTGCGTTATCACCATTTTGACCGCCCGGCGATCTGCCTCTTTTTCTTTTAGAAGGCTGGGATCTTGAGCAAAGGCGTGTACTGTGGTGGGCGTGACGATACCGACTTTGGCCTCCGCTATTGTCTTTAAAGAGTTTCCTAACAACTTGCGGTGATCATACCCTATTGCCGTTAACACAGCTATTTTTTCTCTATCTACAATATTTGTTCCGTCTAATTCGCCACCGAGACCCGTCTCTATGATTGCAACGTCACAGTGCAGTGCGGCAAACCACCGGTAAGCCACGGCGGTTAAAGTCTCAAATAGAGACAGGGCACTGCTTCGCTCTATGGATTGAGCAGACACTTTTATTTCCTTAATATATTGATTTAACAACGCTTCTGGCAGCCAGTACTCCGGCACACAAGAAAGCCTTAAGAGTCTATCCTGTTTCGTATCCGGTTCAACCGCCAGGTCTGTCGAAGGAGCAAAATCTACTGCATCTAGCAGGCGAAAGCGTTCGCTGTAACTTCTAATGTGAGGAGAAGTATAAAGTCCTACACGCCATCCAACAGCGCTCAATAACACCGCTAGCAAGGCAGCTGTCGATCCTTTGCCATTGGTTCCAGCAACGTGAATGATAGGAATTTCTTCTTCGGGGTGATCGAATAAAGCCAGAAGTCGCTTCAGCCTTGCGGGACCAAAGCGACTGGTTTCAAGGGCGATCACAGGGGCATCTTTCACAGTGTCTGAGGCGGAAAATAAAGTTGACTTAATCGTTTTCCTTCTTTCATCAGCTAAATTTCCAGTCGCATTTAAACTCTGGGAGGAGTGGGAACCAAAATACTTGAGCGGCTGTCCCTTCTTTTGTTTGTCTTTGATCAAGGCTCTTCCTCCCTGTTTCGCTTAAAAACAAGCAATTTACTAATATAATAATTCGCTATGACCACTGCAAAAGCTGTGATGATTTTAGCCACATCTTTATTTATATGTAATAAATTCACAAAGAAAAACATACCGCCGTATTCAAGAACCAGACTGCTAACGACTCGGCTGCCAAAAAAAGAAACCAATTCCGTCCAAAATGGACCACGACTCTTAAATACCCAGCGTCTATTTGTTAAAAAAGCAAAAAGTGCCGCTAAAACAAAAGAAATAGTCTGCGGAACAAACCAACTCCAAGTGCGCACACCAACCAGCCAGCCCAACCTATGAAAAAGCCGATTAGACAAAGAGAACGACCCTATACTGACCACTGTCGTTAACACACCAAATACCAGATAGAGCATAAATTCATAGCTCAAAATGCTCATCAAAATATTACCGGTAAATAAAGCTATACCTAAGACTAAAAAAATGATAAAGAGTGAAATAGAGGTCAAGCTACAGGCAAAATAAATTAAAAACCAGCCACCAACTAGCGAACAGAGCAGGCGCAGAGCAAGTCGCACTCGATATAACTGCCGCCAACTGCCGCGACAAAGGACTCGCTCCCCTCGATAAAGGCATACACCGAGGGGCAACATAGCAAGAATATGAGTGCCCAACCCAAGCCATAATCCACCTATCTGACCATTAAATACCAATGAAATAGTCAATAAAGCAAGAGCTAAATAACCCATTGTTCCGACAGCCAAGAAAATAATATGAAATTTAAATTCTGGTTTTTTTATAGTATTAACAATTGAAAGCTTCTGAATCTCCATCGTGTTTTCCCACTTGATTATTTAACTCATCCAGAGAAGCCGTGAAACCATCACAGAAGTGATTTAGAAAAAATGAACACTCTGGCAACTCAATGGCTTCAACGCGAGCCCTCGTCTGTGCTAAAGCCTGGCGAAACTCACCGTTGCCCGCTTCCACTTCTTGAGCGCATTTGATATATGCGGTGAGTACATCGGCAGCTTTAACGAAGCGATCAAGTTCCCTACTTTCCTCGCTTTGGGTAAGCAATGGCTCATAAACCGCCTGCATGCCCTCCGGCAAAAATGAAAGGAGACGCTTCTCAGCAGCTTTTTCCACGCGTCGGTAGGCATCCCTTAGACCAGGATCATGATATTTGACAGGGGTGGGTAAATCGCCCGTTATAATCTCGGTAGCATCATGAAACATAGCTCGCACGGCGATAGCCTCTGGATTCACTTGTTTCTGTTTTTTTAATTCGGTCTCATTCAGAGCCCAGCCCAGATTTCTAATTATACCGAGGGCGTGACCTATAATGGCAACGAGAAGCGAATGTTCCGCTAAATTCTCGTCGTTGGCATTACGCATTAAGCTCCAGCGACGAATCCAACGCATGCGATCGATCATCGCAAAAAATCCATATTGTGTCCCATTTTTCTTAAAAGGACATGGTTCAACTGGGTTGCCTGACATAGTCAAATCTCCTCTCCATTGTCAATTTTTGTTTCAAATAAAAATCAGTTGGATTAAAACCATGTATATTAGAGTACCACCAAAAATTGACAGCAAGGCCTGTCTCTTCCACAAGTGCAAACCGACAACGCTTAGCCCCGCAATGATGGCCGGCAACACTTCATTTAAGTTAGTATAATCTATATCTCTGTAGCAGTAGACAACCAGTAGCGCCATCATAGCAGGCGGCAACCATTTGCCGATCCGCTCCACCCACCGAGGAATATCCCGATTGCGAAAAAGAAGAAAGGGCAAAAAACGCAGTGTCGCACTAGTCAAAATAATAACAGCGCTGCCTATAATCAGATATTTTGTACTAATATTAGCTGGCAAGATAATTCCCCTTCTCACACTATTTTTTGCATTCAGTCCGACCCAATAGGACGAGAGATAAAACGGTCGCTATGACAGCTGGGAAAAGCATCCGTTCAGGGCCAAACAGCACTAAAAAAATAATCCCCCATGCACCGCCTATCAAAATTAACCAACTGTCAGCTCCTTTTTTAATTTGCTCCAAGAGCAGAACAATAAAAAGTGCTGTCAAGGCAAATTCTGCTCCCGCTAATGGCAATTCAAAAGTCTGACCGATTATGACACCGAGAATCGTTCCCATGACCCAATAAAAGTGATTCAATCCAGCAACAAGCAATTGATAGCGATGCCGGGACATTCCCTGGGGCGGGCACGTAGACGTCAAAAGAGCATACGTTTCATCAGTCAAAGAAAAAGCCAAATAGCTGCGGGATTTTCCCGCGTCTTTAAAAGCCGACACCATGGACAGACCATATGCCACATGGCGACTTTGTATGACTAAAGTAGCGACAAATAAGGTCAGAATTGGAGAACCGGCGACCAGCAAATTCGTCGCCAAAAATTGCATTGATCCGCCAAACAACAATGTACTGAATACAATTGGCAAATAAGCTGGCAGACCGACACTTTGAACTACCAGAGCATAAGCAATGCTTAACACGACATAGCCAAACATGACCGGTAATGTCAACGGAAAAACTCGGGCGAGATCCCTCATCAAAGAACCTTCGACAACCTG
>JAAYOA010000030.1 GCA_012520525.1 Clostridiaceae bacterium | reverse complement strand
GGCTGGTGGCGGGGTCAGAAGGCTGGAAGAAGCGAACATTCCTGTAACCTTAGGGGTTGCTCAAGAAAAGTGCGAGGCACAGAATATATTTTTCCGGCATCTTATCGCTACAAAACGACCTTATGTTGCTCAAAAATATGCCATGACTTTGGATGGGAAAATAGCAGCCTCAGACGGCAGTTCAAAGTGGGTAACAGGTGAAGTAAGCCGTGCCCACGTGCAGGAGTTGCGACGTCAATATTCAGGTATTTTAGTGGGTATTGGCACGGTTTTGGCAGATGATCCGCTGTTAACGTGTCGCATTGATCCCGCTGCTAATCCAAAACGCGTCATCTGTGACAATCATTTGCGGATTCCTCACGCTTCGCAAATTGTTCGCACAGCAAAGGATGTGCAGACTTTTGTAGTCTGTCGCCCTCAAGCTCGACTCGCGGAGCAGGAAAAATGCAGAGCTTTGACCGAAGCAGGCATTGAATTAATTGAAATAAACGAAGATGTATCTTATTGGGATACACTGCTTCCGATCCTTGGCAAGAAAGGCATAGATTCATTGCTCATTGAAGGCGGCGGTGAAATTCATGGCAGTTGTCTGAAAGCTCATGCATCGAATTATATTTTTGCTTATTTGGCACCCAAATTAGTCGGCGGCAAACAGGCACCGTCGCCAATTGAGGGACCAGGTCTTACTCCCATAAACCAAGCGGTTCAATTAGCAAACTTGGAGTTAACTAAATTGGGTGAAGACTACTTATTTGCCGGTGTTCCAAAATATTCGGACAATATCGATCGTAACCATTGATTTTAGTTTAAGAGATGGAGGACAAGGTGTTTACTGGAATTATAGAAGAACAGGGGAGACTTATCTCGGTGCGCCGGGGGGCTCGGTCAAGTAGGTTGACCTTTCGAGCTGACAAAGTGCTGGAAGATACCAAAATTGGTGACAGCATAGCGGTTAACGGTGTTTGTTTGACAGTTACAGATTTAACCCCTGATTCTTTTTCGGCAGATGTTATGGCGGAGTCTCTCCGACGCAGTAATTTAGGAGATCTGCGCAGCGGTCAACCTGCCAACATGGAGCGGGCTTTGACGCTGCAGACCCGGCTGGGAGGACATCTCGTAGCCGGTCATATCGACGGTACAGGTACAGTTGTAAGGCGAGAGCGGGAGGATAATGCCGTTTGGTTTGAAGTGGAATGCGATGAGTCCTTGATCCATGAGATGATTCCCAAAGGCTCAATCGCAATCGACGGTATCAGTCTAACCCTCGTTGACGTAAAGTCTAACCACTTCACAGTCTCGATTATCCCTCATACCATGCAGGAGACCACTTTGAGTCAGGCTTATCCTGGTACCCGCGTCAATCTAGAGACCGATATGATTGGTAAATATGTCCGCCGTGCCATGGCAACGGGATCACTGGGTAACGACATTAATATAGAGCAGGAAAGAGAATATGCCCCCACAGGTATAAGCTTGGATTTATTGGCAAGAAATGGATTTTTATAGAGGAGGAGTTTATGAATCCACAATTTAATCATCATGAGGGCGAATGGACCGATGATAAAAAAGAGGCATTTGAGCGTGTAGAGCAGTGTTTGAAGGCTCTCAAAGCCGGTGAATCGGTGCTGGTTATTGATGATCCAGATCGGGAAAATGAAGGCGACTTGATCTGTTCTGCCCTACATGCTACGACAGAAAATGTCAACTTGATGGCAGTCCATGCCCGCGGTTTGATTTGTATGCCAATGAGTCAGGAGCGCGCGGACAAGTTGGGCTTGAGTCAAATGGTAGAAAATAATACCGACAACCACTGCACTGCTTTCACAGAATCTATTGATCACATCGAGACAACGACAGGGATTTCAGCAATTGAACGTGGACTTACGGCTCGCAAAACCGTTGAAGATGGAGTCAGACCGGAACATTTCAGACGCCCAGGGCATATGTTTCCCTTGATTGCCAAGGAAGGTGGTGTGTTGGTGCGAGCTGGACACACCGAAGCGACAGTGGATCTGATGATGTTGGCAGGGCTGCCAGACTGTGGTCTATGTTGTGAAATTATGGCGGATGATGGCGATATGATGCGTACAACAGAACTGCTCCAATTTGCCAACCGCCATCAGCTGAAGATGATGTCTATAGCAGACTTAATTGCTTACCGAGTGGCGAAAGAAACATTGGTCAAGCGGGAAGCGACGGCGGATTTTCCGTGTGTTTATGGTCCGGGTTGGACGATTCATGGTTATGTCAACCAGATCAATGGGGAACATCATGTGGCTTTGACCTTGGGCGATATAACCACCGACGAACCTGTATTGTGTCGCGTTCACTCTGAATGCTTGACAGGTGACGCCTTGGGATCCAGACGCTGTGACTGCGGTCAACAGTATGAAGCAGCCATGAAGCAAATTGCCCATGAAGGTCGGGGTGTTTTGGTCTATATGCGTCAGGAGGGGCGAGGCATTGGATTGATTAATAAATTAAAAGCTTATGCTCTGCAGGACGGGGGAATGGACACCGTCGAAGCCAATATCGCCCTAGGTTTTCCACCTGATCTGAGGGACTATGGCATCGGCGCACAAATATTGCGTGACTTAGGCGTCCATGATTTGCGACTGCTGACAAACAATCCAACCAAGATAAGTGGACTTACGGGTTATGGGTTAAAGATTGTTGAACGGGTGCCAATCCAAATCGAAATGCAGGACGACGATGCCTTCTACCTGATGACAAAACAAGACAAAATGAATCATATGACCACATATCGCAGTGATCGCCATCTACACCACGAAATTATTCGCGAGTCACCAAAGCAGAGAGATGAATAAAGTGGGTGCTAAAAACCAAGGTTTAGGCACATACACATATAGAGGAATATCAATAATCAAGCAAATCATTGTAAAAATGTTAATAGAAAGATGGAGGACATCCCATGAAAATTTTGAATGGTCAACTATCAGGCAAAGGTATGAAGTTCGCGATTGTAGCAGCGCGATTCAATGAATTTATCGTCTCCCGTCTGATCGGCGGTGCAGAAGACACATTAGTGAGACATGGCGTTGATCTGGATGACGTGACTCTGGCATGGGTGCCCGGAGCGTTTGAAATTCCATTCGCTGCACAGCGCTTGGCGAAGAGCGGAAAATATGATGCGGTTATTTGTTTAGGAGCCGTGATTCGGGGCGCTACTTCCCATTACGACTATGTCTGTGCCGAGGTGTCAAAGGGTATTGCTCAGACTTCTTTGAAGACCGACGTACCGGTCATGTTCGGTATTTTGACGACAGATACCATAGAGCAGGCTATTGAGCGAGCTGGTACAAAGGCTGGTAATAAAGGTGCCGATGCAGCTCTCGGCGCGATCGAAATGGTTTCACTAGGCAAATTATTGGACGAAGCTTGAATTAAATTTAGCAAACTATAAGTCTATTTTACGTTGAATTGTATTTGATACCTAAAATATAAGAAAGGACGGCTACGGATCACAATTTAAATGTGACTCGCGGTCGTCCTTTTGGTTCGAACTCCAGTGATAATTTTAGCTGTACGCTCCGATGAGTTTTTAGTCCCGGTCGGGAACAAGAGAGATTCTGTTGAGATAAATTGATCGGTAAAATATGAGTATCAGCGTCAGGGCAACAATTTCTGCAATTAAAAATGAATACCAGGCAGATTCATAGCCGATGGTATGCACAAGAATCCAGGTGGCAGGCAAGATAACTCCAATTTGTCGTGTTATGGTTACAATCATACTGTATACAGCACGGTGCATGGCTTGAAATACGTTGGACAGCACGATGGCAATACCTGCAAAGGGGAAACTGGCGCTGATGATACGCAGGGCAGGGACACCCAAGCGAAGCATCTCAGCATTGGCATCAAAAAGTCGTAAAATCCATTCCGGCCAACTCATTATGACAAAGGTACCTGCGATCATAATTGAGATGCTCAGGTACAAGGACGTCTTAATTGCGCCAATCATGCGCCGCCTCTTTTCAGCTCCATAATTATAGGAAATGATTGGCACCATGGCATTGGTAATGCCAAAGACCGGCATAAAAATCAGCCGTTCTATTTTAAAATAGATACCTAAGATATTGACGGCGAGGGGATTATAAGGTGCTAAAATACCGTTCATTGAACCGATCATAAATGAGGTGATGGACATAATAACGATCGTGGCCGATCCAATTCGATAAATGTCGGCAATGATGTTTCCCTGTAGCCGGAATCCTCGAAAAGTTATATGGATTTCCTTGTTATAAATAGCATTCAGGAAGATGCCGAGAATCGCGCCGGCAATCTGTCCGATGACAGTGGCCACAGCAGCGCCCGCCACTCCCATTTTGGGAAATGGTCCTATACCAAAGATCAGCAAAGGGTCTAGAATAATGTTGATGACGGCACCGCTCAGTTGAGTCCACATGGTAAAGACTGTCCGACCTGTAGATAGTAAAAGACGTTCCATGATGATCTGAACGAAGACGCCTATACTATAGGTGGCAATGATGCGTAAATAAGTAACGCCCATTTCCAAGGTTGTTGGATCAGAAGTATACATGCTGACAAAAGGACGGGCTAAAATATTTATAATGATAGAAAATAGAATGGAAGCAACTATTGCGCAGAACAGTCCGTGTCGTGCTGTCTGTTGGGCACCCTCATGATCTTTTCTACCCAACTGGTGGGAGATGCGTGTACTGACACCAACGCCGGTACCAACTGCAATGGCAATCATCAGATTTTGTATAGGATATGCTACAGAAACAGCGTTGAGAGCATTTTGACCTACTCGAGCGACAAAGATGCTGTCGACGACGTTATACATGGCTTGAATCAGCATGGACGCGATCAAGGGTAAAGCCATTGTAATCAGCAATTTGCCTATCGGCGCAGTGCCCAACCGATCGCTCTTTTGTGGACTAGACTGAGACATAAAACCTCCGGAAGAGTATATTGATTATATTTTAATATGACCAGATTACATTCGTTTACTATAACACACGAATGATTTAAGAATACAATCAGATTGACGTGAATTCATGGTATGGCTCAGCAAGCATCACTTTCTAAATTTTTGGAGGTTCAAGGGCAACTAAATCTAAAATACCAGTGAGCCATGCAATGGCAACGCCGTAATTGGTCATAGGGATGTTTAATGCCTTGGTGCGGCGAATGCGATCTTTAACAAAGGCACTGTTGCGCATGCAGGCACCACATTGAATAAACAGATCGTATTTTTCTAAATCAGACGGCAGGTCACTGCCAGAGCAGATATCAAAATTCAATTCGTCGCTAACACGTTTACGCAGGAGGGCTGGAATTTTTACTCGCCCGATATCTTCCTCGCTAGGCGCGTGAGAACAGGCCTCAGCGATCAGAATGTTTGCGCCAGGTTGTAATAATGCCATGGATCGGGCACCTTCTGCAAAGTGATGGATGTCGCCTTTTTGAGCTGCAAAAAGAATCGAAAAAGTGGTCAAAGGGACACCGTCAGGCTGCGTCTTATATATTTCTTTAAGTACACTGGAGTCACAGATGACGAGATCAGGGAGTGGGTCAGACTGACAGGCTTGGGGAAATGTTTCCGGCGTTGTACATACAGCGATGGCACGCCGTTGCAGCAATTCTTGAATGGTCTGGGACTGAGGAAGAATCAATCTGCCGTGAGGAGCGCCTTTGTCTTGGGGCATGATAAGACAGACGGTTTGTCCGGGCTTAACCCATCCTTCTAATAAACCACGCTCTAATGATTTGCGTTTGGCTTGAGGTAGAATTTTACCGATCGCATTTATAATCGTTGTGCGGGATGACGGGTCACTAACATCTAGGATCAGCAATGTTGATTGGGCAGTTTCTGACCTTGCTTTTGGCACAAGGTCTGTTGCTACAGAAGGGGGATCGCTAGTGTTGTTCTTAAGAGAAAAACCTCCTGTGTTGAGAATGTGCAGGATTGGTACATTTTGATCCTTTAACTTCTGTAGCAAGGGCGGAGTGATATAGCTCCTGTCGTTGTTCAGAAGGGGATCATTATGGCGAGTCAACCAGATGGCAATGTCGGTTTCTGATAAAATGCGATGGGTGCGGGTTTCTCTCTCTGCGCCGAGAATGCTGGCATCGCCACAGCCTGCGGTGTCAATCAAGACACATGGTCCGAGTGCCCCCAACTCAATGGCATGTCTAACAGGATCTGTTGTCGTGCCAGGAACTTGGGAGGTAATGGCCACATCCTGATCACACAGTGTGTTTATTAAAGTTGATTTACCTACATTTGTTTGGCCAAAAATTGCAATATGGAGTCTATTTCCCCGTGGCGTTCTATTATTATTCATCTACATTTCTTCCTGATCCAGCCTGAAATTTTATTTATTAATCCGTGAATCTCCTAGCGACCATATTTTAATAATCGATTTTATAAATAGTAAAAGAGGAATCATATCCCATTCGGTCTTTATGCTAACAAAAACTGTCAAATGAACAAGATGTTATTTTCTGATAGCAGAATGGTGATGAAGAAGATATCTATATTAAATCAGATAGGGATTTAAAGTGGAGTTAATGGCGATCATAGTGATCGGGAAAATCTCCTCGGTCGATGACAGTTCTATAATTGATTTCCCTAAATAACTCATCGGTTGAACTTGCAGAATCACCAGCTTCGCGTTTGTGGTCGTAAAGACTATATAGTTTACGGACTTGAAGAGGTGTGAAATTCGGCATAATGACATTGGCACCTGCGAGGATCGCCCGTTGATATCCGTCGGGCAAGGCTGTTCCAATTGCTGTGGTGGCAGGAATCAACCCGTGGGGAAGCATGAGGCGAAGCAGACTGATCAGAAAAAGAGTCAATTCAGGGTCGCCAGGCTTTTCCCTACCGAAAGGCGTGTCTGCTTGGGGTAAAAATGGACCGATACCAATCATAGCAGGCTGGAATGATTGGATAAAGATTAAGTCTGCCGCTAAATCTTCAGCGGTTTGACTTGGAGAGCCTACCAAAAATCCGGCTCCGGTTTGATATCCGATATCTTTTAGTGCAGCGAGACAATTAAGGCGGTTGGCTAAAGTCATTTCAGGTGGGTGCAAATGGTTGTACAGTTCGGGGGAGGCGGTTTCCTCACGTAATAGATAGCGGTCAGCGCCGGCAGCGAACCACGTTTTATAATCAGTCGCTGATCTTTCGCCTAGTGAAAGGGTGATCGCTGTGTCCGGCCAATTTCTTTTCAAGGAACGGATTAGATTTGCCACCCACGACACAGTCAGGGCAGGATCTTCGCCGCCTTGCAGAACAATGGTGCGACATCCAGCAGCGTGGGCAACCGCCGCAGCGTTTAGAATTTCATGCTCGTTAAGTCGATAGCGTTTTAGCCCCCTGTGATCTCTGCGCAGACCACAATAAAAGCAATTATTTTTACAATGATTTGTAAATTCAATTAATCCACGCATATAAATATTTCGACCGAAAGAATCTGTGGCTACTTGTCGCGCCAGTTTGGCTGCGTAGGCCCGGTCTTTTTCATCTGCCGAAGATAGCAACAGAGTAAAGGCAGACGAATCGAGCTTCGCCTGCCTATAAAGTTGATTAATTAATGTTTGGTTGTGATGTGACATGTATTCCTTAATCGGCGTAATTATCAAAATAACCTTGAATAAATACAAATGGTGTGCCTTTGTCGCCACTTCCCGAGGTGAGATCGGATAGCGAACCAAGCAAGTCTGTCAATCGACGGGGGGTTGTTCCCTGGGAGGCCATATTACCTTTGAGGTCGGTATCCTTGTGACGAATATACTCTTCTATGGCTTTGGCCTGTTCCTCTGAAGAAAGATCGGCAAAATCATTATCTGCTAAATACTTCAGTTTGAGCTCATTCGGTGTGCCGTCCAACCCTGCGGTATAAGCGGGTGAAACGACGGGATCGGCCAATTCCCAAATCTTTCCTACAGGATCTTTAAAAGCTCCATCGCCGTAAATCATTGCCTCAATGTGCTTGCCGGTTTTTTCCTTGACCAGAGCCTGAATTTGCTCGACTACGGGCTGACAGTTGCGGGGGAATAATTTGACAGATGTCTCAGAAGACTTGTTAGAACCGAGCAGCCCAAAGTCCAGGTTGTAACCATGTTCGTTGGACTCTGTGTTGAGAATGTCGTCCATACCTAAGACAATGCGTCCTCCACCCTTTTTTAGGTGCCGTTTTGAGCGTTCCCGGGTATGTGTGTCACAAGTAATGACAACATCGGTCAGGGGTAGGATATCGCAGGGATTGTTGCTGAAAATAACCTCGCATTCAGCACCACAATCTTCAATGATTTCGCGATAGTAAGTCACATAGTCCACGCCTGTAAAGGGATGGACAGAATCACCAAACAGTTGTCTGTATCGTTCCTCAGTCAAACAATCTGTCCATGGATTGATGCCACTGGCCTCTAAATCGTCCAGAGACATCAGGTGGTTGCCAACTTCATCGGAAGGATAGGCGAATAGAATAACAATCTTTTTTGCAGCCATTGCGAAACCTTTTAGACAGGTGGCAAAACGATTTCTACTTAAAATAGGAAAAGTCACGCCGATGACATCGCTGTTGCATTTAGCTTTGACGTCATTGGCAATATCTTCTATAGTTGCATAATTGCCTTGCGCTCTGGCGACAATGGATTCGGTGACAGCGATTACATCTCTGTCATTAATTTCAAACGACTCTGACTTGGCTGCTTCTAATAGACAGTCCACCACGATTGGGGCGACGTCCATACCTTTTTTGACGATAGGACCACGAATACCGCGAACGACGGTACCAACCATTCGTTTCATGCTAGCTCCTTATGTTGAATTGCAGAAAATCTGCAGAACATTATTACTCATGGATTATAAGTCTTTATCGAAAAGCAAGCAACATAAGAATAGTAGGTTTATATTAGCCAGTTTGCTTGTTTCGGTATAAAATACAAGCGATACACAGTTACTTTAATTGCTTAACAGCTGGTAAAATTTAATCCTCGAATGCAGTGATGATGTTTTACCACAAGAACATTTATTGTCAAATAAAGGAGAAAAAAATGACTACCAACACCGATCGCATAGACTCCATTGATTTGCGCGCCGTCGTCTTAGCTGCGGGAAAAGGCACACGTTTGCAGTCCGAAAAGTCAGACTTGCCCAAAGTTATGCGCCGCGCAGCCGGCCGTCCCCTCTTGGGCTGGGTTTTAGACAAGATTAGTTTTGTTGATCCAAGTCACACGGTTATTGTGGTTGGCTATAAAGCTGAAGCTGTTCAAAGTGAAATCGGTGCTGCATATCAATATGCACTTCAGGAAGAACAACTGGGTACAGGTCACGCCGTACAGATGGCGATGCCCGCCTTGGCGAACTTTGAAGGACCGGTACTGATTTGTTATGGCGATATGCCTTTAATTTCAGAGTCGACTTACCGCAATTTATTTTCCACCCATATCCGCGAGGGCAATGCGTGTACAATGCTTGCCTATATTAGCGATAAGGATCTAGGTTACGGTCGTATCGTGCGCGATGATCAGGGCATTTTTAAAGCAGTGGTCGAAGATCGCGACTGTACACCCGAGCAAAAAAATATCACCGAACTCAATGCCGGCGTGTATGTTTTTGACGCCGCCTGGTTGCGGGAAGGTTTAAATTTATTGCAAAATAACAATGCCCAAGGTGAATACTATTTGACCGATGTGCCGACTTGGATTCAGAGTCAGGGTGGCAGAATTGGCATCCAAGGCACAACCGGTGAGTTTGAAGGCATCGGCGTTAATACACAGGAAGATTTGGATTTAGTAAATAAACTGTTAGCTTAAACACCATTGGTTGTATTGATCTAATGGGGAATTGTATCATGATCAACTAGTGAAAATGATTCT
>JAAYOA010000029.1 GCA_012520525.1 Clostridiaceae bacterium | reverse complement strand
TTTTAGACTAGGTATAGAAAAAGAGGAAAATGTCAGGCTGGAGGACGCTGTAAAGTCAAAATGAAAATCATATATCAGATTAATCGGCGTTGCCGTGACTCCAATTCTATTTTAAAATCATTCAAAAAAATACAGATCATCGCAATTATTTAGAATAAAAACAACCTTCATCAGGAAATCAAAGAAAAATTTGACAAAAAGAATGCTTTTCCATATAGTATAATCTGTAAATCAAGTAGAAATCCGTTTCTCACCTCAAGCGAGAGCGAAGAGGTTCATCGTACAATCACAACCGACAGGCATTCGGTTGGGTTTTTTATGGGACGGATCGGCGATCTGTCCATTTTTTTTGAGGAGGTAATGAACATAGCCCGGAAAAATTCACAGACTCAAGTCAATGAAAAGATTAGATTTAAAGAAGTTAGGCTGATAGATGAGAATGGCGAGATGGTTGGTATCGTGCCAACGAATGAGGCAATAGAACGAGCCAAATATGTTGGTTTAGATCTTGTCCTAATGTCTGCCAATCCTAAGAATCCAGTAGCAAAGATCATTGACTATGGTAAATACGCGTTTGAACAGTCGAAGCGTGAAAAAGAAGCGCGTAAAAAACAGAAAGTCATTGAAGTCAAAGAAGTGGGCCTTAAATTAACGACTGAAGAACATGACTTAAATGTCAAACTAAAGAATGCTCGTCGCTTCTTGGCAGCGGGAAATCGCGTCAAGGTAAGCATTCGTTTCAGAGGTCGGGAGATGGCTTATACTTCACAAGGCTATGATGTTATGGAGAACTTTCTCGAAAAACTGTCAGATGTCGCCGAAGTTGATCGCAAGCCCAAAGTGGAAGGACGCAACATGAATATGTACCTTTCACCATTAAAAGAGAAAACTTCAAAGAAGTAATTATAGAATAAGGCATCCATTACGGTTATAAACGAACAGTCCGTTTGCCGTCAACGATCGTCAAACGGTCAGCTGTTCTTTCCTTAAAAACGGGTACAGACTTAAATGGTTTTAATGTAGGAGGATTATTATGCCAAAGCAAAAAACACATAGCTCATCCAAAAAACGCTTTAAAGTCAGTGGTAAAGGCAAAGTTATTACGCCTTACGCATACAAAAAGCATAAAGCTGAAGCGAAGAGCCCGAAGCGCAGACGTCAATTGCGTGGCACTCAGGTCGCCCACACGACGAACGAAAAACGTATTAAGAAAATGATTCCTTATAAATAAGGATGTAAGCATTACGGATCGAAATGGGAGGTATTTAAATGGCTAGAGTAAAACGCGGAGTAACTTCACGCAAAAGACATAAAAAGGTTCTGAAACAGGCAAAGGGCTATTTTGGTAATAAGAGTAGACAGTTCAAGGTTGCTAATCAACAGGTTATGAAATCCGGCAACTATGCATTCCGCGACCGTCGTCGGAAAAAACGTGACTTCCGTCGTCTCTGGATCACCCGCATTAATGCTGGCGCGCGTCTTAACGGAATGAACTACAGCACTTTAATTAACGGTCTCAAAAAAGCGGACATTGCTTTAGATCGCAAGGTGTTGGCTGACATGGCCGTAACCGATCCCGCAGCATTCACCGCCCTCTGTGAACAGGCCAAAGCTGCCCTTTAATTTTACACATCAGAGATTACTAATAAGGCTGCAAACGTTAAAATAGCGTATTGCAGCCTTTTTATTTTGACAAAGGAGAAAGGGATTGTGAGCACAAGCGAATATCCGACCTGGGCTGAAGAATTACCATTTATCAGCAGCAAACAAAATAGGGTTTTTAAGGATGCTGTGGCGGCATCAAAGCGTCGAGGGCGTTGGAGTGACGCACTTATGTTGGAAGGAATTCGTCTGATAGAGACCGCCGTGGAAGCAGGATTTATTCCTCAGGCTCTCTTTTTATGTCTCGACCTGTTAGCTACAAAAGAAGTGAAAAGATGGGAAGCGTTTCGTAATTTGATGGAGAGACAGGGACGTGGCGAGTGCATATGGACGCTGAGCGACCACCTGTTTAATCACTTGGCTAAAACAGAACGACCTCAAGGACTCATAGCCTTCGTTGAGCCGCCCCAATTTGAGTTAGAGAATTTAAAGAACCCAACTAGGGGTTATCTAATCGCTGCCGGAGTTCAGGATCCGGGTAATTTAGGCACGTTGATTCGCATTGCTGATGCTTTTGGTTTGGATGGCTTTGTCTGTGACGACTCTTCGGCTTGGCCTTGGAGTCAAAAAGTAGTTCGCAGTACGATGGGGTCATTGTTTCATATTCCGGTCATGCGAGTCTCTGACCTTGGAGCAGTCCTGGATTTTTTGCGCAAGGAGGGGACAGTAATAGTTGCAACTGCTATGACAGGAAAGCCTCTACCGGAGATCGGCAACTATGTGTCACTTGAGCGACCGGTGGCGCTGCTGATGGGAAATGAAGGAAGTGGTCTGCCTACGGACATTTTAGCGGAGACTGATGTGACTACAACAATTCCAATGGATGGGAGAGCAGAGTCCCTCAATGTGGCGGTTGCCGCCGGCATTTGCTGCTATGAATTATTTCCACAGCAATTAGGTTGAAGTATTAAATAAAATGACAAAATGACCGTTCTATTATGCAAAATAATGATTCTTTATAAATAAATTATAGTTATAATAGTATATACACCGGTAATTGTGCTGGTATTTTATGGGTTAAATGCAATTTTTTTTTATAAACTTGTAAAATTAACCCTGTTTATAGTGCGCTATTAACTTTCCTTGGTTATAATATATTTCATTTCTATTGATAATTATGCGCTTGTTATTGGAAGATTTTGATAGTTATGAGGGGAAAACGATAAATTATCAAAATGTTAGTTAAAAATATATATGTAACGCTTTTCCAGGAGGTACAGATATGGGTTACACACTTGCACAAAAAATTATAAAAGACCATATGGTTGGCGGTTCAATGGAAGTCGGTAAAGAAGTTTCTTTGCGCATTGATCAGACTTTGACTCAGGATTCAACAGGCACAATGGCCTATCTGCAGTTTGAGGCACTAGGCCTTCCGCAAGTTCAGACCGAATTATCTGTGGCCTATATTGACCATAATATGTTGCAAACCGGATTTGAGAATGCTGATGACCACAAGTATATTCAAACTGTAACGGCAAAGCATGGTATAAGGTTTTCGAAGCCGGGTAACGGCGTATGCCACCAAGTACACATCGAACGCTTTGGTATACCAGGAAAAACATTATTGGGTTCAGATAGCCACACGCCTACTTGCGGTGGTATCGGTATGCTAGCGATTGGTGCTGGTGGTCTAGATGTGGCAGTTGCTATGGGCGGTGGTGCTTATAACATTACAATGCCGCAAATCCTTGAAGTGCGTCTTGTCGGAGAACTCCAGCCCTGGTCGTCGGCCAAGGATATTATATTAGAAGTCCTACGTCGATTGACAGTTAAGGGCGGGGTTGGTTACATCGTCGAGTATACTGGTCCTGGCGTCAAGACGTTGTCGGTACCTGAGCGAGCTACTATTACAAACATGGGAGCTGAACTCGGTGCGACCACATCAATTTTTCCAAGTGACGAAATCACACTGGCATTTATGCGGGCTCAGCAGCGCGAGACTGATTATGTTGCCCTTTCTGCTGATTCCGATGCTGTTTATGACAAAACAATCGAAATAGACTTAAGTGAATTGCGTCCGTTGGTCGCTTGTCCGCATAGCCCTGATAATGTCAAAGCAGTATCTGACGTCAACGATTTGAAGATCGACCAAGTTCATATCGGCAGCTGTACCAATTCATCCTTATCTGATATGCATAAAGTGGCCGATATTTTGAGAGGTAGATCCATTGCTGAGGATGTGTCTCTCGTCATTGCTCCTGGTTCTAAGCAAGTGTTAAATATGTTGGCAGCCGATGGTTCTCTGGCAGATATGATTGCTGCCGGAGCTCGTATCCTTGAATCAGGTTGTGGTCCTTGTATAGGTATGGGTCAGTCACCGCGGACAGATGGTATTTCTTTGCGCACAATTAATCGGAATTTCTATGGTCGCTCGGGTACGAAATCGGCTCAGGTCTATCTAGTCAGTCCTGAAGTGGCTGCAGTTAGTGCCCTTACAGGATTTTTAACTGATCCTACGACCACGGACATCGAGGCGCCTAAAACTGTCGTACCTAAAGAATTTATGGTTAACGACAACTTAATCGTCATGCCTGCGGAAGATCCCGACACCGTCGAGGTGGTAAGGGGACCTAATATAAAACCATTCCCGATCAATACACCGCTGCCAGAGCAAGTTTCAGGAAAGTCTTTGATTAAAGTAGAGGACAACATTACCACGGATCATATTATGCCTTCGGACTCAAAGTTGTTGCCTTTCCGCTCTAATGTACCTCATTTGGCGAACTATTGCCTGACCCCCTGTGATCCTGATTTCCCGGAACGGGCTAAGAATGAGGGCGGTGGATTTATTATCGCCGGTCATAACTACGGTCAGGGGTCCAGCCGAGAACACGCGGCTTTGGCTCCCCTGCAACTTGGAGTAAAAGGCGTTTTGGCAAAGTCTTTTGCCCGTATACATATGGCTAATCTTATTAATAATGGTATTTTGCCTTTGGTATTTGACGATGAAAACGACTATGACAAGATCGACCTCCTGGATGAACTTGTCATTGCCGATGCCCCTAAACAGGTGAAGCGTGTGGCAGCAGGAGAACACATTGTGGTCTGCAATAAGACAAAAGACGAGTGTTATACGATGAGTCTGCCCGCTTCCGAACGCCAGCTTGACATGCTTTTAGAGGGCGGCTTGCTGAACCTCACCCGTAAAGAGAGATAGGGCAGTTAGAAATGAGAGGTGGATGATGAAAGAATTTTCTAAAGAACAAAAACGCTTGTTTGAAGACTTTTCCCAATCAATGGCAAGCAGACCTATTTCGGTCGACAAGTATGACCGCTTTAATGTCAAGCGTGGGTTGCGTAATTCCAATGGCACAGGTGTACTAGTTGGTTTGACCCGCGTTGGTGAAGTTTTTTCATATTATATGGACGACGGCGAACGTTTGCCAGTAGAAGGTCATTTGTACTATAACGGCATCGCGTTGAGAGATTTGGTACTAGGCTTTTACGAAGATAAGCGATTCGGCTATGAAGAAACAGCTTATTTATTGCTGTTTGGTGAATTGCCGGACCGGGATCAACTTGTTAATTTTGAAAAAGTGTTGGCCGATAATAGAACTCTGCCCGCTAATTTTATTGAGGATATGATCTTCAAATCGCCCAGTGCAGATATTATGAATAAGTTGGCACGAACTGTCCTTAGTCTCTATCCCTACGATCAAAATCCTGATGATACCTCTGTCAATAATGTGCTGCGACAGAGTATTGAGTTGATCGCAAAATTTCCATTGTTGATTTCCTACGCATATATGGCAAAACGCCACTATATTGACCAGGAAAGTTTGTATATTCATTCTCCTAAGCCGGAATACAATACAGCTCAAAACATTCTACATTTGATTCGCTCTGACGGCATGTTTACTGAATTAGAAGCACAGATTTTGGACTTGGCATTAGTGGTTCATGCCGAGCACGGCGGCGGTAACAACTCAACCTTTACTACGCGCTGTGTCACATCTACAGGTACCGACACGTATTCCGCGATCACTGCAGGTATCTGTTCACTTAAAGGACCTCAGCACGGTGGTGCCAGTGGGAAGGCATATGCGATGATGCAGGATCTCAAGTCCAGTGTTAAAAATTGGCGCAATGAGATGGAAATTGCCGATTACCTGCAGTCAGTACTAAAAAAAGAAGCCTTTGATCGCAGTGGACTGGTCTACGGTATCGGTCATGCTGTCTACACCCTGTCTGATCCTCGGGCTCGTTTGTTGAGAGACTACGCAAGAGCTTTGGCATACGAGTCAGGAAGAGAAGACGAGTACTTGTTATATACTACGACCGAACGTATGGCGCCGGAAGTGTTCCAGTCTTTTAAGAAAAGTGATAAGTTAGTCTGTGCCAACGTGGACTTTTACTCAGGGTTTATTTATGACATGTTAGGTATTCCGCCGGAGATGTTTACTCCCATCTTTGCCGCGGCACGCATCTCCGGTTGGTGTGCCCATCGCTTGGAGGAACTTATTTCCAGTGGTAGAATCATACGACCTGCATACAAAAATGTCATGAAGAGACGCAAGTACAAAAAGATAGATCAGCGAATGCGTCATACGCTTGTTTCCGATGAAGATAATTAATTATTTTATGAGATGATTGCCTTGTTAAAGATCAGTTGAAATAAAGGAAATTGCTTAAATAATCTAATAAATGAAAAGCCCCTTTGACAAAGGACAGAAAATGGAGAGGAGTACTGCATGTGGAGTTTTTATAATCCGACAAAGATCTATTTTGGTGAAGGCGAATTTGAGAATTTACCTAAGTACTTAAACGAAATTAGTAGCCAAAAGGCTTTTGTGGTCTGCAGTCCTTTTACTGTTCGCACGGGGCTAATTGATGAATTGATTGCTTTAGCACCGGACCGCATAGCTGGATATTGTGATGCGGTTGAACCCAATCCTACTATTCAAAACGTAGATACTTGTGTTGCTAAAGCAAAAGAGGCGGGAGCAGACTGCATTATTACAATTGGTGGTGGCAGTATTATGGACTGTGCCAAAGCTGTAGCTGTAGGGATTGCCATGGAGCGAACAGGTGCTCAAATTCTAGCAAATGAAAGTCCGATTACCGCTGCCTTGCCGCTGATTGCCCTGCCGACGACGTCGGGAACGGCCAGCGAGGTGACTGCTGTGACTGTCCTAAGTGACAAAGAGAAAGGCATTAAAAAGCCAATCGCCTCTCCTTTGATGTTTCCTCGCATTGCCGTCATCGATCCTCAGTTGACGGTGTCCTGTCCGCCTGGACTGACGGCGGCTAGCGGACTAGATGCTTTGATGCACGCTTTGGATGCCCTGTCTAGTACTAAATCTAATCCTGCTGCAGATGCATTGGCCATCCAATCGGCCAAACTGGTTTTTAACAATTTAAGGCGAGCTTATCGCGACGGCAGCAATATGATAGCCAGGAAGAATATGGCAGCAGCTAGCGTACTGGCGGGATTGGCTTTTTCTCAAACGGGGACAACCGGGTCCCACGGCTGTTCATATGTCTTGACCACGCATTATGGCATGGCACACGGCACTGCCTGTGCCTTTACCGGTGATCAGTGGTACTTGATCAATAGCAACGCGCGACCGGAATTAAATATCTTTGCTTCCGAATTCGGTCTAGCTGATTCTGAGGGCGTTGCCCGCCGCATTAATCAATTAAAACGAGAGTTTGAAATGCCTTGTACTTTAGCAGAGGCGGGTATACCCGTTGAAGATATTCCGTTTATTGTAGAGAGCTGTATGGCGACAGCGAATATGTCTATCAACATTGCACCTGTGACGCCAGAGGTTTTGGAGAGAATGTTTAAAAACTTGGCTTGAGTTGATGTGCAATCTGCCGTCTTTGCGATTTTTTGATCGCAAGGCGGCGATTTTCTAACCGGCGAAATTATGGCGAGTTGTAAGATGAAATGAAATAAAAAGGCTCTCAGCAATTCTGTACAATGTAATTGACAATATATACAAAGGAGAATCACCTTGAGCCAATTACATTGTAACAAAAAACGGAAACGTGGTCAG
>JAAYOA010000028.1 GCA_012520525.1 Clostridiaceae bacterium | reverse complement strand
TAAGAAGACGTTTATGCCTTTGATAAATTCTGCTATTTCCCTCTGTATGACTGCTGGGTTTGGATTCTTCTTCTCACACAAAACTTCACTTGGATTAAGTGGTCTGTCTTTAGGTTACGCCTTGGGTAGTTTGATCGGCGGATGTTTCATGTTTTTTTCGTTCCGCAAGATGTATCCGGCTTTAGCTCACTTTAATATCATCCCATTTTTGCGCAAAATTTTGGTTGCTTCGATGGGCATAGTTGTTGTGCTAGCACCTCTCCGCATTTTGCTCGGTCATTGGTCGCCGTCAGGAAAAATTATGCAGTTATTATGGCTATTTTTCTGGTCGCTATTAGCAGTCGTAGCATATGGTGCTATCGCATATTTATTAAATGTGCCTGAAATTAAACAAATAATCGATCCTCTGTCTCGTATTTTCAAAAAACTTAAAAGATAGATATAGGTCAATTTGGATGGTTTATATTGTTGTTATTTGTTTAATTTTGTCTATTAAAACGAATTGACGAATGAGATTCTCCAACGTATAATAAATACGAACGATTGTTCGGATAAAGGAGGCAAACATGGCCAAAGGAAAGAAAAAATCAAATCATGGTATTTCCCGTAAAGTTGATGTTGAAGCACGTAATAAAGCGTTAGAAGTCGCTTGGAACAGTATAGAGAAGCAGTTTGGCAAAGGCGCTCTTATGAAGTTAGGAGATCAACCAGATCCAGACATGGAGGCGATCCCGACTGGCGCTTTGACCTTGGACATCGCGCTTGGTATCGGCGGTATTCCTCGAGGTAGAATTATCGAGATTTATGGACCGGAATCTTCAGGTAAGACCACTGTTGCCTTGCACATTGTGGCAGAAGCCCAGAAGCTTGATGGCAATGCTGCATTTATAGATGCAGAGCATGCATTGGATCCAGTCTATGCAAGCAAGTTAGGTGTGGATATTGATAATTTAATCGTTTCCCAACCCGATACTGGTGAGCAAGCATTAGAGATAGCTGAAGCTCTAGTGCGTTCAGGCGCTCTAGATGTGATTGTGATTGACTCAGTAGCTGCTTTAGTGCCTAAGTCGGAGATTGACGGAGAGATGGGTGATGCCAGTGTTGGTGCCCAGGCGAGATTGATGTCCCAAGCGCTGCGAAAACTGACACCGGTGGTCAGTAAGTCCCAAACTTCGGTTATTTTTATAAACCAGTTGAGGGAGAAAATTGGTGTGATGTTTGGTAATCCGGAAACCACGACAGGAGGTCGGGCGCTCAAATTCTATTCGTCGGTACGTTTAGATGTACGTCGCGGCGAATCCTTGCGCTCAGGAACTGATTTTATTGGCAATCGCACTAAAGTAAAGGTTGTTAAAAATAAAGTTGCACCACCGTTCCGCAATGCCGAATTTGACTTAATCTATGGCGAAGGTATCTCTCAAAGCGGCTGTATTTTGGATTTGGGAGTTGAGTGTGATTTGATTAAAAAGAGTGGTTCCTGGTACTCGTATAAAGAGGATAGAATCGGTCAAGGTCGAGACAACGCCAAGCGATTTTTAGAGGAGAATCCGGATATAATGGATGCAGTTGAAGAGGGTATCCGCGAGTTGCTTTTGTTGGATCACGAAGGTAATGAAGAAGAGATAGACGAAACAGATGAAAGCAATGCTTCTTTTGAGGCAGGTCTTGAAGATGATGCCAACTTGGTCGATGATCTCAGTGATGACATTCTTAATTTATAATATATGAAAGATATATCAGACATCTTGACGAATTATAATTGGTCGCCAACTGAGGATTCGGAGGAATATGTTGAAGCTAGGGAGCGTGCCATTATTTATCTAGTAAAATATAGACGTGGCAACGGCACATCGGGACGCATTGCAAGACATTTAAAGAAATATCAATTTACAAATTCGACGATCGAGCAAGTGGTGACTGATCTTGCAGATGAAGGCTATTACTCTGATCTCGCTTGTGCCCGAGCCGTTTTGCGCGAACGTAGAAAAGGTAAGGCTGAAGGTAGGCTTGCTTTACAGAATCGAATGTTGCGTCTTGGGATCAATAAAGAAGCAATTAAGATTGCATTAAATGAAGAGATCGAGAGTGAAGAGTGCCTAGTAAAGGAGTTTTTTAGTTTTAAGAAGAAACGAGAAATAGCAGCCTTAAGAAGTCAGACCATCCCAGATCAGGCGTATTATGCTCAACGGAACAAACTCATATTATCTGCCCAGCGTCGCGGATTTAATGTGGAAACTGCGATCGTTGTACTCGATCATTTATTGACGGAATAGTATAATAGGAATTTGATGTGTTGATTTTTTATATTGAGGTAAGTTTATATGAGTTCTGTTGAAGAAACTGAGATTTCGAATTGCCAAGCTTTGCCTGAACAATTATCCATTGCTTTAGTATCCCTTGGTTGTCCTAAAAATTTGGTCGACTCCGAGAATATGACGGCTTTGTTACAGTCAGCAGGATGGCAGATGGTCAATGATGTGGCGGTTGCCAACGTCATCATTGTCAATACGTGTGGCTTTATTGAATCAGCGGTCCGTGAAGGCATAGACACCATTCTTGAAATGGCCGACTATAAGGCAAATGGCAAATGTGATTTTTTGATTGTCACAGGATGTTTGTCCCAACGCTATTATCGTGAATTTGCAGAATCTTTACCTGAAGTTGATGCGGTTTTAGGAACGGGTTCTTACTATGCAATAAAACAGGCTATTAAAGATTTATATTGTAATGCCTCTAAGTTATCTCTACCTTTAATTTATCGTTCGACGGATCCAGCTGATCGTCTGCGGCATCTTCTGACTGATCACCCTGTTTCAACAGGTGCGTATGCTTATTTGAAAATTGCAGAAGGTTGTGACAATCGCTGTGCATATTGCGCGATTCCTTCTATTAGAGGTCAGTTAACATCGCGACCTATTGAAGAACTTATTGCCGAAGCTAAATCCCTTGTTCAGAGAGGTGTTAGCGAATTAATACTAGTAGGTCAAGATACGACATCCTACGGCAGAGACTTATACGGTAAGAGGAAGTTAGCTGACTTAATGAAGCAATTATGTGCGATCTCTGGACTAGAACAAATTCGTTTCTTGTATGGTTATGCAGATGGTATGACCGATCAACTTCTTCATGTCATGGCAACTGAGCCAAAGATTGTGCCATATATTGATTTACCTATTCAACATGCTTCAGATGCTGTTTTAAAACGCATGAATCGCAGTGATCGGGAAGGTTTTTTACGGGAGACTTTTTCGAGGATTCGCAAGTTTTTACCTAAAGCTGTTTTAAGGACAACTGTTATGGTCGGATTTCCTGGTGAAACGGCTGCTGATTTTGAAACGCTCTGCCAATTTGTTAAAGATATCAAATTTCATCATCTTGGCTGCTTTGTGTTTTCGCCGGAGCAGGGTACTGCTGCGTACGAGATGGATGATCCTGTACCAGAAGTAATAGCGTCGGAACGATACGATGTTATAATGAGTATTCAGAAGGAAATAACAGCTGCACATAATAAAGCGTTAATTGGTAAGGAGCGCTCTTTCTTGGTTGAAGGGGTAGCCGATGATGGAATATTCTATGTTGGCAGGATTCCTGAACAAGCTCCAGAAATTGATTCAATGACGTATGTCGCTTCAGAAATTGTTCTTACTCGTGGTCAACGATATCCCATTACGATCGTTGAAGCGGAAGCATATGAACTGACGGGGGTATGCAGTGAATTTACCTAATAAGCTGACTGTAATAAGAATTATATTGGTGCCGATAATCATTTTAATGATGTTACCGTGGTCATTTTTACCCCCTGGTAATGCTTGGACCAATTTTGTTGGCCGCTTTGGCATGCTCATTGCTCTGATCCTGTTTGTCTCTGCATCTATAACAGATTTCTTTGATGGTCAGATTGCCCGTCGCAAAAATTTAATTACGACTTTAGGTCAATTTATGGATCCTATAGCAGATAAATTATTAGTTACTTCGGTTATGATTATGTTTGTTTATTTGCAGCGTATGCATGGATTGGTGGTCATTATTATTTTGGCGAGAGACCTTGTCGTTAATGGTCTACGTATGTTAAGTGCATCCCTGGGAATTGTGGTTCCTGCAAATGCGGTTGGTAAATGGAAAACGTTTGCCCAAATGATAGGCATGATATTTATCATGTTGCAGCTGTGTCTCTTACAATTAGGCTTGACTGGTACAGCAATTGTAGGGATAGGATTATTAGGCGATATTTTAATTGGCATTTCTGTATTGTTATGTGTGATTTCTGTCATACAATATATTAAGGTCAATAAACAATATTTAAATGAATAAAATTATAATTTGTTTGTTGCTTAATAACATGCGGGGCGAGTTGTAAGATGAAATGAAATAAAAAGGCTCTCAGCAATTCTGTACAATGTAATTGACAATATATACAAAGGAGAATCACCTTGAGCCAATTACATTGTAACAAAAAACGGAAACGTGGTCAG
>JAAYOA010000027.1 GCA_012520525.1 Clostridiaceae bacterium | reverse complement strand
CCTCGGGGGGATGTTGTACCTCTGCCTCAAGGTGCTGTACCAATCGATTTTGCGTATAGCATTCACTCCGGTGTAGGCAACTCGATGTATGGTGCAAAAGTGGACGGACGCATTGTTCCTTTGACCTATGAATTAAAGAATGGCGAGATTGTTGAAATATTAACATCGGATCAAGTTAACGGTCCCAGTCGGGACTGGCTAAATTTAGTCAAGAGTACAAGTGCCAAGAGTAAGATACGTCATTGGTTTAAAAGAGAGATGCGCGATGAAGATATCGCCCATGGCAAAGAGATTGTTGAACGTGAAATTAAGAAAACTGGTTTTACCCAGAGTCAATTATTGAAAACACACTTTCTCGAAGGGATTATGCGCCGTTACAATTGTCGCACCCCAGATGATCTCTTTGCAAATATCGGACACGGTACTCTGAGTGTAGGTAAAGTGGTTCCTCGCTTGCGAGATGAATATATTAAGTCGCTGAGTGATCATGAACGCCAACAGTTAGGTTATCAATTGTCAGCTACAGGTCAAGTGACCACGCTGCCAGGTAGCAATAAACCAGAAAAAATTGGGGAAGAACAGACAGAACCTAAAAAAATAAAAACGCCACATCGTTCTGTTTCAAGCAATGACTATGGCATTGTAGTTAAAGGACAGAGCGATTGCCTCGTGCGCCTGTCCAGGTGTTGCAATCCCATCCCGGGAGATCCAATCATCGGTTATACAACTAGGAGTGAGGGGATTGCTGTACATCGTAAAAGTTGTCCTAATATAGTCCATCTGTTGATCAATTCCTCGCTCAGTCCCAAAGACGCACAGCGGGCGGCGCGCCTCATTGAAGTGGATTGGAACGAGAATGATTTGTGTAAATCCTATGAGGTTACGTTGAAGATTATCGCCCAGGATCGCATGAAGCTACTTAGCGATATCTCAAATGCGATAGGTGCAGAGGCGGTATCGATTTTGTCGGGAACAATGTCATCTCATAAAAATGGCACAGCTGTTCTCAAAATGCGCATCGAGGTGGAACACAAGAATCAGTATGATCGCGTTGCTAACAGAATCAAAGCTGTTAAAAGTGTTATTCAAGTGTTGCGTGGCAATTGAGAAAGGCTGTTCAGCTTATATCTGTACTATTGTATATCTGTAGTGTTTATGTTGTTTATTTATCTCCCAGTAAGGACGTGCACTCATCCACTGCTCCGGCAATCTCAATTGTTCGAGGTGTCCGACCACAACATTGTCTGGGCGAGCTACAACTTTTGCCGTTGAGCTGTGATCGCTGCTGGACAGAAGAGACCGAATTTTCCTAATTTAAAAACATTTCTCTTTATATTTAAAGCTATGTGTTTCTGCAGTAAATCTTTTTGAGAAAATTTACAAATGTGGAAGCAGCCGTCCTGCGTGGGTTTGCCAGCTTTCGTCTTAAAAGATGAACAGAAATATCTGCTAATTTTTGCAATTTTCGTCCTTTTTAGACTTGTAACTCTACCAAATCATGCTATAATTCATATTGCCTTTTGTCACTATATATTGATGTCTTTTGACAGAAATCATTATTTTTTATCAACATATAGACTTACGTGGAACGATTTTACCTGCTTTTGGGCAGGTTTCACAATAGAGAGAGGAAATATCGTGGCTGCATCAATTAATCAATTAATTAAACGTTATTACACAACTCGCTTGGACAAAGAACCCGAGCTTTCTGTTTTTGATCTGTTTGAATGGAAGCGGGTCGATGTCCATATGGAAGACTATAAAACTGGTCGTGTTTTGGTGGATATGAAGGACTTGGAATTTCCCGTTGCTTATTCACAAAATGCCTGCGACATTATCGCTTCTAAATATTTTCGTAAAGCCGGAGTTGGAGGTGAACGTGATTATGAACACAGCATGCGGCAGGTTGCCCACCGCATGGTGGACTTTTGGGTCGCAGCTTTAATCGACGAAGGGATCGTCGATGAAGGGGAAAAAAGTCAAATTCTGTACGATGAGTTGGTTTATTGTCTATTGGCTCAAATGTATGCGCCCAACTCACCTCAGTGGTTTAATACAGGTCTCAAACGCAGTTACGGTATTAAGGGTGGCAAGAGCGGGAACTTCTATTATGATCCTGAGTTAGAAAAAGTCGTCCAGTCCGAAGATGACTATACGAGAACCCAAGCCTCAGCTTGTTTTATCGTCTCCATCGAAGACAAGCTGCTCGGTTCCCACTCTATATCTGATCAATATGTCACTGAAACTAAATTATTTAAAGGTGGATCTGGTACAGGTACAAATTTTTCTCCCATCAGAGCAGAAGGAGAACGTCTCTCTGGTGGTGGTGTCTCTTCGGGTCTAATGAGTTTTCTAAAAGGGCTAGACCGCAATGCCGGAGCGATTAAGTCAGGTGGCACGACAAGACGAGCTGCTAAGATGGTGTGCCTGGATATCGATCATCCCGAAGTAGAAAATTTTATTTCTTGGAAAGCAAAAGAAGAGGACAAAGTCGCTGCCTTGGCGAAAATGGGTTATGATGCCGACATAGACGGCGAAGCATACCATACGGTGTCCGGTCAGAACAGTAACAACTCTCTCCGCATTTCCGATGAATTCATGCAGAAAGTCATGTCCCTTGAGGAGAATCCCGATGCAACGCTTGAATTAAAAGGCAGACTGGATGAATCCGTCAACCGTCGCGTAAAAGTAAAAGATCTCTGGGATTTAATGAATGAATCGGCTTGGCGTTGCGCTGATCCCGCACCCCAGTTTAGTGGCATCTTTAATGAATGGCACACTTGTCCCGCAGGTGAAGACGGTCAGGTTTGGGCTAAACATAATCAATTGAATTCCACCAATCCCTGTGGCGAATATGCATTTTTGGACGACACCAGCTGTAATTTGGCTTCGATCAACGTTTACTCTTTTTATGATCCGGAAAAGCGTGTCTTTGATATGGAAGGTTATGTGCATCTAGTTTCTCTTTGCCAACTCTTTCTGGAAGGATCAATCATCGGTGGTCAGTTCCCTACTGAAGATATCGCCCGTCGCACTTATTTGTTCCGTACCACCGGACTGGGTTTGTCGAATTTAGCTTCTTTGCTGATGGTCGCCGGCGTGCCTTATGATTCGGAACAAGGTCGCAATATGGCGGCAGCTTTAGCCGGTATTTTAACGGGACGCAGCTATGCTGTATCTGCTTTAATGGCGGCTCAGGCAGGACCTTTCCCCAAGTATGAGATCAATAAGACATTTATGCAGCGGGTTATTCGCAATCATGCTAGAGTTGCTGGAGCGCGCAGCGATGCTTTTGAAGACTTGTCTTATCGCCCTTTGATTGTTGATCACAATTTACTTAAGCAGATGGATTGTGAAGAATTTTCTGATACTTTGAAAGATGTTTGGTCGGAAGCCTTAACTTATGGTGATCAATATGGTTACCGCAATGCCCAAGTTTCTGTCATGGCTCCTACGGGAACAATTTCCTTTGCGATGGATTGCGGTGCTACGAGCATTGAACCATTCTTTTCCCACATCGTTTATAAAAAGTTGTCTGGTGGCGGATTTATGACTTTAACAAATCCCGTCATCGGTGTAGCTCTGCACAACTTAGGGTACTCCGAAGAGGAAGTGCAGGATATTATGGATTATGTGGGTGCTGAGGAAAACGGCATGATTATCGACGGTAAAATTGAAGGTGCTCCACACCTCAAAGAGGAACATTATGCCATCTTTGACACAGCAAACACTTGCGGTTCCGGCAAGCGCTATATTGCTCATACCGGTCACGTGCTCATGGTAGCAGCGATTACGCCACTGATCTCTGGAGCGATTTCTAAGACGGTCAATTTGCCTAACGATGCGACTGTAGATGATTTTAAACAAGTTCTAATAGACTCGTGGCAGACTGGGGTCAAAGGAATTACCCTGTATCGGGATGGCTCTAAACAAGCACAGCCTCTCAACAAACACTTACAGGACATTGACGATGTGGAAAATTTAGAGAATTTGACCTACGATGCTCTGCTGCATTATGCGAAAGGGGCTAAGCAGGCTCTCAATCAACCGCGTCCGACGTCCCGCCGCAGTAAATTAAAGGGCATCCGATCCGGTCACACCCATCCGGCTCAGATCGACGATGTCAAAATTTATACGACTGTCAATCGCAATGAGTTTGGGGATATTTCAGAAATTTATATCACGACGGATAGAGAAGGAACGTTGATCATGGGTCTCCTAAATTCCTTGTCCAAGACGATTTCTGTTATGCTCCAATATCACATTCCCGCCCACAATATTTCCAAGATGTTGCGCGGTCAACAGTATGAACCCTATGGCTTTGTCCGCCGGCATCCTTATATCAAGTATGCAACGTCAATATCAGATTTGATCAGCAAAATTATTGATATTGAACTGGGTGATTTCAGCAGATGTCAGGTGAAGCCGGAACAGGCCATTGACGTTCAGCCGATTCCGCCATTGCTGCCCACCAAGCCAGTCGCTAAACAACCAGAATATCTAACTGAATCCAATGATGATGAACACGATTCGGTTGAATCTTCTTTATATGCCGCAGCCTTTGTCCACGAATCGGCCCGTGAAGCCATCGCCCACGGTGAACGATTATATGATGGCTCTATGTGCTCAAATTGCTCTAGTGTCCGCATGGTTAAGAATGGTACGTGTAAAGTTTGTCTGGACTGTGGTACGACCACCGGTTGTTCCTAATCGTTTCTTACGAGGAAGAAACCTCAAGTATTATAAATTAAGTCATTTTCTGCTGGAATTTCAAAAGGCTGCGACTGGTTTAGTCGTAGCCTTTTAGTTATTAACAAGAGTTGATTCTGCGCTAGTTGCGGAGCGATACAAAATTATAGAAGCCAGAATAACGTCTAATGTTTGTTGTCCCTTTGATGAAAAAGTTTTTCTACAATTTCAATATCACTGGGGTAGTCGGTTTTTCCGTCTGCCAATTGCATTCCGTTAACCGGACCACGACCAAGTAATAAAATGACTGAGGGAGTGGAGGATCGGTCTGCCCATTCCATAGCTTCTTGCATTGCTTGCGTCCGGTCACCTATTTCAGTGTATTTTATACTTGCAGCGCGAAGGTGCTTGAGAATGCGCCAGCGTACTTCTGCCGGTGGCAACGGTCCTGGATCATCATCGGTGACTACGACATAATCTATTCCTTTTTCAATTACCGATTCAGCCATTTCAGAACCGCGGTCTAAACTACGATCACCGACAGTGCCGAATACAGCGATCAATGGACGACCGGGGAAAAGTTCTCTGGCGTTGTCAATGACGGCATTAAAACTCATCCTATTGTGAGCAAAGTCAATAATACAGGCGATATGATGATCCGCTGTTTGACGTATGTCCATGCGACCAGGAGTTTTGACTGCGGCAAATCCTGTTTGGATATCTGCATCGGAGATACCTAAGGTGCGACAGCAAGCGATTGTAGCCAATGCATTTTCCAAATTATGTCGTCCCGAAATAGGGCTTTTGAAGGTGTGTGAAGCCCCTCCTGGGGTTGTGGCAGTAAATGTTAGTCCGCTGCTGTCATTATTGATGACCGAGCCAGTAATGTCGGCAGACGCTTTGCTAGTGCTAAATGTAATCTGAGAGGAACATTTGTTGGCTGCCTTTTGGACGGCATCTGTTGCTCTGCTGTCCAGAGAATAAATAGCTGTCTTAGAGATATCGAACAAGTGTAGCTTAGCTGTCAAATAATCTTCAAATGAATGATGCTCGATCGGGGAAATATGATCATTGTCTATATTTAAAAATATTCCAATATCAAAATTTAGACCATCCAATCGATTATATTTGAGGGCCTGGGAAGAACATTCCACTACTATGTGTGTCAGACCAGCAGCTACGGCGTTGGCCAAATGGGAAAAAAGCACGATAGATTCTGGGGTAGTTAGTTCAGAGGGAATAATCTCCTTTCCATCGTTGATCTCGACGGTGCTGATCATGCCGACGGGTTTTTCTCCGCGATTTGCGAAGTAGTGATTGAGGATGGACTGGAGAAAATAGACGGTTGATGTTTTACCTTTGGTTCCAGTCACTCCAATAAGTGTTAATTTTTTTTGCGGCGAATTGAAAAATAGATCGGCGAGGAGGGGCATAGCGACACGTACATCTGGTACGATGAGACCAGGAATGGGTACGTCGTAAGCTGTTTCGGAGACGTACATTATAGCCCCGGAGGCGACACTTTCATTTAAATATTTTTCTTTAAAAGCCGCCCCTTTGCAGACAAAAAGAGTCTGAGGTTTGACTTGTCTGGAGTCGTAGGTCAGACCAGTCACTTCTTGGTTCTTAACTTCCTTCCAGTGACCGTCTCGATCGCTCAAAACGACAGATTGACCTTGTTCTTCCAAGTGTCTTTTAAAATCTGCCGCCGTGTATATAATCATAGTCATACCTCGATGATGGATATTAGTAGTACCGGACGCCGTTCGGTGCGGCTGTAGAGTACACTTTGCAAACTGTTATGCAGAGCATTGCCCTTCAGCACGGAGGCGAGAGGCTGTTTTGACTGAGCCGCTTTATTGATAAACATATTGATTCGCTTGATGATTTCGTTGTCCATTGAACGGATGTCTTTTTGGTAAATAAAACCGCGAGTTTGTACAATGGGTCGCCCCACCAGTTTTTGACGTCGCATATCGACAGCTAATGCTATGGAGACGACACCGTCATCTGAAAGGGTTAAACGCTGATCGAGAACTTGACCGTCAATTTGACTTTTAGGGGAACCGTCAATCAGAATGTCGCCAGCTTTTGTATAACCAGTGATTTCAGGGGCACCATTTTTAAATTCAAGAATATCACCATTGTTAAGTATATAAATTGAATTCCAAGGTTGTCCCATTTCGTTAGCTAAATAGGCATGCATATGTAAGTGGCGATACTCACCGTGGGCTGGTATAAAATAGCGCGGGTGGATGAGTTGATGTAAAATTTTCAACTCATCTCTATAAGCATGACCTGATACATGGATGTCAGCTAGGGCTGAATAGACAACATTGGCTCTGCGTTTATACAATTCGTTGATGACGCGATAGATCGGTTTTTCATTTCCCGGAATCGGTGTAGCCGAAATAATAACGGTATCAGAGTCGTTAATTTCAACAAAACGATGTTCCGAAAATGCCATTCGTGTCAAGGCAGCGAGGGGTTCCCCTTGGCTGCCTGTGGTGATGATAACCAACTCCTCGGGAGGATACTTATTGATGTCGGAAATATCAATCAATGTGTCATGGCGCATATCGATATAGCCCAGGTTATTGGCTGCTTTAAACACATTTAACATACTGCGCCCCACTAGGGCGACTTTGCGATTAACTGCTTCAGCGGCAGTGACGACTTGCTGAACGCGGTATATGTTAGATGAAAATGTAGCAACTATGATGCGGCCAGGTGCTCCTGCAAAGTGGTGGGTGAAGGCATCTCCAACTGTCCGTTCCGAACTAGAGAAACCTTTGACCTCGATATTTGTACTTTCGCAAACAAAAAGCAAAACACCCTCTTCGCCTAGAGCAGCAAAACGCCGCAAGTCGATGGGTTTTCCATGGATCGGAGTATAGTCGATTTTGAAGTCGCCGGAGTGAACCACAATGCCCTTCGGCGTATAAATCGCGAAGGCAAATGCATCAGCAATACTGTGGTTAACGTGGATGCTCTCAACCTCGAAGCAACCCACTTTAATGCGGTCGCCTGCTTTTATAACGTGTAGATTGTTCTCATGACCACGTACACCTTTGTCGTCTAATTTAATTGAAACAAGTTCAATGGTCATGCGCCCACCATATATTGGACATTTGACATCTCTTAACAGCCAAGAAAGAGAACCGATGTGGTCTTCGTGACCGTGGGTTAGAAAAATCCCGCGCAACTTATGTCTATTATCTAGGACATAGTGTAAATCAGGTATGACAGAGTCGATACCCGGCTGGTTTTCTTCGGGAAAGGCTACACCTACATCGACAATGATCATGTCATTTCCGTATTCGTAGACAGTCATATTTTTGCCGACTTCGCACAATCCACCCAAAGGTATTATTTTTAATGTGGGTGTGGAGGGGGTTTTACCTACGGAAGGTAGGGTCGACTGATTCGTTTGTCGACGTGTTGATTTAAGTCGCGTGCGTTGTAACTGAGGTGAGAAATTCGGCGCATCGACAGTTTTAATCCTAGGATTATGTCTGTTAATTTTATTCATCGTTGTTTTACGTCTGGTTGTATTATTCGACTGACTGGGTTTGTTGTTGCGATTGCTGGGGGGTATCCTTTTATTTGAATTATTAGCAGTATTCTTTTGATTTTTTCTCGTTGCTGTATTGTTGCCCTTGTTTCCTTGTCGTGAGTTTTGGTTTGTTTTTTTAGTTAACCCCTTTTTTGGTTGTTTTTTTGTTGTCGATATATTTATATTTTTCTGTTTTTTAGGTTTGCTCCTCTGTGACGTTTGGGAGGATGACTGCCGTTTGTTTTTTTGACGATTTCTAGTGTTCGTTTGTCTATTACTCATAGCACCTCCAAATGGGTGTGACCACAAACCAGATCATCGCGTTAAGTTATAGCAATTCCTGGCATCTACTAAACTTACACGACAATTACTCAATTTCTTTAATCAAACGCGTAAAATTATACACCAAAAGAAAGACTTCCCCTTTGGTTGAATTAGAAGTCGTTGATCAGTGAGTTCTGTTCGTCCATGGTCGGTTTATACTTTATCGAAGTCTATGGTGTGAGAGACATAGCTTCGTCTTGTTATATTTGATAGCGATACAACATTTCATTTTTTATTATTTTGTCGCAACCGCTTTATATAGTTTTGATTAATATTATTATACCTTGAAAAACATTTTTAGTTGTTAAAGTATAGTGATATTGCTACATCTTTACATATATAGTTGATTATGCTATCATTCTTTAGCATTTCACGAAATTAAAGATCGTTTTTCATCGGTTCAAAAACGATCGTTTAGGAGGAATAATATGTCATCACAGATCGAAAGAAAAGAACATAATGTTGTCGAGCTGTATATTGAAATTTCCCAGGAGGATTTCAATGAAGCAATGAACCGCGCATTCCGGAAAAATGCTAAGCGTTTTTCAATTCCCGGATTCCGCAAGGGTAAAGCACCGATCGGCATGGTTAAGCGTTATTATGGTGAAGGTGTTTTATATGACGATGCCATCGACGAATGCGTCAACCCGGCCTACATTGAGGCGATCCAAGAGCACGGTTTAGATCCGGTTTCTCGTCCCGAACTGGATGTTAAGGAAATCGGTTCAGATAAAGGGCTTAAAGTAACAATAACTGTCATTAATAAACCGGATGTTCAATTGGGTGAATATAAGGGTGTCGAAGCAGTTAGACCTAATAGTGAGATCAGTGATGAAGAAGTCGAAGCAGAGTTGAAACGCATACAGCAGCGCAATGCCCGGATGGTGCCTGTTGATGATCGTCCTGCCAAAGAAGGCGACACTGTCAACATTAATTACGAAGGTTTGAAGGATGGTATACCCTTTGACGGTGGTACCGCTGAAGACCATGATCTCAAACTGGGGTCCAATAGCTTTATTCCCGGTTTTGAAGATCAGTTAATTGGTACGAATCCAGGGGATGAAGTTGATGTTGAATTGAGTTTTCCTGAGGAATACCACGCAGCAGAATTAGCGGGACAGCCCGTTGTGTTTAAAGTCCGCGTTAACTCGATCAAAGAGGAAGAGATCCCTGAATTGGATGATGAGTTTGCGAAAGATGTCAGTGAGTTCGATACTTTAGATGAATATCGTGCTGACTTGCGTGCTTCTCTCGAAAAAAGAGCCGATTCCGCAGCTGACAGCGAATTTGAGCAAAATGTTATTTTAGCGGTTGCTGAAAATGCAACCATTGATCTGCCTGATGTGATGATCGACAATGAAGTTGAACAGATGTACAATCAGCAAGTTCAACAGATGATGGGCTTGGGCTTATCAATGGATGACTATCTGGGTTATCTCAATCGCACAGAAGAAGAGATGAAAGCCGAGATGCGCGAGAGTGCTGAGACCCGTGTTCGCACTACCTTGACCCTCGAAGCAATCGCTAGCGTTGAAAACTTTGAGGTAACCGATGAAGATCGCGAGACCGAATACAAAGAGATGGCGGAACAATATAATTTAGAAGTCGATCGGGTCAAAGAGATCATCGGCACAGAATCTAGTATGTTAGATAATGATATAAGGGTAAAAAAAGCAATTGCCATGATCAAAAATGAAGCTAAACCTATCGCTCCGCCGAAAAATGATATTACAGAGGAAATAGACACCGCAGTTGAGGATTTAGCGCAGGAAGAGTAACTTCGCTAGGTAATTGTCAATTAGACTTAACTACTTATATTAAAGTATATTGTTCTAGTTTTTTGTTTCAGCTAGAGTCTATTGTTATAACTAGAGTCGATGTCGACCGCACCGAGCAGTTGATGTCGACTCTTCTTTAAATATTAAAGACAGGTATGTATGCGAGACAATTGATAGATATCAGTGCAGTTATAGAAACTAACTTGTCGAAATTATCAATTTGCTAATACAATTAACAGCTTTATAATAAACATTATTAGATTAACAAAAAATTAACCTTAACTATCTTTGACTTATGTTACTATACTGAAAGACTTAACATACCAAACTTTTATATTTTGAAAGGATTTATATATGTTTGATACGAGAAATTTTTCACCGGCAGAGATGGCTTTAGTGCCGACTGTTATTGAACAGACGGGTCGTGGTGAGCGAGCCTACGATATTTATTCTCGCTTGTTAAAGGAGAGAATTGTCTTTTTGACGGAAGAGGTCAATCCAACGACGGCGGGCTTGATTACAGCTCAGATGCTTTTCTTAGAGGCAGAGGATCCCGACAAGGATATTCAGTTTTATATTAATAGTCCTGGTGGTGTAGTAAGTTCTGGACTTATGATTTACGACACCATGCAATATATTAAACCTGATGTACGCACGATTTGTATGGGAATGGCTGCGAGCATGGGCGCTTTCCTACTAGCTGCAGGAACAAAGGGAAAACGTTCGATTTTACCCAACGCCGAAGTTATGATCCATCAACCGTCAGGTGGTACCCAAGGTCAAGCAACGGATATTAGTATTGCCGCTGAACACATTTTGCGCTTGAAGCATCGCTTAAATGAAATCTTAGCGGAGCGCACAGGTCAGCCTTATGAGAAGATAAAAGAAGATACCGAACGCGACAATTGGTTGACAGCAGAGGAAGCCAAGGAGTACGGTTTGGTAGACGAAATTATGACGACAAGATAAAACAGATGAGGTGTGACGCATGTCTGATCATCATGACAAATCGAAACGTGAATCAACGGACTTTTTCGGTCCGTTGGTTTGCTCATTTTGCGGAAGGGACGAGTCCCAAGTTGACCGCATGATTGCGGGTCCGGGCATTTTCATTTGCAACGAGTGTGTAGAGCTTTGTGCAGATATGTTAAAGTCCGAGGCTGAGATCGCTAAAAAAGCTGAAGCAGAAGAAAATTTAGATGTACCTACGCCTAAAGAACTTAAAGCAGCCCTAGACGAATACGTCATCGGTCAGGAGCAGGCCAAGAAAGCACTGTCGGTGGCTGTATATAACCACTATAAGCGAGTCTTTGCAGAGACGATCGAACAGGTCAATGGCGTCACTGTGGCAAAAGGGGACCGGGACGAAGCAGATGAACCTGTGGAGCTTACAAAGAGCAATATTTTATTAATTGGTCCCACCGGTTCCGGTAAAACTTTGCTTGCCCAGACCCTTGCCAAGCTATTAGATGTCCCCTTTGCAATTGCCGATGCGACGGCTTTGACAGAAGCTGGTTATGTCGGCGAGGATGTGGAAAATATTCTATTGAAATTAATACAAAATGCCGATTTTAATATAGAGCGCGCTCAGCGTGGCATCATTTACATTGATGAAATTGATAAAATTACCCGTCGATCCGATAATCCATCCATTACTCGCGATGTCAGTGGAGAAGGGGTGCAACAAGCTCTCTTAAAAATACTCGAGAGTTCCATCGCCAACGTGCCTCCCCAGGGGGGACGCAAACATCCTAACCAAGAATTCATTCAAATTGACACGACTAATATTCTATTTAGTTGTGGCGGAGCATTTGACGGTTTGGAAAAGGTAATCAAAGATCGCATAGGCAAGAAATCGATTGGCTTTGGAGCTGATATTGGTTCGGGCAGTCGAACCGAAGAAAATTCCGTCTTGCACGAGTTACAGCCGAAGGATCTCTTAAAGTTTGGTCTAATTCCGGAATTCATTGGACGTGTGCCGGTAACTGTCACTTTGGAAGAATTAGATGAAGAGGCTCTTATTCGGATTTTAAAAGAACCCCGCAATGCATTGATCAAACAGTACCATTATATGCTTAAATTAGATGGGGTTGAATTGGAGTTCGAGACGGAAGCGATTCGTGAAATTGCCCGCATGGCTTTGGCTCGTAAAACTGGCGCTCGAGGTCTTCGAGCTGTCATCGAAGACATCATGCTTGATGTGATGTTTGACATTCCCTCTTTAGAGGGCGCAGAGCGCTGTATTGTTACGAGAGAATGTATAACAGATCAGAAAAAACCGGTGATTATCTTTAAAGAAGATCGTTCTGCATAAAAGACCTATGCAAGTGCATCAAGCAAAATAATAGAATCCAAGGTCCCATTGACTGATTTTGGATCAAATATGCTGATTCATCCTAATTGTAAGAGGTGATTTATTGTCCTGTTGACTTTATGGTCGACAGGACAATTTTTTGTAATCTGTTAGTGGTTTAGTTCCTGTCGAATTTTTGTACAATTGTAGAGAATTTTGGAAAGATCTATAAAAATGCTCATTATACAGACGATAGAATATATTCAAATCATTCATACCTTTGCCAGCGAACATTTGAGTTTGTAGGCAAAATTAATCAATTAGGAGAAACATAATGAGCGAAAAAACAAAAACGAATGAATCTCGACAAGTCACTTACAACATACATCAGCATTTAGGCAGTTTGGGCATCAGTCGCAATGGATGGACGAAAGAGATCAATATAGTTTCTTGGAATGAAGGCCGACCGCGTTTAGATATAAGGGACTGGAGTCCAGAACATGACAAGATGAGTCGGGGCATTGGACTCAATGAAGAAGAAGTACTTAATTTTTTGGCATTGATGCAAGGCATCAATGTTAAAGATTTAGGAATTTAGAAAAAAGTCCGTATTTGCATCTAAAAATATTTCTTTCCCCATAAGTATCAGTTCAATTTTTGAGCAAAATAAGTTATTATGTTAGAATACATAGCAAATTGCATGGGTTATTCTTGTGCCATCATTCACCAGTTTCTTAGAAAAATGAGGGTTGTTTATGTTGCAAGATGCACTTACGGGCATTGAACAAACTATTCAAGATACTTTGGGCACAGTACCGGTCGTATTTAAAAGTCTCACTCGCAATTATCAATCTGGCGAATCTACTGACACGATGAGTTGTCATCGTTTTCACGAGTTAAGTTATATTAGTTCAGGTGATGTTCGCTTTGAAATTGAAGGAGAGATTGTATTTTTGCGCCGAGGCGCTTCTATATTAATTCGTCCAGGAACAAAGCATCGTTATTGTGTTCAAGATGGTATGGCCGACATTACAGTTGTATACTTTGGATTTGCCAATTATGATCACAAAATTGATGAGCGGCGCATCTCTTCTGTGTCACTTGAAGAGTTTATGTCTTTTGCAACTGGTACATCGGCGGAATTTCCTGATAACGAAGCTTATATCGTTATCAGTGGTACGAATCGCGATGAAACCGGTGCAATTGTGGAACAAATCTTACAAGAAAGTCGTGTCGAAGCATACGGTCATGAATTAATGATGCAATTGTTGGCCTTAAAACTTATTGTTCAGCTATGCCGTGTATACAAGGATGCATGGGAAGAATCAATGCTCGTGCGCCACGGCAAAGCGAGTGAATTAGTTCATATTGCAAAAGATTATATGTTAGCCAACTATGATCGCAACATTTCTGTATCAGATGTAGCAGGATATGTCTTTTTGAGTCAAGGATACTTTTCTCGCGCTTTTAGAGATGAAATGGGGCAAAGCCCTATGGCTTTTCTCATTGAGACACGTATTAATAAAGCCTGTGAACTTTTGGAAAATAGTGACATAAAAATTAGTAGCATCGCACAACAAACTGGTTTTGCCAGTCCACAACGATTTAATGTCGCGTTCCGCAAACAAATGCAAATGACACCTATGGAGTACCGTAAACTGAAACGAGCAGACAAGTAATTTAGTGACGCTGTCTCAGGAGGTTATGAACAATGACAAATGAGGCAGCGCTTTACTTTTAACAGGCTATCGAAAAACTATACTTCTTAATAAATTAATTTGATTTTCTTACCATTATTTTCTATTTAGAGTAAATAATCTCTATTTATTATGTTTAAAAGGGCTACTTTTAAATCAAAGCAGCCCAAGATTGATATTCTAAATAGTCTGTTTTTAAAAGTATCATGCAGCGCATCATCTATTTTTAGGACAGTCCACAGATCTCTCCGTCCTTGTCCAGATAGATTCTTGCAGCGGCCGGTTTTTTGGGTAATCCTGGCATGGTCATGATATTGCCAGTCAGACACACTACGAATCCGGCGCCGGCAGATAATGTTGCATTACTGACTGTCAACTCAAAGTCAATGGGACGACCTAACGCCTTGGGGTCATCGGATAGTGAATACTGTGTTTTTGCCATGCAGACAGGGAGATTGCCATAACCCAGTTCAGCAATTCTTGACAAGTCTTTTTTGGCAGCAGCGGTGAACTTGACCCTGCCTGCACCGTAGACAGACTTAGCAATGGTGACGATTTTATTTTCTAGTGAATCATTCAATTCGTATAGAGGTGCGTATTGTGAAGGCGTTGAATCGAGGATCTGAAGCAGTGCCTTTGCCAAATCTTCGCCACCAGAACCGCCCTCGGCGAAGACGTTTGAAATCTGACATGGAACGCCTAAACTGTGACAGTGGTCCATGATTGCAGCAATTTCTCTGTCGTCGTCAGTCGGTCGATGGTTAAGACATACCACAGTTGGTAATCCGAACATATGCAGATTTTCGATGTGCTTATCTAAGTTGCCGAATCCTTTTTTCAATGCGTCAACATCAGGTGTGTCAAGTTCGCTTAGTTGGTTACCACCATTATATTTTAGAGATCGAATGGTTGTTACAAGTACAGCCGCATCGGGTTTTAGTCCCGCCTGTCTACATTTTATGTCGACAAATTTTTCAGCTCCTAGATCAGCACCGAAGCCTGCTTCGGTGATCGTGTAATCGGCAAGTTTTTGGGCAAGCTTAGTTGCCACTACGCTGTTGCAACCATGGGCAATGTTGGCGAAAGGTCCGCCATGCATAAGTGCTGGAGTATGACCTAAAGTTTGAACTAAATTGGGATTAAAGGCATCTTTGAGTAAAACTGTCATGGCGTTGTCTACTTCTAGATCACGGGTTGTAACAGGTTCACCGGTGAAAGTATAGCCGATTACAATACGGCTAATGCGCTCAGCCAGATCTGTCAAAGAGGTGGCAAGACAAAATATTGCCATAATTTCGCTGGCAACCGATATTTGAAAATGATCTTCCCTCGGCAAGCCATTGGCTTTGCCGCCAAGTCCAACGACTACATTTCTCAGACAGCGATCGTTCATATCTAGGCAGCGTTTCCAGGTGATTTGACGGGGATCTATTCCCAAAGCGTTGCCCTGGTGGATATGGTTGTCAATGACAGCTGCGCATAAGTTATTAGCTGTAGTGATGGCGTGAATATCACCTGTGAAATGTAAGTTGATATCTTCCATAGGTACAACTTGAGAGTAACCGCCGCCAGCCGCCCCTCCTTTGATACCAAAAACAGGACCGAGGGAAGGTTCGCGCAAAGTAATCATTGTCTTTTTACCCAGTCGAGTGAGAGCATCGCCCAAACCAATGGTTGTCGTTGTCTTGCCTTCACCGGCAGGGGTGGGATTTGTAGCAGTTACAAGTATTAGACGACCGTCAGGTTGATCCTTTAGTCGGCGAAAAATATTTGGTGCATCGAGCTTTGCTTTATAGTGCCCATAGTTAAAGAGTTCTTTGTCATGGATGTTGATGGTTGCAGCCACTTCGGTTATCGGTTTTAATTGCGCCTGTCGCGCAATTTCAATATCTGTCAGCATAAGTGCTCCTTTACGTTATTATTAGAGTCAAAGACATATTTTTCATATGTCTATCTATGTATAGATTATAATAAGACGACAGTAATTATATTATCATGATCTAAAGCAAAAGGCGGTGTTTTTATGAAAAAATTAGGTTTTATTGGTTGCGGCAATATGGGCAGCGCAATGTTGAAAGGAGCTTTGGCTGCCAATTGGTGTCAGAGCCACGAAGTTGTCATTTATGACACGAGAGAAGAACGAATGAGTGAATTATCGTCTGAACTAGGTGTGATTCCTGCAGATCGGTGTGAAAGTGTTGCCGAACAGTGCGAAATTGTTGTTTTATCAGTCAAACCCCAGCAGTATGAAGAAGTCATAGAATCAATAAAAGATCATCTTACGGAAGTCAGCATCATTGTGCCTATTGCACCCACGTGGGCGATCAAAGCGATATGTCGTGTGGCTGCTAATCCTGACTTAAAAGTAGCTCGTTTGATGCCTAATATGCCAGCACAAGTTGGTTGTGGCGTGTCCGGTTATGTGCTGACAAAAAATATTAGTAAAGAAGAAAGACAAACAGTTGTTTCTTTCTTTAAGACCTTTGGAGATGCCCATGAAGTTAGTGAAAGTATGATGACAGCGGTTGGGTCAGTTGGTGGCTGTTCGCCGGGCTATATTTATATGGTTATTGAAGCTTTAATGCAAGGTGCGGTTGATTTAGGCATGAGTTCCGAGTTGGCATTACAATTTGCAGCAAAGGCAGTTGAAGGAACAGCGAGAACGATTCTAGCTTCGGGCACCCATCCTGCAATTATGAGAGATGCGGTCTGTTCTCCGGGCGGAACAACGATAGCCGGTGTTGCTCTATTGGAAGAAAAGGGATTCAAGGGTCATTTGATGAGAGCAATGCAAGCTTCTGCCGAACGTTATGAAGAGTCTAAGGTCGATGAATAATGGATTATTTTGAGTGAAAATAAAGTTAAGGTTTAGATGAATTGTAATTGTCGATTTATTTTTGTGGAGAGCGCTTTTACAGAATAAGGTTTTTATGATTAGGTTTAACCATATGTAGTTCAAGATTATTGATAACTAAGAAGACTAAATTGTTTATATTATTGGAGTGAAATTGGTCTGAAACCAAAGGGTTCTTTACCTTTAAATACAATAAGTTGTTAACTAGACAAAATTATATATTCATGGTTGAATAGTCGAGTGAAGTTTATTTATTATCGAAGAGTTGCAGGAGGATTCAATGATTGTTAAAGCAGATATCGACCAATGTCGGCGGGATTTAGAAGCCTGTCTCGGACGTAAGGTTAGACTTCGCACTAGTGGCGGACGAAAGCGCGTGATTATTCGGGAAGGCATCCTGGAGAACTGTTATCCAAATGTTTTTACAGTTCGCTGCGTAAGGGACAATGAGAATACAGAGTTATTGTCTTATAGTTATGTTGATATTTTGACGGAGACAGTTGAGGTTGCAGTCGAACCGGATCCTGAGCTTGCGGTGTTGGCTGATCGCTCCTTGCAGGACGATAGTGAATCCGTTGATGGGGACGACGAGACAATGTTGTCTGATGTCTAAAATAATGCAATATCCATTTAAGTTAATTTATCAAGTATATGCACCTGCCAAAGTAAATCTGTGGCTCGATATTGTGGGCGTTCGTTCTGACGGTTATCATCTACTGTCGACGGTTATGCAGACCATTGGTATGGCAGATCAATTAACTGTTTTTATTGGTTCTACAGAATTCCCCAAATTAATCACATCTGACAGTTTAAATAATGTCGGAGCTGGTGTTGATCAGCATGAAAAATGGCCACTGTCATATACACAGGTCGCAGTGGTAGGTAACACTGTTCTTAATGTTTCAGATCGAGTCATTACCGACAGTGCTCTATTAAATTGTGCAGTTGAGGACAATTTGATAGTCAAGGCGGCGCAACAGTTTTTGCAGTTGGCCAGTGAACTTGATGTTCCTCGTATTAAGGAGGAACATCATTTTATATGTTTAGATCTTATTAAAAATATACCTGCTCAAGCAGGATTGGGTGGTGGCAGTAGCGATGCCGCTGCCGTTTTACGTGTTTTAAATGATTATTTTCAAGTTAATGCAACCCAAACCGGGGCTATAGCATTGCATCAGTTAGCTTCTCGAATTGGAGCAGATGTTCCCTTTGCTCTAGTTGGAGGGACGGCTCATTGTACAGGCATCGGGGAAGTGATAGACGCCTTGTCGCCCATGGACCCGCTGCCCATTCTTCTAATGAAGCCGGATTATGCAGTAGCGACGGGGACAGCCTTTCGTACTTGGCGTCAAGTGTCCCAGCAGGCGGGTGAATCCCTCCGGCGTCCGGATGTGACAACTGGCTTGGCAGCCTTGAAAAAACGGGATTACAAAAGTTTAGCTATGGCGTCAGAGAATGTCTTTGAACCGGTTATTGCTACATTATATCCAGAATTCACCAACCAATTCTCTGCCATGGTAAAGCAAAGTCCGTTATTGGCTCGTATGTCGGGGAGTGGCAGCGTTATTTTCGGAATCTTTTCTGATCAACAGTCCTGTGATTCAGCAAAATCTATACTGGAGGACAGTGATGCCACTGCCGGTTGCCAATTTTGGTCTACCCATCTGTTGCCCCGCTTGCCAGATTTTTCGATTTATTTTTTATAAAATGGTTGATTCAATGTGTTCTCACTCGGTCATCGGATTTGGTTTACTCATCGCAATCTATTGCAAAAATCTACACTTATTTACCGTCGGGAAAATTTTTAGGTAGTGGAGCCGGTAAGTTAAAAGTACTATTGATGTGGATGAAGGTTTCTTTGTGGGCAGATTCAAGTATACCCTCCATAACGTCAAGGGCGTGAAAAGCCATATCGCCAGATGCCCGAGGTTGTCTTTTATTTTTGATGGCATAAACCATATCAATTAATCCTATCCCCCTACTGTTTTCTGCATGGCTGATCTCGTTGAAGGGGTGGTCATGTGCGACGACAATCCACTCTGGAAGGTGATCAGGTCGTGGATTGCTTATCCAGCGATAATTATCTCTAGTTTTTAACCAAATATCGCCTCCGAAAAGATTAGGTCCTGACAACGGATCCACGTCGCGGATGCAAATGGTACCTTCGGTGCCATAGATTTCGATGCGTGGTAATTCGGAATCCCAGACGTCAAAACTAGCTATGAGAGTGCCGATCGCCCCTTGGGCAAAAGTCAGATTAGCACTGATGTGAGTATCGACGGACACAGGTATGATCTCGCCGCGGCGAGGTTCACTTTCAATAACGCGTTGGTTTTCGGCTCGGTTAGCCATTGCAGAAACTGTGCGGACGGGTCCTAATAGAGCAAGCAGAGCAGTCATATAATAAGGACCGATGTCAAGCAGAGGTCCGGCGCCAGGTTGATAAAAAAAGTCGGGATTAGGGTGATGCCACTCGTGACCGTGGCTGACTACAAAAGCACTTGCCCCAGTAATACGACCGATCTTACCGCTGTCGATCAGAGCTCTGCAGGCCTGCAGCCGACCGCCTAAAAATGTATCTGGTGCGCTGCCGACAACCAGATTTTTTGCTCCTGCAAGAGCCATTATTGCAGCGCCTTCGTCGCGATTTTTTGCCAATGGTTTTTCGGTGTAGACGTGTTTTCCTGCCTCTAAAGCGGCTAGGGTAATAGGACCGTGTACCTCTGGGAGGGTTAGATTTAAAACTACATCTATGTCAGAATCCGCCAATAATTCGGCGGTGCTACCGTATGGTCTAGGTATGTCATGCACTTTGGCTAGTTGTTTGGCTTTTTTGAGGCTGCGACATGAACAGGCCAACAGACGCACAACAGGATATTTCTTTAGATTATTAAGATAAACTTGACTGATATCGCCGAGTCCTATGATACCTATGTTATATATTTCTTTTCCCATCTGATCCTCCTCATTGTTTTAAACTGAGTAACTTATAGAAAAATACAGTATTCTACTATTTTCTATTATTACATTATCTTGTTCTTTTCTGCTTGAAAAATTATTTAACAGTCCACAGTCAACCAATAGTTAGGTTGAATTTTATAAATTCAATGTGTTAAATAACACATACTGACAATTATTTAATTGTCTATACTAAAGCTAGTATTAACAGCGCTTATCAACGGATGAAAAAGGAGAGAGAACTTATGTCAGATATGTTTTGTTTCCAATGTCAGGAAACTGCAAAGAACGAGGGCTGTACCAGGGTAGGTGTCTGTGGTAAACAGCCAGATGTTTCCAATGCTCAAGATTTACTGATTTGGAATTGTAAAGGTCTGTCAGCTATTCTAATGGCTCTGCGCGAGACCGGTAAGTCTGTAGATCAGTATTACAATCATTTGATTACAGGCAGTCTATTTATGACAATCACAAACGCAAACTTTGATATCGATGTCATTGAAGCACGTACTGCTGAAGTGATGAAAGCAAAAAAGGATTGTCTGTTCGAACTCGGTTCCGAGGCGAACCTTCCAGAAGCTGCACTATGGCAGTCTGAGGACAAGGATGAATGGCACGAGAAAAGTAAGACCATCGGAGTTCTTAGTACAGAGGACGAAGACGTCCGCAGTCTCAGAGAATTGATTACCTACGGTTTGAAAGGTCTGTCAGCCTATACCAAACATGCCAATGTTCTATTGCACGAGGATGAAGATGTAGATCTATTTATTCAAAAAGCTTTGGCTGCAACTTTGAACGATTCCCTGGGTGTGCCCGAGTTGGTCGAGTTGACTCTTGCTACAGGTGAAGCTGGTGTTAAGGGCATGGCTCTATTGGATGCAGCCAACACCGAAACTTACGGCAATCCAGAAATTACTGAAGTTTCCATCGGCGTACGTGATAACCCGGGTATCTTGATTTCTGGTCATGACCTGCGCGACTTGGAAATGCTCCTTGAACAGACAGCCGGTACAGGTGTTGACGTATATACCCATTCTGAGATGCTGCCTGCACATTATTATCCCCACTTTAAGAAATATCCTCATTTTGCTGGCAACTACGGCAATGCGTGGTGGAAACAACGCGATGAGTTTGAACCTTTTAATGGTCCCATCTTGATGACTACAAACTGCATCGTGCCGTTGGCAAAAAATAATACCTACTTGGATCGTCTTTACACAACAGGTATGGCTGGTTATCCCGGCGCTAAACATATTCCTGGCGAGATTGGCGAAGAAAAAGACTTTAGTGAAATTATCGAACATGCTAAATTGTGTCCCAGTCCGACTGAAATTGAAAGCGGCACAATTGTCGGTGGATTTGCTCACGAACAGGTCTTCGCCCTGGCAGATAAAGTTGTCGATGCAGTAAAAAGTGGAGCGATTACAAAATTTGTCGTTATGGGTGGTTGTGATGGTCGTCACAAGACACGCAGTTACTATGAAGAGTTTGCTAAAGGCATGCCTGAATCTGCTGTGATTTTGACAGCCGGTTGTGCGAAATATCGTTACAACAAACTCGACCTTGGTGATATCGGTGGCATTCCCCGCGTACTTGATGCAGGTCAATGTAATGACTCGTACTCACTGGCTTTAATTGCCCTCAAACTAAAAGAAGTCTTTGGTCTTGATGACATCAACGACCTGCCGATCGTTTACAACATTGCATGGTATGAACAAAAAGCTGTCATTGTTCTGTTAGCTCTGTTGTACTTGGGTGTCAAGAACATTCACCTCGGACCCACACTGCCAGCTTTCTTATCTCCTAACGTTGTCAACGTTCTAGTCGAACAATTCAATATTGGTGGTATCTCTACTGTTGAAGAAGACCTGGAGGCATTCTTTGCATAAGCAGTCTTTTTTCAATACTATTCACTCGGTATAAAAATATTTTTTTGATATAACTTTAAAAACCGCTGAAACTAAAAGCCGCTGAAACCAATGTTTCGGCGGCTTTTTGGTGTCCCCTACAGGAATCGAACCTGTATCTAGAGCTTAGGAGGCCCTTATTCTATCCGTTGAACTAAGGAGACATGATTGTCTAAATTTTCCTGTTTCCGCAATACCAATACGAACATAGTAGCACTTTGTAAAATACAAAGCGACATAAATAAATTTTTAAGCGTTGTTATTGTAGCGACATAAGGACAACTTTGTCAATGGACGTTATTTAGGAATGCGGTTCGTCAGGACAAGTTTTGCAGATTAACTAGGTGTTTAAAGAAGCCACATATTCTACAGCAGAGCGACCGGCTAGGCGACCTGTTCCATAAGCCGCCTGCAGATTATAACCGCCTGTTTTTCCGTCCAAATCCAGTAAATCGCCAGCCAAGAATAGACCGGGGATTTGTTTTGCCATCATGGTGTTGCTTTTGACATCTGTCAAGGCGATCCCGCCGCGACAAGTCATACCTCTATCGGTGAGTCCTAGTGATAATGGTGTAAGCGAAATGTTCGTAAAAATACGAGCGATCTTGCGCAGTTGAACATGGGATATTTGTCCGACTTGAAGCTTAGGATTACACTCCGCTAATTCCAGAAGATTCTTGACTAGGGAGAAGGGGAGATCAAGTTGCAGTTGACTGCCGATGGTAGACCGCGGAGAAGACTTGCTTGCTTGTTTCAAATGGTCAAATAGAGATTCAGAGTTAAATTTTGGTAAAGAGTTAAGGACAAGGATGCTGTCGTCTTGACACCAGCGAGACAAGTTGAGAGCAGTCGGACCGCTGAGACCGGTATGTGTAAAAAGGAGTTCTCCCCGTTCGGTTTCGATAATTTTAGATGAATCCTTTAATTTAATACTTAATTCACAGTCGCTTAGAGTAACCCCGCTTAGTGTTTTGGGCCATCTTTCCTTAAGTGGAATCCTTGTCAGTGCGGGAGTGGAGGGGTTAACATTTAAACCAAGTGAAGCTGCCATGCGAAGTCCCCATCCATCAGAACCAGTTTCTGGATAACAGGGCGCACCAGTTGCAAGGATCACAGCATCTGCTATGAAAGTTTCACTGGTTTGGCTCGTTTGGGCTGTTATTGCAAACTTATTTTGTTCAGACAGACGGGATATCCTGTTGACATTACAATTATATAATGGCTGACAACCTGCTTTATTTAATGCACGAAGGAAGGCATCTCGTACCGCAACAGCCTTGTCGCTGCGAGGGAAATAGCGCCCGTCAGATTCCAATTTGACGGGTACACCTGCGCGAGATAAAAAATCAATATAGTGAGTGCTGTCAAATTGACTTAACGCACTAAATAGGAATTTTCCTTGACCATGAAAGGCGCTAACCAGTTCTCTTGTAGTGCCGGCATGACTAAAGTTACAGCGTCCGCCGCCGGTTAACAGTAATTTTTTCCCACAAATATTGTTTTTTTCCAATAGGAGTGTTTCGAATGGTCCACAACAGGCTTCTAGTCCTGCAGCCAAACCTGCTGCCCCACCACCGATAATAACTATTCCAGTTTTTTTCATATCGTGCTACCTTATGCAATATGTGATTTGTTATGTGTCACACTTTATCGTTTCCTGTAATAGGTATAAGATATGTGTTGTGATATAATGACCAAATAAGTTACGAATATTATTACTTTACGAATATTATTACTTTATAATAGATTAATTATACTTTAAAAATTACTTACCTAAGAACCGATTTGGGGAGGATCTCATATGGCAACAAATACGCGTGTTGCAACAACCATTGCAGCCAGATACACACCTAATGTCGGTGCTGTCGATGCCTTTTATTTGGACGGCCGCATCAGTGGCAAAAGAGAGGAACATTTTGCTGATTTGACAGTTGACCGTACGGACAGAGGTTCATTTTATGCGGTTTATGCGTCTTCACACGGATCCAAGAATCCGTCCGATGGGGGCGACGGAAATCGTCAGATTTTAGACAGGATTGCCCACGACCTAAAGAAAAACCATCGCCATAATATAGATTACGAGATAAATGAATTAGCTGAAAGTGCTGTCAATGTGGCCGGTCGTTTGACTATTTCCGACGACGAAGTCACTCAACCCTACTTTGCGGGTATTATCATCAAGGATGGCGAAATGGCGGCCGTAACATTGGGTCGAGGATGCGCCTATCTTTATCGGGATGAAGCTCTCTTTCCGCTGACGGAGGATGATTTCCCGCTGGAACCGATCGACACCGATGGTCGCCAGATTAGTAATTTAAATGACTTTTCGGCCGGTGTAGCTGGGGCTATTCGCTACTCTAACATTGCCCAACTTCGTCCTGACGACTGTATCATTGTCTGTAATTGCGATTTAATGGAGGCGATTGGTCAAAAGGTCATGTTGCAATTACTTGACGAAGCCGAGGATCAATGTGATGCGGCGGGACTCATTATGAGCGAGGCGGTTCAGCGAAACAGTCGTACTGCTATGCAGATTATGATTGGGTTTATTGAAGAATTAGAACCTTTGGATCGGGTTGGTCGAAACACCTTAGCGAAAGGTTTAAATGTTCGAGATACGCTAGGCAAGGGTGTGCCGACGAAGACAGGTCCTGTTACCCTTAGCAAAGGACCGCGTAACACAGGATCCTTGACACCGGAAGAACGAGCCCAAATTGAAGCTGCAGTGAAGTCGATGGAAGCAGATGGCACACCACCTCAACGTGACAGAGATGGCTGGAAAAAGATGCTTCCAGATGGGGTTGCTCCAGCCGATATAGAAGCGGCTGATTCCGTGTCGGCTGACGAGACAGCTGCCGATGATTTTAGAGATTCTTCAGAGGATACAGGAACAGATGCCGCTGTAGCGGCTGCAGCTGCTGCGACTGGTTGGGATACTGCTAAAGATGGGGACATTGAACCCGAAGCGGACACTTCTTCTGAAGTTGAAGCTGCTGGCGAGATCCCTGCAGATGCTGACGAGAACACTGCACTTGATACAGAGAATGTGGTTCAAGTTGATGAAGTAGTCGATGGAGACGATTCAACTGAAACTGAACCTGATCAAGAGGAGGTTGCCACTTCAGAGGATGATTTACATATCGAAAATGTGGTTGACTCAGATGAAGAGACAACTTCTTCCACTGAGGATGAGCCTCAGTCGGCGGATTCGATTTGGCCATTTATTCCAAAATTAGATGAAGAGGATCAGGACGTTGCCGCAGTCACAGATGATTATGCTGATGACATAGATGTAGATCGTGCAATGACTGATGCAGCAGATATTTTACGTGAGAGCGATGAAGATACGGATGATGAGGTCATAGAGCCAGCTCTCGCAGGCTTGGTTTCCGTCGAAGAACCCAGTGAAATCAGCGATACAGATAATTGGTCCGATGATGATTTAAACTATGATTTTGTCGAAGAATTTGACGATGGTACAGATGACTTTGCAGACGAATTAGATGAAGATGAAGCGGTTGTAGGTGATGGTGAACGCAGTTCTAAAGGACGCTTGATTGCAATTGTTGTACTGGCAATTATTGCGGTCATTCTTGTAGCATTTATTATTTATACTCTAGTGGGAGGCAGACAAAATAGCACCATCAGTTCGCGTACGAGCAGCGAACCTTCGCGTTCAACATTTGACACCACGGTCACCGAAACAACAAGAGAGACTGTGGAAGAAGTGACCACAACTGAGGAAACCACGACTGAAGAGACTACAACTGAAGAGACTACAACTGAAGAGACCACGACTGAAGAGACCACGACTGAAGAGACTACAACTGAAGAGACCACGACTGAAGAAACCACGACTGAAGAGACCACGACCGAAGCGCCTACAGAAGAAGAGGTTCCCGAAGTTGGTTCTCACACAATTGCCGAAGGTGACAACATGTGGGATATTGCAACCAGATACTATCCCGATATGGATCCTGTTGAAGCAATGAACAATATTGCTCAAGCTAACGGCTGGGACTCCTTCGAAGATGTCGTATTGGTGCCGGGTGAAGCATTAACATTGCCCTAGTCATTAAATTTTCTAGTCACTTTGACTAGAACCGAAGAAAATAATAAAGCCGGGTTCTACAAGATGGTAGAACTCGGCTTTGATATTAATCACAAATTCTATTTAATAGTGTATAATTATCCAATGTGATGCCCAAATGATGGGGCAACACATAAAATGATTATGAACATAAAGGAGTAGATGATGCATAAGAAACTATTCATTCCTGGCCCCACCGAGGTAAGGCAAGATGTGCTAGAAAAAATGGCGACGGCTATGATTGGTCACCGCACAACGGATGCCACGGAGCTGCAGAGAAATATATCGGACAAACTGCGCCAGCTCATGTATACAAAAAATGAAATTTTGTTGTCGACGTCATCCGGTTCAGGTTTAATGGAAGGTTCTGTGCGTTCTTGTACAGCCCGCCGAGCAGCGGTCTTTTCCATTGGTGCGTTTGGCGATCGCTGGTTCAAAATGTGTGAGGCGAATGGTGTACCGGCCGATAAATTTAGTTCGGAATTGGGACAAATAACAGCCCCAGAAGAAGTTGACGCCGCTCTTGCCACTGGTAAATATGATGTCATCACGATTACACATAATGAAACTGCAACGGGGGTAGCTAATCCTTTGGCAGAATTAGCCGCCGTTATCAATAAATATCCAGATGTTATTTGGTTGGTAGATGCCGTTAGTTCCTTGGGCGGCGACAAGATTGAAGTTGACGAATTAGGCATCGATATCTGTATTACTTCATCTCAAAAATGTATGGGATTGCCTCCGGGGCTTGCCTTTTGTTCGGTATCAGAGCGTGCCTACGAACGGACTAAAGACGTTAAAAATAGAGGTTCTTATTTTGATATCGCTGAACTGTATCGCTTTATTAAAGAAAAACCATATCAATATCCATCAACACCGTCCCTGCCCCATATGTTTGCTTTAGATTACCAAATGGATCGTATTTTAGAAGAGGGACTCGATGCTCGTTTTGAACGGCATGCCACGATGGCAAAGCGAGTGCAGGATTGGGCGAAAGAACATTTTGCATTATATTCTGATCCTAACCATCTTTCTCAGACCGTAACCTGTATCACCAATACCAAAGATTTTGATTTTTCTGAATTCAATGGCAAACTGGGTGAACGAGGTTTTGCTATTTCTAACGGTTACGGTGCTTTAAAAGGCAAGACATTCCGAATAGCCCACATGGGGGATGTAACCATGCAAGATATTGATGAGTTGCTGACGGTAATCGACGATGTGGTTAAGGAGATGTGATTCATGAAAGTTTTAGTACCAGAAAAGATTGCCTCAGAAGCCCTAGATACACTTCGCCAGAAAGGCTTTTCAGTCGATGAAGTGCGCGGCAAGAGCGCTGCAGAACTTAAAGAGATAATTTGCGATTATGACGCCCTGATTGTTCGCAGTGCGACTCAGGTGGACAAAGATCTCATCGAAGAAGCACACAAATTAAAAATTGTCGGTCGCGCTGGCACAGGGGTAGATAATATTGACATTCCTGCATGTACGGCAAAAGGCATCATTGTTGTGAATACGCCGGATGCCAATACCAATGCGGCAGCGGAATTGGCTGTAGGATTGGCATACGCTGTGTTCCGCAATATTGGCGAAGCGAATATGAAGTCCCGCCGGGGAGATTTTCGCCGTGGGTTGATGGCCGGCAACGAGCTGGAAGGCCGCGTCGCCGGATTAATTGGTTTCGGTCGCATAGCTCAGAATGTAGCAAAAAAATTAAAGGGCGTAGGCATGAAAATCCTGGCCTATGATCCCTTTATGACGAGACAGAGAGTGGAGGCTTTTGATGTTTGTTACTGTGAAACTTTAGAAGAACTCTTGCCTCAAGTCGATCTTATTTCGATTCATACACCTAAAACCAGAGAAACGACAAATATGATCGCAGCACCCCAGTTTGCTCTCTGCACAACAGGTGTGCGCCTAGTCAATGCGGCTCGCGGTGGGCTCGTCAATGAAGCTGACTTATATGATGCCCTTGTTAGCGGTAAAGTCAAAGCTGCTGCCATGGATGTATTGGCAGAGGAACCAAATTTTAATTTGGATCCGACAGAACAGAAATATCAGAATCCTTTGTTGACATTGGACAACTTTATTTATACGCCTCACCTCGGTGCTAGCACAGCGGAAGCCAGTGCCCGCGTCGGATTTGGTGTCGTCGATTTAATTGCTCGCGGTTTGCGTGGCGAAATGGTGCCGGCTGTCAATATGCCTCCCATTTCTGGCAGTGCCGAGGAAATGCGTCCGTATATTAGTTTGGCTGAGAAGCTTGGTTCGATCTATTTTCAGGCAGAACAAGAAGCAGTCTCACGCATCGACATTATTTACGGCGGAGATCTGGCTTTGCAGGAAACAGGGTTGTTAACACTGTCTGTACTAAAAGGTTTCTTAGCGCCAATTTCTGAGAATCGCGTTAACTTTGTCAATGTGCGCCAGAATGTACAGGAAATGGGTGTACAAGTTAATGAGTCCTCTCAAAAACATTGTGGTCGCTTCCAAAATTTGATTAAAGTGTGTTATACACAGACATCAGGTAAAGTGCTTTCAGTTTCGGGGACGATTTTAGCTACTGATATTCAGATGCTCGTCGAATTCTTTGGCTATGAAGTTGACTTCCCACTTAAAAATCATATTCTTGCCGTACAGAATGAAAATGTCCCAGGTGTAATTGGTCGAGTAGGCACCTTGTTGGGCAGTCGAAACATCAATATTGCTAACCTTAATTGGGCGGGCAAAGAAGGCAAACCCCGCGCACAGGCTTTCATAGCCGTCGATACAGAGGTGTCCGATGAAGACATCGCAGCTTTGGCAAATGTTGAAGGTGTGTTGCGCATTAGTCGCCTCGAATTCGACAACTAAATATTTTTAATATATTAATAAACTTTTGTGGCACCTCCCTGAATTTAATTTTTTAGGGAGGTGCCTTATTGTTCAATATGTTGTAAAGTATAAGAGAAAGTAAACATTAATATTATAGGTAGGTGAGCTTATGAGGCCTGAATTTTACACAGGAGAAATGTTTGATGCCTGGCATTATTTCGGATCACAGCCAATCCGCAAAGACGGAAAAGTTGCAGGCATTCAATTTACTGTTTATGCCCCCCGCGCCAAAGGCATTGATGTAATTGGAGAATTTAACGAATGGCAACAGGGAAAAAATCCCATGGAACAAGTAGGTCTGTCGGGTGTATGGAAAACTATAATTTCCGAGGCCCAAGTAGGCATGATGTATAAATATGTAATCCATACCGAAGAAGGTTGGTCTTGTGAACACACGGATCCTTTTGCTCGTCAAATGGAGTTGCGACCTAACTTTGCGACGATCATAGTAGATGATGCGGCCTATAAATTTAATGATGCGGATTGGTTAGCTCAGCGCAGCAAATGCTTTAATAAGCCTCTTAACATTTATGAAGTTCATTTGGGTTCTTGGCGCCAAAAAGGTTCCGAAGAAGAGATTCCAGATGTGGAAAAACGTTGGTACAATTACCAGGAAATCGCTGATATGTTGGTTCCTTATCTTTTGGAACACCACTATACCCATGTAGAATTATTGCCGATAACTGAACATCCCTCCGATGAGTCTTGGGGCTATCAAGTGGTCGGTTTTTATGCTGCAACCTCACGCTACGGGACACCGGAACAGCTAAAGTATTTTGTTGACAAATGTCATCAAGCGGGAATCGGCGTGATCATGGATTTCGTACCGGTTCACTTTGCTCTTGATTACTATGGACTTTCTCAATTCGACGGCACTAGTTTGTATGAATATCCCGACATAGATACCGGACACAGCGAGTGGGGGTCTCGGAATTTTAATTATTATCGAGGCGAAGTGTGTACATTCTTACAGTCGGCGGCCAATTATTGGATTGAAGAGTTCCACATCGACGGTTTGCGCATCGATGCTGTAAAAAATATCATCTATTGGCAAGGTAATCCGAACAGAGGTATCAATGAAGGTGGTGTCAGATTTATTCAGAATATGAATGCGGGTTTGCAGCGTCTTCATCCCGACATTATCTTGGCGGCCGAGGACTCTAGTGACTTTCTCAAAGTTACGGCGCCCGTTGAATACGAAGGCTTGGGTTTTGACTACAAGTGGAATATGGGCTGGATGAATGATACTTTGGACTATTTCCGCACAGGTCCCTTTGCGCGCGGTGACCACTATCATAAGCTTTCCTTCTCAATGATGTATTTTTATAACGAAAACTTCATCTTGCCTTTGTCCCATGACGAAGTGACCCAGGGTAAAGCAACGATCATGCAGAAAATGTATGGTGACTATGAAGGCAAGTTCCCCCAGGCGCGCACGCTATATATGTATATGTACACCCATCCCGGCAAGAAGTTAAATTTCATGGGCAATGAATGGGGACATTTTAGAGAGTGGCATGCTGAACGGGAAATGGATTGGGACTTGTTAAAGTATCCCAATCATGATTCGTTCCGCGAATATATTAAAATTTTAAACAAATTGTATGTTACCCATTCTTGTCTGTACGAAAAAGAATATGCAGAGAGTAATTACCGGTGGCTAGAAGTAGATCGTCCAGACGTGGCTACCTATGTTTATGAACGAATTAATGACGATGAATCTTTTATTGTTGTACTTAATATGTCCGGTCTGCAGTTGAATGGTTTCGTATTTGGTTATGATGAGGAAACAACGTTGGAACGTATTTTATCAAGTGATGAAGAGCGGTTTGGCGGTCACACTAAGTCCGATTCGTTGAAGGTTACAGCGACAGCCGAAGGTTATCGAGACTGGACTCATCGTTTTACTGTGGATGTACCGCCCTTCTCCGGTATTATTTTCCGACGTGATCGCAAAGCGGACAGAGAAAAGGCTAAGAAAAAACTGGCCTCTCAAGTGAAGAAACAACAATCAACGACACCTGCAGCAAGGAGTCGCCGTACTGTCAAGACTAAAAAATAAATAAGATACTTTTAACTTTACATCGATAACCCTTCTATCAACTCCCGAAGGGGAAGCATAGTCTACAGTGATTGAAGGCTTTTCATTATAAGAATGCTTTGTGAATGCAGCAAAATTCAAAGTTAGAAAGAGAGAACAGTATGAATGAAACGATTAAACATCAATT